>NZ_JBEXNL010000003.1:0-58400 GCF_040611135.1 Tsukamurella sp. NPDC003166
GGAACCCACGCTCACATCCGTTCGTGTGGGTCAAAACCGCGGAGGACATCCTCGCCAAGATCGACCGGAAGAAGACTTCAGCCACGCGCCACTAGGTCGAAGGGACTGCTGCACCGATAGGTGACAGTTACGGTGTCATGCCGCTGTCGCGGCTGTGTTGATGATGGTCTCGTATTCGATGGGCGTCAAGCGGCCGAGGCGGGCTTGCCGGCGGCGGCGGTGATAGGTCCGCTCGATCCAAGTGACGATCGCGATCCGCAGTTGCTCGCGGGTGGCCCACCGACGTCGATTGAGGACATTCTTCTGGAGCAGCGCGAAGAACGATTCCATCGCTGCGTTGTCGCCGGCGGCGCCGACCCGGCCCATTGATCCGACGAGGCCGTGCCGGTTCAACGCTGCGACGAACTTCCGAGACCGGAACTGAGACCCTCTGTCCGAGTGGACAATGCAACCGGATACGTCGCCTTCGCGGCGAGCAACAGCATTGTTGAGCGCGTTCACTGCGAGGCGTGATTGCATACGGGAGTCGATGCTGTAGCCGACGATCCGCCCCGAGCAGGCGTCCTTGATCGCGCACAGGTAGAGCTTGCCCTCGTCGGTCCAGTGCTCGGTGATATCGGTCAACCAGAGCTCGTTCGGAAGCTCGGCGGTGAAGTCGCGTTCGACCAGGTCATCGTGCACCGGCGGCCCGGGCTTCTTGCCGTTGCGGCCTCGTTTCTTTCCGAAGGTCGACCACCAGCCGTTGGCGCAGCAGATCCGCCACGCCGTCCGGCCGCTCATGGGTTGACCAGCAGCGTCGGCCTCGTCAGCGAGGAACCGGTACCCGAACTCCGGGTCCTCGCAGTGCGCATCGAACAGGGCGTTCGCCCGCTCCGCGGCGACCCGGTCGGCGGCGGTGACCGCATCATTGAGCCATCGGTAGTAGGGCTGGCGGGCGAGCTTGAGGACCCGGCACGTCACCGTGACGGGGATCCCGTCGGCGGCGAGCTCCTTCACGAGCGGGTAGAACCTTTTCCCAGCAGGTTCGCCTGCGACAGATACGCCGCAGCCCGTCGCAGGACTTCATTCTCCTGCTCCAACAGGCGGATTCGTCTATTCGCCTCACGCAGCTCCGCAGACTGCCCCGACGTCATCCCAGGCTTGTTGCCGTCGTCGATATCAGCGCGACGCATCCACTTCTGCAAGGTCATCGGGTGCACCCCGAAGTCCTTCGCGATCTGCTCGATCGTCACACCGCTCTCACGGTCCCGGGCAACCCGGACCACGTCGTCGCGGAACTCTTTCGGATAGGGCTTGGGCACGATGGCCATCCTTCCAGGCCGGCCCTCTCAGGCAAGCCAGATCAGATGTCACCTATCGGTGCAGCAGTCCCGAAGATGTAACGCGACCCGTGTCCGCAACAACGTCACGCACTCGTCCGGTCGTGCGACGTCGTGCCTCGGCGCCGCCAAGGTCCGGGCGCGCGAATCTTGAGGCGGTCCGCCAGGCCCGACCTCGATTCCGTTCTGGTCGTCGCGGCTATGCGGCGATCGACGTGGACCGTCGATGTTGGTACGGCTGGCTGCGCCGGAGCATGGCGTGCAGGACGTCGATGCGACGGCGGGACAGGCAGACCAGCGCGGCGTTGTGAGGCTTCCCTTCGGACCGTTTTCGCTGGTAAGAGGCCCGGGAGGCGGGATCGGCGAAGGAGGACAAGAACAGGGCCCGTTTGAGGGCTTTGTTGCCGCCGTGGCTGCGGTGCTCACAGCGGATGGAGCTGCCGGATTGCCGGGTGACGGGTGGGAGGCCGGCGTACGAGGCGAGGTGCCCGCTAGTGGGAAATCGACCGATGTCCCCGACCTCGACGGGGATGGTGGCGGCGGTCCTGACCCCGATCCCCGGCATGGAGGTCAGGACCTTCCCGAGAGGGTGCGCGGACAATATCTCCTCTCTCCGTGTGGCTGCTTCCGCCCGCTGAGCAAGCAACCCCGAGAGCGTCTCGACCAGCTTCGGGATCACCGCCTCCACACCCGCGGTGCCGGGTACGACGACGGTCTGCTCGCGAAGTGCCTTTTCGATCGCTTCGACCAGCTGGGCGCGGTTGCGGTGCGCCTGCTTGGTCACCACCGCCGAGAGCTGGCGGCGCGAGAGTTTCGACAGCCCAGTAGGTCCGCCGTAGCGGCGCAGCAACTTCAGCGCCACGGTCTGCTGCAGTCGTGGGCCGAGCACACGATCTAGGGCGGGGTGGATCTGCCCCAGCAGCGATTGAATCCGGTTCGTCAGGCGAGTGACCTCCCCGGCGAGGTCAGTGTCGAAGCCAACCAGCACACGCAGATTCGCCAGCGCCTCCTCGCCCGACGTCCAGGGGCCGCAGGGTGTGCGGGGTCGAGCGGGCGGCTTCGGCGATCACATAGGCATCGCAGGCGTCGATCTTCGCCGAGCCCGGATGGGTCTGCGCCAACCGGCGCATCACGAGCCCTGGCAGGTAGGCCACGTCCACGCCGTCGGTGGCCTGCGCGACCGCGACGGCGAGGGCACCGATCGACGCTGGCTGATCCACAATCACCAACACCGGCCCGCGATCGGTGAAGAGCTTCTGGAACAGGCGCTCCAGGTCGGGTGCGCTTGCGGTACTGGCTTGTCGAACACGGTCCGGCCAACCGGTGTCAACGCGCAGCCATGGTGACTACTCTTGCCGACGTCAAGTCCGAGAAACACTGCATAGTCGAGTCGTTCGTTCATCTGCACCCTTCCAACTCGTGGAACTGCTTCGCGACCGCAAGTCAAGCGCAGATCCCCGGCACCCACGTTACGAAAGCCCAACCCCGAAAAGTGCAGGTGGACGTATCCCTATCAGCGGTCGACCGGCGCCACCGACCCCGGCGACGCCACAACCCGGATCATCAACTACGACAGGGGTGGAAGTCATACCGAAGCCGGCGACCGCAGCCCCGACACCGGGACCACTACAAAGGTGACGGGGAGGTTGTGCGGCGAAGCGGCTCAGGTCGGCGGCGCGCCATCGACGCCGGTAGGGTGGCCGCGTGCGGCGATGGCAAAAGCTCCTGTGGGTGACAGCGGTGCTCGTCGTCGCCGTGCTCGCCGCGGTCGGTGGGGTCGGGTACGTGCTCTTCGGTGTCCCGCACGAGGATCCGCTCCGCAAGGTGGACGCGATCATCGTCCTGGGCGGTGAACACGACTCCCGCGAGTACTACGGGATCCGCCTCGCCCAGGAGGGGTACGCCAAGAACGTGGTCCTCTCGAACCCGTACGCCGCGACCGACCGCACCATGCAGGACCTGTGCGACACCAGGATCGACGACATCGCCATCACGTGCGAGCGGCCCGCGCCCAGTACGACGCGCGGCGAGGCGATGTTCACGCGGCGGCTGTCCGAGCGGCACGGCTGGAAGTCGGTGATCGTGATCAGCTGGGGTTACCACCTCACGCGGTCCCGGTACATCTTCGACCGGTGCTACAGCGGCGAGACGGTACTGCGGGCGGTCCCGCGCTCGTACGACTACGGCCCCGCCGACTGGGAACTCGTGTACCTCTACCAGTTCTTCGGCACCGCGAAGGCCGTCGTGCAGGGCTCCTGCTGAGCGGTCAGAACCACCCGCGCGCCAGCCACGCCGCGAGCCCGAGCCCGCAGATCGCGACCACCACCCGCAGGCGTCCGGCGTCGATCCGCGCCACGACGGGCGGGCCGCACCAGCCGCCCAGGAACCCGCCGATCGCCATCGCGATCGCCGCCGGCCAGTGCACCGGGCCGAAGACAGCGAAGCCGATGGCCGCCACCAGGTTCGCCAGCCCGAGGACGTAGGCCTTGAGCATCGCCGCGCGCCACAGCGGCTCGGACGTCGCGACCAGGGTGAGCGCCAGGATCATCACCCCGGCCCCCGCGCCGAAGTAGCCGCCGTACACCGAGACCAGGAAGACTCCGACCGGGTAGTACCGCGCGAGACGCGCGACCTCGGGGCGCTCGCGCAGCCGCGGCTGCAGCAGGATCGCCACTGCGGCAACGGCGATGAGTGCCGGCACCACGGCCTCGAAGGTGCTCCCCGGAGCCAGCATCAGCAGAGCGGAGCCCACGACGCCGCCCGCAACCGCGAGCACGGCGAGCAACCGCATCTGCGGCTTGTTCTTCACCAGCTCGGACGCCGACGACGCGATGGAGCCACCGCCCACCGCCACCATCGCGACCGTGTTCGTGACATTGGCCGCCACCGGCGACAGGCCCATCGCGAGCAGCGCCGGATACGAGACCAGCGAGGCCAGCCCGGTGATGTAGCCGATCAGGCCCGCAGCGAACCCGGCGACCACCATCGCCGCGATCATCCACGCCGTCATCGCCCCACCGTCCGACCTACATCAGTCGCAACGATTGTCGCGCGGCACGGGGCGGACTCAGACCGCGGGCTGCTGCTGCGTGATGCAGTGGATGCCGCCGCCGCGGGCGAACAGCGGCCGCGCGTCGACGGTGAGGATCTCCCGGCCGGGATAGGCGGCGGCCAGGACCTCCACCGCCACAGCGTCGTTCGGGTCGTCGAAGGAGCAGGCGACCACGGCGTCGTTGACCACGACGTGATTGATGTAGCTGTAGTCGACGAAGCCCTCGGCGTCGCGGAGCACCGTCGGGGCGGGGACGGACACGACCTCCCAGGGCCGGCCCGCGGCGTCCGTCGACGCGGCGAAGACCTCCCGGATGCCCCGGCACCGCTCGTGGTCCGGATGCGCGGGATCGCGCTGGTCGTGCAGCAGGACGGTGCCCGCCGACGGGACGGTCGCGACGATGTCGACGTGGCCGCGCGTACCGAAGGTGTCGGAGTCGCGGGCGAGCCCGTAGGGCAACCACACCGCGTGCGTCGCGCCGATCGTCCGGGCCAACTCGGCCTCCACGTCGGCCTTCGAGAGCCCCGGGTTCCGGCCCGGATCCAGCTGGACGGTCTCGGTCAGCAGGACGGTGCCGGCACCGTCGACGTTGATTCCCCCGCCCTCGCCCACCAGGTCGGACCCGATGTACTCGGCCCCGGCGAGCTCGGCGACGAAAGCCCCGATCCGGCTGTCGCGGTCCCACGTCGCCCAGGACTGGCCGCCCCAGCCGTTGAACACCCAGTCCACGGCGCCCAGCCGCCCATCCTCGTCGACGACGAAGGTGGGGCCGATGTCGCGCATCCAGGCGTCGTTCAGCGGGGCCTCCACGACGTCGACGGCGCCGGCCAGGTGACGCAGCGCGGCCTGCCGCTCGTCGGGATCGACGACCACGGTCACGGGCTGGAAGTCGACGATCGCGTTCGCCACCGCAGCCCACGTGGTGCGCGCGGATTCCTGCTCCGAAGCCGTGTCGCCCAGCGAGTACCCGGCGGACGGGTAGGCCATCCATGTGCGGGTCTGGTGCGCCGTTTCCGACGGCATCCGCCAGGTCACCGGGCACCGCCCAGGGGGCCGCGCGCCGACACCGGCTCGGTGAGCAGGCCGTAGGTGTCCGGCCGGCGGGTGGTGAGGAACGGGAAGAGCGTGAGCCAGTCGCGCCGCTGGTCCAAGTCCAGGTCCGCCACGAGCACCGCCGACGCGTCGCGGGGCGCCTCGACGAGGACGCGGCCGTACGGGTCCGAGATGAACGAGCTGCCGTAGAAGGTGATGGCGCCCTCGTTCCCCCAGCGGTTGGGCACCACCATGAAGGTGCCGCTGGAGATCCCGTTGCCCACGATCACCTGTCGCCACAGGGGCGCGGTGTCGAAGTCGGGGTGATCGGGTTCGGAGCCGATCGCCGTCGGGTAGGCGATGATGTCGGCCCCACCCAGGGAGTAGGCCCGTGCGACCTCGGGGAACCATTCGTCCCAGCAGGTCGGGAGCCCGAACCGCGCGCCGCCCAGCTCCGACGGTGCGTGGACCGGGTAGGGATCGGCGCCGCCGTCCGGCCCGGGGCCGCGCAGGAAGTAGGTGTCCTCGTAGTAGCCGGCCGTGACCGGGATGTGCAGCTTGCGGGTCTTCCCGAGTAGCTCGCCGGACGGCGAGACCAGGATCGCGGTGTTGTAGCCCAGCGGCTCCGCGTCGGGATGCCGCTCGTAGAGGGAGGCGTGGACGACGACGCCGTGCTGCTTCGCCGCGGCGGCGGCGAAGGTGAAGGTGGGCCCGGTCAGCAGGTCCTCGGCGAACGCGCTGGGCTGCGCGCCGCCCCGCTCGAACGCTGGGTAGCGCAGCAAGGTGATCTCCGAGAGGAAGACGACCTCGGCGCCGGCCTCGGCCGCCTGCCCGATCGCGTCGGTGAGCTCCTTCGCGAGCAGGTCGGCGTCGTCGTGCCAGCGGTGCTGCACGAGGGCGACGCGCAGCGGCTCGCGGGCCGGGGTGTCCACGCGGGCGGGCGATACCGGGATCTCCGGCGCGACGATGAGCTCCATCTCGGCTCCTCCAGAATTTATCGACAGGCTTTCGATAAAAGATAGACCGTGGTGACGGCCGCCACAAGAGCCAAATCGAAGGCCTGTCGATTAATCGCTGGATCGGGTAGGTTCGTGCAGGTGAGCAGACGTGTCGGACGGCCCAGCAGCCCGCAGCTCGACCGCGCCTCGATCGGAGCGGCGGCGCTGGAACTGGTCGATGAGGACGGCTCCCTGAGCATGCCCGCGCTCGCCCGCCGGCTCGGGGTGCAGGTCTCCTCGATCTACCACCACGTCGAGGGCCGGGCGGGCGTCATCGGCCTCGTCCGCGACCTCGTGACCGCGGACATCGACGCCACCTGCTTCGACGCGCTGCCGTGGGACGAGGCCCTGGACACCTGGGCCCGCACCTACCGCGACGCCTTCGCCGCGCACCCGTCGGCGGTCCGGCTGCTCGCGACCGAGACCATCGGCGGCGACCAGAACCTGGCCATGTACACCGCCGCGGCGGCGGCGCTGCTCCGCGCCGGATTCCCCGTCGATCGCGTCATGGGGATCATCGTCGGCGTGGAGAACTTCCTGCTCGGTGCGGCGCTCGACGTGTCCGCGCCCGACGAGCCGATCCACGTCGGCGACGAGCCGGGCGCCGAGGATCTGCGCCGGGCGGTGGCCGCGGCACCGTCGGGCCCGGATCGCTCGCTGCAGGCCTTCGACCTGGGGCGCGCGGCGATGATCGAGGGCCTGCGAGCGCTACTCGTCGCCGAGCAGCAGGGCCAGTAGGAGCTCGGCGCGCACCCGCGCCGACTTCAGGTCCACACCGAGCACCTCCTCCGCCCGCGCCACCCGCGCCCGCGCGGTGTGCCGATGCACACCGAGGGCCGCGGCGGTCCCCTCCCACTGCCCGTGGTTCTCGAGGTACGCACGGAGCGCCTGCGCCAGACCGGGGTCCTGCACACGCAAGGGCTCGAGCAGCGCGCGGTCGAGCGCGGTCAGCGCGCCCCGCGTGCCGGGGTCGGTGAACAGAGTCCGCCCGGCCAGCGCGGAGGCGTCGACGGTGCCCCCGCCGGGCCGGGCCGCGCGGGCGGCGAGCTCGGCCGCGGACACCGCTTCGGCGACGGCGCCCGCCGCATGCGGCGCTCCGAGCCCCGACCGCAGCCGCGCCCGCTCGCCGGGTGCGAGACTCGCGACCAGTCGGTCCGCGAAGGTCGGCCCGTCGGCGCCGCCGAGCAGCGCGACGACGACGTCGACGGCCGCCTCGGTCACGAACACCGGCCGGCCAGCGTCGTGCAGCGCCGCCCGCACCGCGGCGACGACGGCCTCGGCCTCGCCGCCGCGGACCACGAGCGCACGGACGCCCGCCGGATCGGCGGCCTCGCCGACCAGGCGCGCGGCCTCATCGGAGTCCCCGCCCGCCGACAGCACCAGCCGCAGGGCCGCCGCGTTGATCCGCCACTGCGCACGCAGCAGCCGCAGCGGCCGCTCGAAGTCCAACGCCAACAACGAATTCGCGTGCCCGATGAGGACGTGATCGGTGGCCAGCGGCTCGTGCGGCAGCACGACGCCGAGGTGGCCGTGCTCGCGGTCGCCGACGCGGATCGGCTGGGTCACGATCGTCGCACGACCGGCCCCGTCCACCGCCGTCACCGGCCCGACCGCGGATGCCGCGCGGTGCGCCCGCGCCAGCTCGCCCACCTCGCGCGACGCGGCCGGATCGACGTCCACGGGGTGGGCCTGCACCACCCGGCCGCTGCGGTCCAGGAGCAGGGCCGTGCCGCCGCAGCCCACCGCGAGCTCGCGCAGCGTGGCCGACGGTCCGCCGACCACTGCCGCTCGGGTCATGCGCTGCTGGGCACGGCCTGCGGCCACCTGCGACGCGTTCGCGCGGCGCGCGATCTCGTCGATGACGGTGCGCGCAACGGCCACGAAGGGCGTCGGCAGCGGCACGTCCACGAGGGCCAAGCCGTACTCGTCGGCCGCCGCGACCAGGGCCGACGGTGCGCTGGCCCGCGACACGCCCACACCGAACCCGAGCGCCGAGACACCGCGTTCGGTGAGTCGGCGCACGTACATCCGACACCCCTCGTCGCCGGGTGGGATGCCGATGCCCGTGGTCAGCAGCATCTCGCCGCCGGCCAGCCAGGGCGTGGGATCCGACAGCTCGGTGGTGATGACGAAAGTGATGGGGACATCGGTCGCCGCGGCCCCCGCACGGAGCCCGAGACCCAGGTCCCGCTGCGCGAGCAGCCAGCGCACCGTGACGGCCATGCCACTCCATTTCGTCGAGTCACTCCGATCGATGTCGCCATTCTGGCAGATGCGATGAACAGTGACCCAGCGCACAGTGAGAGGACCGCACCCGCCCTGCCGCCACCGACGAGAAAGAGCCGCGATGACAGACCGCCTCCAGAACTACATCGACGGAGCCTTCGTCGACTCGACGTCCGGCACCTCGATCGACGTCGTCGATCCCGCGACCGAGCAGGTCGTGGCGGTCTCCCCGGTGTCCACCGACGCCGAAGTGGCCGCTGCGATCGCCGCCGCCGAGCGCGCCTTCCTCACCTGGGGCCGCACCACGCCCAGCGCGCGGCAGGCGGCGCTGCTCACGCTGGCCGACGCCATCGAGGAGCACGCCGACGAGATCGTCGCGGCGCAGGTGCGCAACACCGGCCAGATCGCCGCCCTGGTGAAGTCGGAGGAGGTCCTCGTCTGCGCCGACCAGGTGCGATTCTTCGCGGGCGCGGCCCGGATGCTCGAGGGCCGGTCCGCGGGCGAGTACATGGACGGCTTCACCTCGTACGTCCGGCGCGAGCCGATCGGCGTCGTCGGCCAGGTGACCCCGTGGAACTACCCGTTCATGATGGCCATCTGGAAGATCGCGCCCGCCCTCGCCGCGGGTAACACCGTGGTGCTCAAGCCCTCCGACACGACGCCCGAATCGACCCTGGTGCTGGCCCGGATCACCAAGGACGTCCTCCCCGACGGCGTGTTCAACGTGGTCCTCGGCGACGGCGGCGTCGGCGCCCGGCTGGTGAGCGACCCCGCGCTCGGCCTGGTCGCGATCACCGGGTCGGTCCGTGCGGGCGTCGCCGTCGCGACCGCGGCGGCGACGGACGTCAAGCGCGCGCACCTGGAGCTGGGCGGTAAGGCCCCCGCCGTCGTGTTCGCCGACGCGGACCTCGCCCGCGCCGCGGAGGGCATCGCCCAGGCCGCCTTCTTCAACGCCGGCCAGGACTGCACCGCCGCCACGCGGGCGCTGGTCCACGAGTCGGTGTACGAGGACTTCGTGGCCGCGCTCGTCGCGCAGGCGCAGACGCTACGGCCCGGCGCGCCCGACGACCCGGACGCCTTCTTCGGCGCCCTCAACAACGTGCGCCACTTCGGCGCCGTGCTCGACAAGCTGGCGGCGCTGCCCGCGCACGCGGTCGTCGCGACCGGCGGCAAGCGGATCGGCGAGCAGGGCTTCTACCTCGAGCCGACCGTGATCACCGGTGTGCACCAGGACGATCCGATCGTCCAGGAGGAGACCTTCGGCCCGATCATCACGGTGCAGCCCTTCGCCACCGAGGACGAGGCCGTGGCACTCGCCAACGGCGTCGACTACGGCCTGGCGGCCAGCGTCTGGACCACCGACCACGCCACCGCGAACCGGATGAGCATCCGCATCGACGCGGGCGCGGTGTGGATCAACTGCCACATCCCGCTCGTCGCCGAGATGCCGCACGGCGGATTCAAGCACTCGGGTTACGGCAAAGACCTGTCTGCGTACGGCCTGGAGGACTACACCCGTATCAAGCACGTCATGAGCAGCAACGACTAACCGCCGCCGAAGCCCGCCGAGAAAGGCACCCCGCGATGCAGACCTCCTCCCCCGCCGCCCATCCTCTGGACCCGCTCTCCGCCGACGAGATCCGCGCCGTCACCGCGCTGCTCGCCCGCGAGCACGGCGTGAACGACGACTGGCGCTACGCCTCGATCGAGATGTTCGAGCCGAGCAAGGCCGAGATCACCGCCTTCGACGCCGACGGGACGCCCTGCGAGCGCGTCGCGGTCGCGGTGCTCTTCGACCGCACGGCGAACCGCACCTACAAGGCCCGCCTGTCCCTGACGGACGGCGCCGTCACCGCCTTCGACCACATCCCGGACGTGCAGGCGAACGTCACCGTCGACGAGTGGGACGAGGCCGACAAGGCCCTGCGCGCCCACCCCGACGTCATCGCGGCGCTCGCCGCGCGGGGCATCACCGACATGTCGCTGGTGTTCATGGACACCTGGACCTACGGCGCGGTGCTGATCCCGGAGGAGTTCGCGGGGCGGCGGATCGGCTGGTCCGACACCTGGGTCCGGGCGGTCGACGGTGCCAACCCCTACGCCGGGCCGGTCAACGGCTTCCACTGCGTGATCGACCTCAACACCATGGAGCTGCTGAAGATCGAGGACACGTTCCACGTGGAACGTCCGGAGATCATGGGCGAGTACGTGCCGCGGATGCTGCCCAAGGAGATCCGCGAGGCGAGCACGCGCCCCGAGCGCAAGCCGCTCGAGATCACCCAGCCCGAGGGCCCCGGCTTCACCCTCGAGGGCAACAAGCTGACCTGGCAGAACTGGTCGCTGCGGGTGGGCTTCAACTACCGCGAGGGCATGACCCTGCACGCGATCACCTACAACGACAACGGGAACGTGCGCAAGATCGCGCACCGCCTCTCCTTCGCCGAGATGATGGTCCCCTACCGCGACCACTGCGAGGACCACTACCGGCGCACCGCCTTCGACATCGGCGAGTGGGGCCTCGGCTTCATGACCACCTCGCTGGCGCTCGGCTGCGACTGCCTCGGCGAGATCCGGTACCTGGACGCCACGCTCCACGACAGCAAGGGCGAGCCCTACGACATCGCCAACGCGATCTGCATCCACGAGGAGGACAACGCCGTCCTCTGGAAGCACGTGGACCACCACGCCGGCGCCGAGGTCCGCCGCATGCGCCGCCTCACGGTGTCCTTCCACGTGACCGTCGCGAACTACGAGTACCTCACCTACTGGCGGTTCTACGAGGACGGCAACATCGAGTGCGAGGTGCGCGCCACCGGCATCATGGTGGTCAGTCACTTCCCCGAGGGCGGATCCCATCCGCACGGCACGCTCGTCGACCAGCGCACCTACGCGCCCTTCCACCAGCACTTCATCGTCGCGCGCATGGACCTCGACGTGGACGGCGAGAACAACACCGTCTACCGGTCCGAGACGCAGATGGTGCCCACCGGGCCGGACAACCCGTACGGACTGTCGCTGCAGCAGGTGAACACGCCGCTGCGCACCGAGTCCGAGGGCAAGCAGGACCCGCACTACCCCACGCAGCGCTCGTGGAAGGTGGTCAACGACAACGTCACCACCGGCCTGGGCGTCCATCCGTCGTACAAGCTGGTCGCGTCGGCGAACGTCCCCGCGATGTTCGACCCGGCCTCCCCCATCCTCGACCGCTGCCGCGCCATCGAGCACACCCTGTGGGTCACCCCCAACGATCGCGAGGAGCGCTGGCCCGCGGGCGAGTTCGTCAATCAGGGCGGCGGTGGGATGGGCCTGCCGGCCTGGACCGCGCAGAACCGCTCCATCGAGAACACCGACGTGGTGCTCTGGTACACCTTCGGCATCCACCACATCACCCGTCCCGAGGACTGGCCGATCATGCCGGCGGACACGGTGAGCTTCTGGCTCAAGCCCTTCGGCTTCTTCGACCGGAACCCGTCGCTGGACGTGGCCCCCACGCCCGCGAAGACCGGGTCGTGCTGTTCCACCGATTCCGACGGTGCCGCATCGTCGTGCTGCGAGGGGGAGGAATGAAGATCTACGTCGCCTACCTGGCCACCGACGGCGGCCGCGACGCCGTCGCGCTCGGCGTGCAGCTGGCGCGCACCCTCGGCGCCGAGCTCGCGCTCGGCATGGTGGTGCCGCCCGACCACACGGGGTCGTTCGTCTCGGGCGACCTGACCTCCCAGGTACTCACCGAGCAGGCGGACGCCTGGCTGGCGCAGGCGAAGACACTGGTGCCGGACGACGTGACCGCGAGCACCCAGGTGGGCGTGCACGACTCGATCGCCGGCGGCATCATCGCCGAGGCGGAGCGGATCGGCGCCTCGATCGTCGTGACGGGCGCCACCGGCGGAGGACTGCTCGGCAGGCACTCGCTGGGCCCCGTGGTCAACGACCTCATCCACTCCGCACCCATGGCCGTGGCGCTGGCCCCGCGCGGGCAGCGCCACTCCAAGGCGGAGCGGGTGCGATCGGTGACCTGTGCGGTCGGTGCCCGACCGGGCGCCGCGGAGCTGCTGGACGCCGCGATCGCCGGCGCCGAGCGCGCCGGCGTCCCCCTCCGGCTCGTCTCGCTCATCGCGGTCGACCTGATGCCCGGTCCGCAGCAGAGCGACGACGGCAAGCTCGACGAGGCCCGCCGTCATTCTCTCGAGGTGCTCGACGAGGCCCGCGGCAAGTTGTCCGGATCGGTCGAGGTGACCTCGGCGGTCGTCCTCGGCGACACGGTCGAGGACGCCGTCAACAGCCTCGACTGGCACCCCGGCGACGTGATCCTCGTCGGCTCGAGCCGCCTCGCGGCGCCCCGGCGCCTGTTCCTCGGCTCGACCGCGGCGAAGATGCTCCGCGTCCTCGACGTCCCGATGATCGTCGTGCCCCGGGCCGGGATCTCATGACCGCCGACGCGGGCCGCGGTCCCGACACCGCGTCCGCGGACGGGAGCGGCGACACCGTCGACAAGGGCCTCGCGAAGGGCAGGATCGGAACCCTCGCGGGCGCGGTCCTCGGCATCTCGACGGTGGCCCCCGGCTACACGCTGACCGCCAGTATCGGCCTCATCGTCGCCTCGGTCGGGCTGAAGATGCCCGCGATCTTCATCGCCGGGTTCATCCCGATGTTCCTCACCGCCTACGCCTACCGCGAGCTCAACTCGCGGGTGCCGGACTGCGGCGCGTCGTTCACCTGGTCCACCAAGGCCTTCGGGCCGTACGTGGGCTGGATGTGCGGATGGGGCATGGTGCTGGCCACCATCATCGTGCTGTCGAACCTGGCGGCGATCGCCGTCGACTACTTCTACCTGTTCCTCGCGCAGGTGGTGGGCAACGACTCGATCGCGGATCTGGCCTCGAACAAGCTCGTCAACATCGCGACCACACTGGTGTTCATCGTGATCGCGACCTACATCTCGGGTCGCGGCGTCACCACCAGCGCCGTGGTGCAGTACGCGCTGGTCGGCTTCCAGATGGTCGTGCTGGTGGCCTTCGCGGTCACGGCGATCGTGCGCTCGCACGGAGTACCCACCGGGCTGTCCTTCTCGATCGACTGGTTCAACCCCTTCACCGGGCTGACGATCGCGGCGTTCGTCGTCGGCCTCACGGGCTCGATCTTCGCGTTCTGGGGCTGGGACACGTGCCTCACGCTCGGCGAGGAGTCCAAGGACCCCACGAAGGTCCCCGGGCGCGCCGGGCTGCTCGCGGTGGTGTCGATCCTCATCACCTACCTGCTCGTGGCGATCGCCGTGATGATGTACGCGGGCGTCGGCACCGAGGGCGTGGGCCTGGGCAACCCGGACAACTCCGAGAACGTCTTCCGGCCGCTCGCGAACCCGGTGCTGGGCGGCTTCGGCGGCCTCATGCTGTTCCTCGCGATCTTCGCCTCGTCCATCGCCAGCCTGCAGACCACCTTCCTGCCCGCGGCGCGGACGATGCTCGCGATGGGCAGCTACGGCGCCTTCCCGAAGAAGCTGGCCGCGGTGCACCCGCGCTACCTGGTCCCGACCTACGCGACCGTCGTCTCCGGCATCATCACCGCCGTCTTCTACGCCGTGGTCAAGATGCTCTCGGACCGCGCCCTGCTCGACACCATCGCCGCGCTGGGCATCATGATCTGCTGGTACTACGGCATCACGGCCTTCGCCTGCGTCTGGTTCTTCCGCCGCGAACTGTTCACCGGTGTGCACAACATCGTCTACAAGTTCCTGTTCCCGCTGCTGGGCGGCACGATCCTCGCGATCGTCTTCGTCATCTCGGTGCAGGAGAGCCTCAACCCCGAGAACGGCAGCGGCTCCTCGCTGTTCGGAATCGGCCTCGTGTTCTACATCGGCTTCGGCCTGCTCCTCCTGGGGGTCGTGCTGATGTTCGTGCGGCGGGCCACCCATCCCGCCTTCTTCCGCGGCGAGACCCTGCGCCGCACCATCGCCCCCGTCGACGTCGACAAGGAGACCCTGACATGACCGCATCCACCACCTCCCTGACGTACCGCCTGCCGCAGGTCCGCAATCTCGTCACCGCCCTCCCCGGCCCGGAGTCCGCCCGCCTGGCGGAGCGCCGACGGTCCGCCGTGGCCGGCGGGGTCGGCTCGTCCGTGCCCGTGTACGCCGCGGACGCCGACGGCGGCGTCATCGTGGACGTCGACGGCAACTCGCTGATCGACCTGGGCTCCGGCATCGCCGTGACCAGCGTCGGCGCGTCCGACCCGCGCGTCGCGGAAGCCGTTGCGACGCAGGCTGCGCACTTCACCCACACCTGCTTCATGGTGACCCCGTACGAGGGCTACGTGGCCGTGGCGGAGCGCCTGAACGCGCTCACCCCCGGCGACCACGACAAGCGCACCGTGCTGTTCAACTCCGGCGCCGAGGCCGTGGAGAACGCCGTCAAGGTGGCGCGCCTGGCCACCGGCCGCGATGCGGTGGTCGCCTTCGACCACGCCTACCACGGCCGTACCAACCTCACGATGGCGTTGACCGCGAAGACCATGCCCTACAAGAAGGACTTCGGCCCCTTCGCGCCCGAGGTCTACCGGATGCCGATGTCGTACCCGTACCGGGACGCCGCCGCCGGCCTCGACGCCGACGGTGCCGCCGCCGCGGCCCGCGCGATCTCCCAGATCGAGAAGCAGATCGGCGCCGACTCGGTGGCCGCCGTCATCATCGAGCCCATCCAGGGCGAGGGCGGCTTCATCGTGCCCGCGCCCGGTTTCCTTCCCGCCCTGGCCGCCTGGGCGAAGGACAACGGCGTCGTCTTCATCGCCGACGAGGTGCAGACCGGCTTCGCCCGCACCGGAGCGTGGTTCGCCTGCGAGGACGAGGGCGTCGTGCCGGACATCATGACCATGGCCAAGGGCATCGCGGGCGGCATGCCGCTCTCCGCGATCACCGGCCGCGCCGACCTGCTCGACGCGGTGCACGCGGGCGGCCTCGGCGGCACCTACGGCGGCAACCCCGTCGCCTGTGCCGGCGCGCTCGCCGCACTCGACACCATGGCGGACCTCGACCTCCCCGCTCGTGCCCGGGCCATCGGCGCGCGCGCCGTCTCGCGACTGCGCGCCCTGGCGGAGGAGATCGGCGTGATCGGTGACGTCCGCGGTCGCGGCGCGATGATCGCGATCGAGCTGGTCAAGGCCGGAACGACGGAGCCGGACGCCGACCTGACGAAGGCCGTCGCGGCGAAGGCCCTCGCGGCCGGCGTCGTGATCCTGACCTGCGGCACCTACGGCAATGTCATCCGGCTGCTGCCGCCGCTGGTGATCGGCGACGACCTGCTCGACGACGCTCTCACCGTGCTGGAGACGGCGATCCGCGAGGCCGCTGCCTAGAGAGGCTCGGCCGACCCGCCGACCCGCCGACCCGCTGCCCCGCCAGGGAGCGGGTCTCTCTGCCGCGCGACTCTCGGATTCCGTCCGTTCCGGACACGTCGTCCGAACCGGACGGAATCCGAGAGTGCTTCGCCGCAGGCACCCGTCACCACCACATCCACACCGCCCCACTGCCACCGAGAGGCCCACCACCATGACCGCATCCCACGCACTCCCCGCTGGCATCCCCACCGGCCTGTGGCAGGGCGGCCGCTCCGTGCCGAGCGAGTCCGGCCGCACCTTCGACGTGGTCAACCCCGCCACCGGCGAGGTCCTCGCCGCCGTCGCGAACGCCACCCCCGCGGATGCCCGGGCCGCCCTGGACATGGCGACCGGCGTCGCCGACGAGTGGGCCGCCACCCCCGCCCGCACCCGCGCGGAGATCCTGCGCGCGGCGTTCGAGGCCGTCACGGCGCGCGCCGACGACTTCGCCCTCCTCATGACCCTCGAGATGGGCAAGATCCTGCCCGAGAGCCGCGGCGAGGTGGCCTACGGCGCCGAGTTCCTGCGCTGGTTCTCCGAGGAGGCCGTGCGCATCGGCGGCCGCACCGCGACCGCCCCCGCCGGGACCGGGGAGATCGCCGTCGTCAAGGAGCCCGTCGGGCCGTGCCTGGCGGTCACCCCGTGGAACTTCCCGCTCGCCATGGGAACCCGCAAGATCGGCCCCGCGCTCGCCGCGGGCTGCACCATGATCGTCAAGCCCGCCGAGGACACCCCGCTCACCATGCTGCTGCTCGCGCAGATCTTCGCCGAGGTCGGTCTGCCGGCCGGAGTCCTGTCGGTGCTCCCGACCCTCGACGCGCCGACCGTCGTCAAGGAGCTCATGGACGACGCCCGCCTGCGGAAGGTCTCGTTCACCGGCTCCACCGGGGTCGGCAAGATCCTGCTCGCGCAGGCGGCGAACAACGTCCTGCGCACCTCGATGGAGCTCGGCGGCAGCGCCCCGTTCCTCGTGTTCGACGACGCCGATCTCGACAAGGCCGTCGACGGTGCCATGCTCGCCAAGATGCGCAACGGCGGCGAGGCCTGCACCGCCGCCAACCGCATCCTGGTGCAGAACGGCATCCGCGAGGACTTCACCACCAAACTCACCGAACGCGTCGCGGCGATGCGGGTCGGTCCGGGCTGGGAGGCTGATTCCGCGATCGGCCCGATCATCAACGCCGAGCAGCGCGGCTCCATCTCCGCGCTCGTCGACGAGGCCGTCGCCGCGGGCGCCACGGTGCGCACCGGCGGCAAGCAGGTCGACGGTGCCGGGTTCTTCTTCGAGCCCACCGTCCTGGACGGCATTCCCGGCGGTGCCCGCATCCGCCGGGACGAGATCTTCGGGCCCGTCGCCGCGGTCGTCGGCTTCGACACCGAGGACGAGGGCGTCGCCATGGCCAACGACACCGAGTACGGCCTCGCCGCGTACTTCTTCACCGAGAATCTCGGCCGGGCGCAGCGCGTCGCGCGGAGACTGCAGGCCGGCATGGTCGGCGTCAACCGCGGCGTCATCTCCGATCCCGCGGCCCCGTTCGGCGGGATCAAGCAGTCCGGCCTCGGCTCCGAGGGCGGCAGCGAGGGCATCGAGGAGTACCTGAACACCAAGTACATCGCCCTGCCCGCGATCTGATCAGCCGATGCGCGGCAGTTTCAGGTACGCCAGGCCGAGCAGGTCGAAGGAGAGGTAGCCCAGGATCGCGGCGGCGGCGGCGCTCGCCACCACGACGAGCCCCCGCCACCACGTCCCCCGCGGGGCGGCCTGCAGCCACCAGAGGATGCCGGTGAAGGTCACCATCGGCCCCAGCAGGGCGATCGGCACCGTCGCCAGGCCCATGTCGCCGACGACCCGGACGACGCGGGCCACCGCGCCGAGCAGCATCGACAGCAGGGCCGTGACCAGCAGCAGCCTGCTCCATCCCGGACCGGCCGCGATCAGGCGGTACCCCGCCACGGATCCCACGGCCCCCGCCGCGGCGACGAGCACGATCACCCGCGGATCCTCCGCACCAGCCACAGTCCGGCCGCCGTGCCCAGCGCGGCGACCACCGGCGCCGCGAACAGGAATCGGACTCCGGCCGCCGGTGGCGTCGCCAGCAGCCCGACCAGTGCGTAGACCCCGACCGACGAGAAGCCGGCGAGCAGGCCGAACACGAGGAGACCGAACGCGCGGGGGCCCAGCCGGTCCCGCAGGCCGAACAAAATGCCGGCGGCGACCGACACGAGCGCGAAACCGAGGAGCCGGACGTCGAATTCGGCGCTGCGCCACGTCGGCGCGGTCGACAGCTCGTTCACGAGGACGGCGGCGAGGGCTCCGCCCGCCGCGACCGCCAGAAGGGTTCGACGGTCGGCGGGCAACCGCGCACCGTCGGGCGCGGTCCGGTCCCGGGTTCGGTCCTGCACGGAGACGACGATACGGCCCGTCAGTACGCGCCGTCGGAGGTGAGCACGGTCTTCACCGTGCGGGCGATGATGCTGATGTCCTGGCCGAGGGACCAGTTCTCGACGTACCCCACGTCGAGCCGGATCGACTCGTCCCAGGAGAGGTCGGAGCGCCCGCTGACCTGCCACGCGCCCGTCACGCCCGGCTTGACCAGCAGGCGCCGCCGCATCACGGGCGGATACTGCTCGACCTCGTGCGCGAGCGCGGGCCGCGGGCCGACGACGGCCATCTCGCCGCGCAGCACGTTGAAGAACTGCGGCAGCTCGTCGAGGCTGTACCGGCGGATGACGCGCCCGACCCGGGTCACGCGCGGGTCGTCCTTCACCTTGAACAGTGGTCCGGCGCCGACGTTCTCGCCGGACAGCACGTCGCGGCGCGCGTCGGCGTCGATGTACATGCTGCGGAACTTGATCATGTCGAAAAGAGCGCCGCCGGATCCGACGCGGGTGGCGCGGTAGAAGACCGGACCGCGACTGTCGACCGTGATCGCGAGGGCCACCGCGACCATCACGGGCGCCGCCAGCACCAGGCCGACCACGGCGACGGTGAGGTCGAGGAGCCGTTTCCCCACGCCGAACGAGCGGCTCGGCTTCGGGGCCGCGATGTGCATCATCGGTGTCCGTCCGAGCGGCTGGCTGACGATCCGACTGCCGGCTACGTCGGCGATGCCTGCGGTGACGACCAGTTCGACACCGTCCTCGGCGAGGTGCCACATCAGATCGCGCACGTCGTCCGGGCCGAGCGAGTCCGTGGCAGTGAGTACGACGACGCCCGCACCGGTGTCGCGGACCGCCTCCGACACCGCGCGATCGGTACCGACCACGGGGATCCGCGTGCCCTCCACCTCGAGAGCGTCGACGGCCAGCGCGTCACCGGCCGGCAGGCACACGCCGACGATCCGGGCGCCGGCGTACTCCGCGCGCAGCAGGCTCCGCGCCGAGGCGGTGGCGGAGGAGTAGCCACCGACGATGAGGGTCGGCGCGCCCACCGCGCCGGAATCCGTGCGGCCGAGCCGCCGGCGGAACCAGATGCGGCTGAGCAGTATCCCGCCCAGGGCGACGGGGCCGGAGACGACGACGAGCGAGTGCGGGAGGAGGGCGGGGAACAGCACCTCGACCGCGACCACGGGGCCGAACACCGACCGGACGGTGCCGAGGACGCGCCGCAGTTCGGCCGAACCCAGACGGAGCAGCGGAACGTCCATCGGCCGCGTCCGGGTCAGCTGATGGAACCAGAGCAGATGCACGACGATGACCAGCACGACGAGCAGCGTCGGGTCGGCGCCCTGACGCAGCCCGACGACCGTGCCCGCGCAGGCGGCGGCGAAGGCGACCGTGCCGTCCGCGACGAGGATCCAGCGGGCGAGCCTGTCGCGGTACGCATCCGCCTCCGCGCGCGCCGATGACGAGCCGGCGGAGACCGCGACACCTCCGTCGAGCACCGCCGGGCGGTCGGGCGGGACCGGGCGGTCGGGCGGGACCGGGCGGTCGGGCGGGACCGGGACAGCCGCAGTGAGCACGGTGGTTCGCGGCGCACGCGCGTCGGCCCAGGTGTCGATCGACATGTCCCGCCTCTCCGAATCGGTGCCGGAAGCTCCGCTGGGCGAATACCTCTTCGGAAATCGCAATCGGCGATCAACGCCATTGCAACTGCGAATTCCCAACGAGGCTCCGCGTGCACCCGGTCCTCACGGCGCACCGGGTCCGATGCGCCGCAACGAGGCGCAACACCCTCCGAGCGCCGCACCCCTCCACCCCCAGGACGACCGCGGCCACGAGTCAGTATCGCTGATACCCTGCTGCTCACAGGGTATGCGATCGCTCGCCGACCTCGACCCTCCGACGTCCGGACCGCCGGTTCTCGGCGGTGGGCGGAGACGGACTCGAGTGGCTGTCGTCAGCCACCGTAGACGTTCACGATTGCGATCGCAACATCAATAGCCATTTGCAACCAGAAAAGCCTGAGAGGCTATGCTCGGGTCTCGAAGCACCCCGTCGACAGTTACGGATTCCATCATGCAGTGCCGTTTGTGCGGTTCGTCGCGACTGCGGAGTGTGGTCGATCTCGGAGCCACACCGCCCTGTGAGAAGTTCCTCACGGCGGACGAGCTCGACCTGCCGGAGCCCACCTACCCGCTGCACCTGCGGATCTGCGAGGAGTGCCTCCTGCTCCAGATCCCCGCTCTGATCATCCCGGAGGAGACCTTCTCCGAGTACGCCTACTTCTCGTCGTTCTCCGCCAGCTGGGTCGAGCACGCGAAGCGCTTCGTCGACTCCTCGATCGAACGGCTGGGCCTCGGCGTCGACAGCCTGATCGTCGAGGTCGCCAGCAACGACGGCTACCTGCTGCAGCACGCCGTCGCCGCGGGCGTGCCGTGCGTCGGGATCGAACCCTCGGTCAACGTCGGCGAAGCCGCCCGCGAGTGCGGGGTCCCGACGGTGACCGCGTTCCTCGGCCCGGAGACCGCCGCCGCCGTCCGGGCCGAGCACGGCCCGGCCGACCTGGTGGTGGCCAACAACGTCTACGCCCACATCCCCGACCTGCTGGGATTCACCCGGGGTCTGCGCGGGCTACTGGCCGACGACGGCTGGCTGAGCATCGAAGTGCACCACGCGCTTCCGCTCGTCGCCGAGGGACAGTTCGACACGATCTACCACGAGCACTTCCAGTACTACACGGTGCTGACGGCGCAGCGCGCGCTCGCGACCGCGGGGCTGACCGTCGTCGACGTCGAGACGATCCCCACGCACGGCGGCTCGATCCGCGTCTGGGCACGGCCCGACGGGGTGGCCCAGGCACCGTCGGACCGGGTGCGCGAGGTGCTGCGCGCCGAGGAGGCGGCGGGCCTGCACCACCTCGCCGGGTACGCGGGCATGCGGGCGCTGGCCGAGCGCGCGCGGCAGGACCTGCTGCGCTTCCTGCTCGAGCGCCGGGCCGAGGGCAAGCGGATCGCGGGCTACGGCGCGCCCGGCAAGGGCAACACCCTGCTGAACTACTGCGGCATCCGCACCGACCTGCTCGAGTACACCGTCGACCGGAACCCGTACAAGCACGGTCGGTTCACGCCCGGCGCGCGGATCCCGATCCACGAGCCCGAGCGACTCGACACGGATCGCCCGGATGTCGTGGTGGTCCTGCCGTGGAACCTCGAGACCGAGATCACCGAGCAGCTGCGGCACCTCGTCGATGCCGGCACCGAGCTGATCTACCCCATGCCCCACCTGCACACCGCGCGACCCCGTGCCGCGGCCGTGGAAATCTGACGAAGGGTCGGACATCATGAAGGTCGTCCTGTTCTGCGGAGGCTACGGCATGCGCATGCGCAACGCCGCCGACGACGCGGTGCCCAAGCCCATGCAGCTCGTGGGGCCGCGCCCGCTGATCTGGCACGTCATGCGCTACTACGCGCACTACGGTCACAAGGACTTCGTCCTCTGCCTGGGCTACGGCGCCCAGCACATCAAGGACTACTTCCTGAACTACCGCGAGACCGAGTCCAACGACTTCGTCATGCGCGGTGGCGAGGTGGAACTGCTGTCCACCGACATGAGCGACTGGTCGATCACCTTCGTCGACACCGGGCTGGAGTCGGCGATCGGGGAACGGCTCCGGCGCGCCCGCCCGTACCTCGACGGTGACGAGTACTTCCTCGCGAACTACGCCGACGTGCTCAGCGACGCGCCGATGAACGACATCATCGACCAGGTCCGCGCGACGGGATCGGCCGCCTCGATGCTCCTGGTCCCGCCGCAGTCCTCGTTCCACTGCGTGGACGTCGACGGTGCCTCGATGGTCACCGGCATCACGCCCGTGTCCGAGTTCCCGATCTGGGAGAACGGCGGCTACTTCGTGCTCACCCAGGAGGTCTTCGACCACCTGCCGCCCGGCGGCGATCTCGTCGCCGACTCGTGCACGGCGCTCGCCAAGGAGGGGAAGCTGTTGGGGTACAAGCACCGCGGCTTCTGGAAGCCCGCCGACACCTTCAAGGAACGTGCCGACCTCGACGCCGGATACGCGCGCGGCGACCGGCCCTGGATGGTGTGGCAGACCGCCGTCGCGCCATGATCGACCTGTTGACCGGCCCTCTCGCGGAGATCGCCGTGCTCGGCGCGCACTGCGACGACATCGCGATCGGCATGGGCGGCACGCTCCTTCAGCTGGCGGAGGCCAACCCGGGGCTGCGCGTCCGCGCGTTCATCGGAAGCGGTGCCGGCACACCCCGCGAGGCGGAGGAGCGCTCCGCGCTGGCCGCCTTCGCGCCCGAGGCGGAGCTGCACGTGACGGTGGTGGACCTCCCGGACGGCCGGGCGCCGGCCCACTGGGAGCGCGCGAAGTCGCTGCTGTCGACGTTCCGCCGCTCCACCGAGCCCGATGTCGTGTTCGCACCGCACCGCGGCGACGCGCATCAGGACCACCGCCAGCTGGCCGAGCTGGTCCCCACCGAGTTCCGCGACCACCTGGTGCTGGGTTACGAGATCCTCAAGTGGGAGACCGACACCCCGCAGCCCACACTGCTCAATCCGCTCTCGCCGTACTCCGCGATGGCGAAGGCCCGGCTGCTCGCCGAGCACTACCCGTCGCAGACCGCGCACGACTGGTTCGACGACGACGCCTTCCTCGGCCTGGCCCGGTTGCGCGGCATCCAGTGCCGCGCCGCCTACGCCGAGGGTTTCCTGCTGGAGAAAGCAATCATCCGATTCGGAGGAGATCGATGAAGGTCCTGCTCACGGGCAGCCACGGATATCTGGGCACGGTCATGGCGCCGGTCCTGCGTGCCGAGGGGCACGCGGTGACGGGCCTCGATTCGGGCCTGTTCGCCGACCGCGTCCTCGGCCCGGCGGTGGACGACCCGCCGACGCTGACCACGGACCTGCGTGACGTGACGGTCGAGGAGCTCCGGGGATTCGACGCGGTGGTCCACCTCGCGGCCCTGTCGAACGATCCGCTCGGCTCGCTCGCGCCGGAGGTCACCTACGACATCAACCACGCGGCGTCGAGCCGGCTGGCACGGCTGGCGAAGGAGGCGGGCGTCTCCCGCTTCCTGTACGCCTCGACGTGCTCGGTGTACGGCGCCGCGGGTGCGGGCCTCGTCGACGAGGACGCGCCGCTCAACCCGATCACGCCCTACGCGATCAGCAAGGTGCGGGTCGAGGACGACGCCGCGGCGCTCGCCGATGCCGACTTCACCCCCGTCTTCCTCCGCAACGCCACGGCCTTCGGCTTCTCGCCGCGCCTCCGCGCCGACATCGTGCTCAACAACCTGATGGGCTACGCCGTGCTGACCGGCGAGGTGCTGGTGCTCTCCGACGGCACGCCGTGGCGGCCGCTGGTGCACGCGCAGGACATCGCGCGGGCGTTCGCCGTCTGCCTCACCGCGCCGAAGGAGACGGTCTCGGCGCGCGCCTACAACGTGGGTACCGAGGCCAACAACGTGACGGTCGCGCAGATCGCGCAGTCCGTGGTCGACGTGGTCCCCGGCGCGGCCGTGCGGATCACCGGCGAGGCGGGCAACGACCCCCGCTCGTACCGCGTCGACTTCTCCCGCGCCCGCGACGAGCTCGGCTTCGAGGCGCAGTGGACGGTTCCCGACGGCGCGGCGGAGCTGCACGAGGCGTACACCGAGTACGGCCTCACCGAGCACTCCTTCCACCAGGACTTCACGCGGCTCGCAGTGCTCAAGGGCCTCCAGGCCGACGGCGCGATCGACGGATCGATGCGCCGTCGATGACGATCCGCTCAGCCCAACCGCGACCGGATCTCGGCCCACGAGCCGGCTGCGCGGTCGCGGGGCGAGACGATCGACGCCGTGAGCGGCCAGTCGAGCGCCAGGTCCGGGTCGGCGTGGTGCACCGCGAGATCCTCGGCGGGGTCGTGCGGCCGGTCGATCCGGTAGCACACGTCCGCCACGTCGGTCAGGGCCTGGAATCCGTGCAGGAAGCCCGGCGGCACGTACAGCGTGTGGAACTCGATGTCGTCCAGCCGGAAGGCCTGCGAGCGGCCGAAGGTGGGCGAGTGCGGTCGCGCGTCGACCAGCACGTCGTGCACCGCGCCGCGGGCACTGCGCACCAGCTTCGCCTCGCCCCGGCCGGACCTGCCGTGCATCCCGCGCAGCACGCCGCGCACGGACCGCGACTGCGAGTCCTGCACGAATCGTGCTGCGGCGCCGTCCTCCCCGAGGTGCGCGTCGAAGACCTCCGCGTCGAAGGTGCGGGTGAACAGGCCCCGCTCGTCGACGTGCGGCGTCGGGACGAGCAGGACGACGTCGGCGAGTTCGGTGTCGCGGATCTGCATGGGAGTACTGTGCCATGACCTCGTCCCGCGCGTGCCGCGGCTGCGGCTCCCCCGACCTGACCCGGGTGCTCGACCTGGGCCGGGTGCCCGCGGCGGACCGTTTCCCGCCCGCCGATTCCCCGGTCTCCCCCGACGAGTCCGCGCACCCGTCGGCCATGGACCTGTGCGGCGACTGCGGCCTGGCACAGCTCGCCGACGACGACACCGTCGCCGACGAGCCGCGGGGCGTGGAGCCGCGCGCCCTGCGCGAGCAGGCCGCGGACGCCGTGGATCGGGTGGCGGCCGCCGGGCTGTTGGGCGGTTCGACGGTGCGCGAGTTCGGCAGTCCGCACGGCGGCACCTGGCTCCCGGTGCTGGCGGACCGGGGATTCGCCGTCGCCGACGGCGACACACCCGCGGATGTCGTGCTCGACTGCTTCGGCATCATGCACGAGCCCGACCAACGCGCGGCGTTCGCGGCCCGGGCGGCCGCCGTCGCACCCGGCGGCGTCCTCCTCCTGCAGTACCAGCCCCTCGGATCGATCGTCGCGCACCGGCAGTGGACCGCGCTGCGGCACGGCCACTTCGGCTACTACACGCTGATCGCCCTCCGGCGCCTGCTCGCCGATGTCGGCATGGAGCCGGTGCGTGCCTTCGAGTTCGACCTCTACGGCGGCACCGTGCTGCTCGCGGCCCGGCACGCGGGCCACCGGCCCGCGGGGCCGGACGGCACGATCACGCGGATCCTGCGCGACGAGCGCACCGCCGGCCTCACCGAACCGGAGGGGCTGCGCCCCCTGGCGGACGCGCCGCAAGAACAGGCCCGGGCACTGCGGGACTGGGCCGGACGTGCCGCGGCCCGCGGTGAGACCGTTGCGGCGTACGGCGCCGCCTCCCGCGCCGTCGCACTGTTCGCCCTGGCCGGGCTGGAGCGCAGCACGATGTCGTGCATCGCCGACGCCTCGCCCACCAAGCAGGGCCGCCGCATGCCGGGCACCGACGTGCCGATCGTCGCGCCCGAGGCGCTCGACGCCACCACCGGCCCCGTCTTCCTGACCCTGCCCGACCTCTACGACGAGATCACCGAGGCGCACCCCGCGCTGCGCGGGCGCCTGGTGACGGAGGGCGAACTGTCATGACCGAGCCCGTCTTCGACGAGTCCCGCCGCCTGCAGGATCGCCTGCACGCCCTCGTGCCGGGCGGCGCACACACCTACGCCCGCGGCGCGGATCAGTACCCCGAGTTCATGCCGCCGGTGCTCGTCCGCGGCAGCGGTGCGCGGGTGTGGGACGCCGACGGCAACGAATACGTCGAGTACGGCATGGGCCTGCGCGCCGTGACCCTGGGCCACGGCTACGCCCCGGTGGTGGATGCCGTCCGGGCGGTCCTCGACGGGGGCCTCAGTTTCAGCCGCCCGACGGTGACGGAACTCGCCGCCGCCGAGGACTTCCTGGACCTCGTGCCCACCGCGGAGATGGTGAAGTTCGCCAAGAACGGCTCCGACGCCACCACAGCCGCGCTGCGGCTGGCCCGCGCCGCGACGGGACGCGACCTGGTCGCCGTGTGCGAGCAACCCTTCTTCTCGGTGGACGACTGGTTCATCGGCGCCACCGACATGAACGCCGGGATCCCCGTGGCCACCAGGGATCTCACGGTGCGCTTCGGCTACAACGACGCGGAGTCGCTGCGCGCCCGCTTCGCGGAGCACCCGGGGCGCATCGCCGCCGTCTTCCTGGAGGCGGCGACCGCGCTCGCGGAGCCGGAACCCGGTTTCCTGGCAGAGGTCCGGGCGCTGTGCGACGAGCACGGCGCACTGCTGGTCTTCGACGAGATGATCACCGGCTTCCGCTGGTCGCCGCACGGGGCGCACTCGGTCTACGGCGTCACCCCCGACCTGTCCTGCTGGGGCAAGGCCATGGGCAACGGCTTCCCGATCGCCGCGCTGGCCGGCAAGCGTGAGTTCCTGGAGCTCGGCGGGCTGAACACCGACGCCGACCGGGTGTTCCTCCTCTCGACGACGCACGGACCGGAGACGATGTCGCTCACCGCCTTCCGCGCCGTCGCCCGCGCCTACCGAGAGGGCGACCCCGTCGGCGCGATGGAGCGGGCCGGGCGCCGCCTGGCCGACGGGGTGAACGCCGCCGCCGAGGCGGCCGGGGTCGGCGACGCCGTGCGCGCCATCGGCCGGCAGTCGTGCCTCGTCTTCACCACCCGCGATGCGGACGGCGCACCGTCGCAGGCGTTCCGCACACTGTTCCTGCAGGAACTGCTGCGCCGGGGCGTGCTGGGCCAGTCCTTCGTCGTCTCCGCCGCGCACACCGACGCCGACATCGACCACACCCTCCGTGCGGTCGCCGGCGCGCTGACCGTCTACCGGCGGGCGCTCGAGGCGGGCACCGTCGACGGGCTGCTGCAGGGTCGCCCCGTCGCCCCGGCGCTGCGCCGCACCGCCGCACCGCGGCGCCTGCCCGGCGGAGCCACGCGGTGACACCGCCGGTCCGGGTGCTCGTCGTGGGTCCCGCGCCGCCGGGCCCCTCGAGCCGGGGCGGCATGGCCACGGTGATCGGGCACATGGCCGCGATCACCGACCCGGCCATCGAGGTGCGACTGCTCACCACCTACGTCGACGCGCCCGCGGCACAGCGGATCCGCGTCGGACTGGTGGGCATGGCACGCGGCACCGTCGCCGTCGCGCGCGGTGACGCGGACGTCCTGCATGTGCACCTCTCACACGGGGGGAGCGTGCTGCGCAAGGCCCCGCTGCTGTGGGCGGCGCGCCTGCGCGGCACACCGGCGGTCGTGCACGGGCACAGCTTCGATTTCGGCGGCTGGATGGCACGCCTGCCCGCTCCCGCGCGGGCCCTCGTACGCGCGGCGCTGCCGGCCGACCGCTGGCTGGTGCTGGGCGCGGGCCTCGCCGCCGAGTACGCCGCGGCGCTGCGGCTCGATCCCGCGCGGGTGCAGGTCCTCTACAACCCCGTCCCTCCCGCCCCGCTCGACGCTTCCGCTCCCGGGCCCGACGGTGCCGCGCGGGTCGAGGTGCTCGCCCTCGGCCGGCTCGGCGTGCGCAAGGGCAGTTACGACCTGCTCGCCGCGATCGCGGAACTCGAACCCGCCGTGCGGGACCGGCTGCACCTCACGCTCGCCGGCGACGGCGAGGTCGCGCACGTCCGGGCCGCCACGGAGCCCCTCGGCGCGGCGGTGACGGTGCGCGGCTGGGCCGGCGCCGCCGAGCGTGACGCGCTGCTCGCCGCGGCCGAGGTCCTCGCCCTGCCCAGCTACGACGAGGGCCTGCCGATGGCCCTGCTCGAGGCGATGGCCGCCGGCCTGGTGCCGCTGACCACCCCCGTCGGCGGCATCCCGGAGGCAGTCGTCGACGGCCGCGACGGGCTACTCGTGCCGCCCGGCGACGTGCCCGCGCTCGCGGCCGCCCTCGCGCGGCTCGTCGAGGATCCCGCACTGCGGCGACGACTGTCCGACGGTGCCCGCGCCCGCGCCGCCGACTTCGATATCGCCGACTGGCACGACCGGCTCAGCGCGCTGTGGACCTCGCTCGCGCGGCGATAGCCGCGGGCCGAGCACCCGTCGCCATGTGCGATGCCAACGTGTCAGTCGGGTGGGTAGGGTCGACACGCACGGCATCAATAGGCTATCTACCTTGTGATTGTCTGGTTTCGTGCAAGAGTATGAGGCAGCATTCCCACGCGTAAGGACGAGCCCATGTCGCAGCCACTGCACGACCCCGCTCCGCGGACCTTGGTCGTTCATCCCGCCGATGCGGAGGAGTACCTCGGGCGTATCGGCATCCCCATCGGCAGTATTCGCGTCGCCCTCGAGCGCGGCGAGACCCGTGCGATGGAGAATTCCGCACCCGAGTACCCGCGTACCGGTGCAGGACTCTCCCGATGGATCGAGACAGTGGGGACGCTGCGGCGGGAACTGATGCGCGAGGACTGGAATCCGCAGGACCAACTGAATCGTCCGATCGTCGTGAATCCCCAGCGGACCGTCAGAGTGGCGGTGGTGGGTGGCACCGAAGCCACCGGTGATCCGCTGTCGGAGGAGGGACCGAAGGCACAACGCCGCAGGGGACCAGCCACCGAGCAGGCGTTGGCCGGTCAGACGCAACTCTTTCTCATTGCCGAAATCACCGGCTCCGCGCAGAGGTACACGCTGAGCGATCCCCCACCCAACGGAGACTGGTTTCTCGTCTATCACCGAGGAGAGCAAGGCGTACAGGTTGAAGTGTCGCTGCCCAACGGGCTCAGCCAGGGCCAGTTCACCGGGTGGGTGGTGCGAGTCGTGCTTCCACCACTGACGGAGGATTCTGTCGATGCCCGGCCGCAGGATATCGGTGGCGGAGACCTCGGGTTCGATGTCCAACCGATCAGCTGAGCCCTTCCTCGACCCGGACCGGATCATCGCAGCGCGGACTCGTCGCGGCATGAGCAAGTCGGACCTCGCACGTGCTCTCGGCATCACACCCCGCAGCATCACCCGGTACGAATCCGACGGCGCGCCGATCTCCGTGGGGGCGGGACTCTCGAATGTGCTGGGATTCCCCGAGGCCTACTTCACCACCGCGCCGCTGGATCGGATCGATGCGCGCACGGTGAACTTTCGTGCGGCACGCCGGGCGGGAGCGCGTCAGCGGGATGCCGCGGTGGCCGCAGGTGGAATCGGGTTCGAGGTGGATCAGTGGATCAGCGCACGGTTCACGCTGCCCGCGGTGTCGGTCCCTCGCCGCATGGGCACCGATCCCGCACTGGCGGCGCGGATCGTGAGGTCCGACTGGGCGCTCGGCGCGAAGCCCTTGCCGAACACGGTGCACCTCGTGGAGTCGCGAGGTGTGCGCGTATACACGCTCCCGTCGATCGCGGAGGACGTCGACGCCTTCTCCTGCTGGTACCGGGACGTGCCGTACATCTTCCTATCGAGGAGGAAGTCTCCGGAGCGGATGCGGTTCGACGTGGCGCACGAGCTGGGCCATCTGGTGATGCACCCGGCCACTCCCGGGGACGAAGCCGAGCAGGAGCGGGAGGCGGATCAGTTCGCCAGTGAGTTCCTCATGCCTCACGACGCGCTCTCCACTCAGCTGCGGCGCAACCCCACCGCCGAGGAGGTTCTGGAAGCGCGATCCCGGCTCAAGGTCTCCGCGATGGCCCTGACCCGCGCGCTGCACACTGCGGGCCGGATGAGCGACTGGCACTACCGCCAGATGTGTATCGACCTCTCCGGCCGCGGCTATCGCAGCGGAGAACCAGGAGGAATGCCGGCTCACGAGATGTCGCGAGTGTTCCCGCAGGTACTCGCCACGGTCAAGGCCAAGGACATCGCGGCGGACTTGAACGTGCCTGCCGAGGAGGTCAGGGCCCTGACCTTCGGCGTCGAGCTACACACCGCGAGCGCCGGCAGCGACCAAGTCGTTGCACGTCCTGCCACGGGTAGAACAGGCCACCTGCGGGTGGTCTGAATCGGTGGGCTTCCTCTACCCGGGCACTATGGCCGCAGACGGTTCTCCCGGAGTCGGGCGGTGGCGATGACCCGCTCCAGTTCGGCCCCGAGCGCCGCGGCGGACACCGTCGAGGCGTGGCGCCGGAGGTAATGCTCGCGGGCGGCACCACCGCGGCGGGCGGCGGCCTCCGGATCGGCGAGCGCGTCGAAGGCACGGGCGAGGCCCGCTACGTCGTCGACGCCGATCGGCTCCTCGCCGGGCGGCTGGAACTCCGGAAGGGCGCCGGCGTCGGACACGATCGGGACCACCCCGAGCTGCATCGCCAGCACCTGCACGCCACTCTGGGTGGCACGCCGGTAGTGGGCCACCGATCCCTTCGCGGCAGCGAGATCGCTGGTCACCTGGACGTACGAGTACGGGCCGCGGCGCCACCGCACCGCCTTCCCGAGGTCGCGGTCCGGGCCGTCCCCGATGAGGACCAGTTCGTCACCACGCCAACCGGGCCCGCTCGCGTGGCGCTCCCACGCCGCCAGTGTCACGTCGAGGTTCTTGTAGGCGGAGAGCCGGCCCACGGCCAGGAAGTCCCGCCGGTCCGCCGCGGGCACGACGGGCGGCACCAGGGCGTCGTCGAGGTCGCTGGTGAGGGGCGCGACGGCCGACGCCCCGATCTCGCGGGCGACGAAGCCGCTGAACGCGACCGTCGACGCGGCACGCGCGTTCCACCGCCCGAACAATCGCCGCTCCCACCGGGGAAGCTCCTCGTCGGCGCCGTGCGGACGGTCGTCGTGGACGAGGTTCACCCGCGGCGCCGGGCCGGCGAGGGCGATCCACCGCGGGTCGCGGACGAGCTCGGTGACCACCACGTCCGGCCGGAAGGACCTGGCGTGCCGCAGTTCTCGCGCGAACTCCGGCCACGTGCCCGCGGTCTTCGGCCGCGGGTCGAGGACCCGTTCGTAGGGCCGCGCACCGTCGGATTCGGGGTGCCGGTCCGAGGTGACCAGCACGACCTCCCAGCCCGCGTCGATCAGCCGCTCGCAGTACACTCGCGCCAGCGGCCGCATCCACGGCGAGAGCCACAGCACCCGGCCGGTCACGCGCGCACCGTCGCCTCGGCGAACGCCGCCTCGTAGGCGTCGGCCATCGCCTCGACGGTGTAGCGCTCGCGCATCCGCGCGAAGCCGCGATCTCCGAGCGCGGGCCACTCGTCGGTGCGGGACAGCAGGGCGCGCAGCGCTTCCCGCCAGCCCTCGACGGTGATGTCGTGCACCAGGGCGCCGGCGGCACCGTCGTCGAGCATGTCCGGGACGGCGCACACGGCGGACGCGATCACGGGCAGGCGGCGGGCCATCGCCTCGAGGATGACCATCGGGAAGGCCTCGGATCCGCTGGGGACGCACACCAGGTCGGCGTCGGCGAAGGCGTGGTCCGGGCCCGGCGACCACCCGCGCCACCGGATCCGGCCGGCGAGCTCGGGCGGGGTGAGCGCCTCGAGTGGCTCGCGGTCGGGGCCGTCGCCGAAGATGTCCAGCTCCCAAGCGAACTCGGTCAGACCCGCCAGCGCCGCCACCAGCAGGTGCGGGTTCTTGTGCTCGACGATCCGCGACAGCATCACCAGCCGCGGGACGGCGCCGACCGGACGGCGCACGGGCACCCCGTCGAGCTCCGCGCCGGCCGCCACGCCGTTGGGCGCCACGAAGAACCGGCGCGCCACTCCCTGGTGGGCGGAGACGAGGTCGCGGTGGGCGGGCGAGAGCGCGACGAATCCGTCGGCGCGGCGCATCGCGGCGGCGAGCGGCGCCGAATAGGTGGGCCCGTCCGTCTCCGGCGGGATGTGCGCCCCCACCAGCCACGTCCGGTCGCGCCCCCCGGTCCGCCACAGCGTGGCGAAGCCGGTCTCGGTGTTGGTGTCCCCGCTGATCAGTACGGTCGGTCCGGGCGGCAGGTCCAGCAGCGGGCCCCACCACGGCTGGCGCACGACCCGCACCCCCGCGGGCGCCTCCGCGATCAGCGGCCCGAACCGCTGCAGGCAGACGACCGTCACGCGGTACCCGCGCCGCTGCAGCTCGCCCGCCAGGACGAGGTGGTGCCGCTCCGCGCCGCCGAACACCAACCGATTGACGGTGAACACCACGTTCGGCCGGCGGCCGCGCGGCGCGGCCCGGCGGCTCGCGCGCTTGCTGCGCTGCACCCGGTCCAGGAGCGAATCCCCCAGCAGGAACACGCCGGCCGCGCGGGGTCCCGCCGCGTGCTCGATGTTCAAGGCCATGTTCGCGCGCAGGAGGTCGGCCGAGCGACGCCAGGCGACGGCATCGTCGCGCACGGTGCCGTGCCCCGAATGCTCCACGCCCGCATCGCCCGTCAGCTCGAGCGTCCAGCCCGCGTCGAGCGCGCGCCGCTGCCAGTCCGTCTCCTCGCCGTAGAGGAAGAACTCCTCGTCGAACGGGCCGAGCGCGTCCCACGCGTCGCGGCTGATCGCCAGGCACGCCCCCGTGAGGTAGCCCTCGACCCGCCCGGGCGGGGCCGGGTACAGGTCCGAGAACGGCGTGCGGCGCAGCGCTTCCGCGTAGCCGGCCCGGGAGACCAGGCCGCGCACGAGGCCCCGTCGACGGTGCGCGACGTCCCAGGTGCGGCCCCGTCCGGACGCGTCGTGGTCGTCGTGGATCACGGGCGCCGCGGCCGCGACGCGGGGACGGCGCAGGGCGGCGCGGGTCGCGTCGAGCCCGCCGCGGAGCAGCGCATCGGGGTTGAGCAGCAACAGGTCGTGCCCCGGGACGAGCGCGGCCAGCCGGTTCACCGCCGCGGCGAAGCCGAGGTTGCGACCGTCGCCGTGCCAGGAGACCGCCGGGAAGGCAGCCCGTACCCCCGCCATGCCCGGGTAGTCCGGCCCCGAGTTGTCCCAGACCAGGACCGGGGCACCCGGCAGGTGCACGGCGACCGCGCCCAGGCACACGGCGATATCGGCGGGCACGCGGTAGGCCACGATCAGGACGGCGAGGTCCCGGGCGGTCCCGTCCGGCGGCGGCGGGGCGAGCCGGAGCCCGCCCGTCAGCTGGGGGCGTTCGGCGATCATTCCGGCGTTCCCTCCTCGGAGCTGAGCAGGCCGTGGGCGTCGCGCAGGCGCACGGGCCCGAGCACGAGGTTCACGGCCAGGTACGCGACCGCGGCGGCTGCGCCGGTGAGCAGGACCGGCAGTGAGTGCCCCACGACACAGACCACCGCAGCCGCCGCGACGGGCGGGATCAGCCGCGCCAGGAACAGCCACGGCGTGCGGTACGGGGTACGACCCGCCAACCGGCGGGTCGCGACGGCGAGGCCGAACAGCTCACTCGCCACCAGCGCCGTGGCGGCGCCCTTCGCGCCGAACTGCGGGATCAGTACGACGTTCAGGCCGATGTTGAGCAGCAGGCTCACGATGTTGAGCCGTAGCAGGAAGACCTGGTCGTGCGCGGCGAACAGGCCCTGGCTCAGGGTGCCGGTGACCAGGCGGATCGCGACGGCCACGAACAGCAGGCCCAACGTGCTCCCGCCCGCCGCGACGAAATCCTCCGAGCCGAGCAGCCGGACCAGTCCGGGCGCGAGGAGCGCACCCGCCACGGCCAGGGGCACCGCGACGAACAACATGAGCTGGATGCTGCGCACCGTGAACCGCGCGAACCGGTCGCGGTCGGTGGCGAACAGGTTCGTCATCGTCGAGAGCGTGGACGCCAGGAACACCGTGGAGATCACGGTCGCGTTGAAGGCGACCGTGTACGCGAGGTTGTAGGCGCCCGTCTCCTCCTTGCTGCTCAGGACGGACAGCAGGACGCCGTCCGAGCGCCAGTACAGCGCGGCGATCACCAGGACGCCGGTCTGCGGCAGGCTCTCGCGCACCAGCTCCCAGCTCTCGCGGAACGAGAAGATCGGCCGCAGGTCGATGATCCGGCGCGCGACGCCGCCCTGGATCAGCAGCACCACCAGCGGCGGGATCAACTGCACGAGCGCGTACCAGTAGAGGTCGGCGCCGACGTGCACGAGTAGGAAGGTCAGCCCGAACGACAGGAGGCGGCCCAGGAGGTCCGAGAGCGCGATCGCGCCGAAGCGCACGTCGGTGACGAAGACCGGCTGCACGCAGCTGCTGAGCGTCGTGAGCACGAGGCTGCCGCTGATGATCGCGATCATCCCCACGACCAGCGGATCGTCGCGGTACAGCAGCCAGCCGGACAGCGACGCCGCCGCCCCGAGCGGCAGGCAGTAGGTCAGGGAGAAGCCCGCGTTGACACGGACCAGACGCGACAGGTCGCCCGTACCGCCGGTGACCCGCCGCACGATGACCGCGCCGATGCCGAGCTCGGTGAGGCTGCTCCACAGGCCGATGAACATGATCGCCGCGGAGAGCTGCCCGTAGGGCCCCGGTCCGAGCGATCGGGTCGTCAGGGCGACGGTGCCGATCGACGCCACCAGCCCGACGATCCGCGCCACGAACTGCATGCTGAACGCCCGTGCGATCCGGCCGCCCGAGGCACGCCCACGCAACGTGGGTTCGGCCTCGGCGTTAATCTCATCGCCGAGAGGAGGTTCGGATGCGAGTAGTGGTTCCGCTGGCAGGGGGACTGTCGCCGGCTGATTGGGCCCGCCGGTACCGGGCGGGAGAGGTTCCGGATCGCTCACCGTACGGCCTCCATCGGCTGGCCGATCACGCCCTCGACGTGCGCTTCGCCCCGTCGGAACTGGGCGAGCGGTCCCGACTGCTGCAGCGGGTGGCGCGGTCCGTGCGGCACCGCACCGACGGCTACGAGCTCATCGGCGCGCCCTCGCTCGCGGACGCCGATGCGGTACTCGCCTACGACGAGCGGACCGGGGTACCCGCGCTGCTGCGGGCAAGTGCGCCGGTGGCGGCGGGGATCGGCTGGCTCACCACCCGCGGCGCGGCCGGACGGGCGCACGGCGCCCTCGCCGCCCGCGCCCTCCCGCGCGCGGCCGCGGTGTGGGCGCAGTGCTCGGCCGTTCTGCCCGTCATCGGGAGCGAGTGGAAGATCGCGCCGGAGCGCCTGCATTTCATCCCCCTGGGGATCGACACCGATTTCTACGCCGAGCAGCCGGCCCCGGAGACGGGATGCACGGTGATGAGCGCGGGCGAGGATCGCTTCCGCGATCATCCGACGCTGGTCGCGGCGGTCGAACAGGTCCGCCGGACGGTGCCGCGCGCCGCCCTCGAGCTCGCCTCCAGCCTGCCCCTGCACGCACCCGAGGGCCTCGTGACGGTGCACACCGAACGGCTCAACGGCCGTATCCGCGAGTTGTACCGCCGTGCCGCGGTCGTGGCGATCGCCCTGCACCCGACGGTGACCGGCTCGGGTCTGACGGTCGTGCTCGAGGCGATGGCGAGCGGGCGGCCGTTGGTGGTCACCGACAACCCCGGCGTCTCCGATTACGTTCAGCACGGCGTGACGGGCCTGCTCGTGCCACCCGGGGACGCCGACGCGATGGCGGGCGCGATCCGCACGCTGCTGCTCGACGAGGACATGCGCCTCGAGATGGGCCGACGCGCCGCGGCGACCGCACGCGAGCGGTTCACGTCGCAGGTCATGGCAGCTCACCTGGCCGAGATGCTTCGGGCCATGTGACCCGGTCCAGACGTACCCGACGCAGACGAAGGGCTGCCCTGGGCCCCTGGACCAGGTAGCGGCGCCCCAGCCGGCGCGGCTCCTGCAGCAGCCGGTACAGCCACTCCGCTCCCGCACGTTGCCAGGCCGACGGTGCCCGCGACACGGTGCCCGCGAGGAAGTCCGCGGCCGCGCCGAAGGGCAGCAGCACCTGCGCCCCGGTCCCTGGCCCGGCCTCGTCGATCCACTGCTCCTGCCGGGGCTTGCCCAGACCGACGATGAGCACCGTCGGCGCGGCCGAACGGATCTCGTCCACCAGGCGTGCCGCCGCGGCGGGATCGTCGAGCTCGGCCCGCTCGGGGGCCCAGTAGCCGGCCACCGTCAGCGCCGGATACCGCCCGGCGAGTACCGGGGCGAGCCGCGCATGCATGGCAGGGGTGCCACCGACGAATCCGATCGGCCAATCGTGCTCCGCTGCGAGCGCGATCACCGCGGGCAGGAGGTCCGCACCGGTGACGCGGGGCCACGGGTGCCCCGCGGCGAGTGCCCCGCGACCCGCGACCGGGGCACCGTCGGCCACCGAGAGCCACTCGACCCGCCTCCCGAGACTGCGCCGCCCGCGCCCGAAGTGATGCAGGTGATCGACGTTGACCGAGCACACGGCCAGCGGCCGGGCACCGCCCTCGCTCTCGGCGATCCGCAGCCGAATGCGGTCCAGGACGTCAGCGCCGGTGACGCAGACGACCCGTTCGTCGTCGAGCAGCATCGCGCTGCGCGTACTCACGCCGACGACCGTTCCATGATGCTCACCAACTCATAGTAAGGTGAAGCCACGGATTGCTGGGAATGCAACCACATACAACATTCGGTTGGGCTTCTCCGCTCGCCGGGAACGGAACGGGGTCGCACGGATGAATGTCGCAGCGTTCCTCCGCTGGGTGCTCACGAAGCCCCTCGTCATCGTGGTGGTGCTCGCGTGCGCCGTCGCCGGTGGCTTGGTCGGCTACCGCTCGGCGACGGTGCAGTACGAGACCGAGGCGGCCGTCCTGGTGATCCCGCCGTCGATACCGTCGGTGCCGGGCGCGTCGGACGCGATGCTCAACCCCTTCACCAACCTCTCGGGCAGTACCACGCAGCTGGCGTGGGTACTGGCCAGCTCCGCGCAGTCGGTACAGGCCCGGGAGCTGGTGAAGCGAACCGGGGCGTCCCCGGACTACACGATCGCCTCGGTCGCGGGGGACTCCAGCTTCTCCCAGCTCTCCCCCCAGATCACGATCCGGATGCCCGCGACGGATCCGCAGGCGGCGAAGGCCGGCGCGGAGGCGCTGATCGCCTTCATGCGTGACCAACTCCGCAGCATCCAGAAGGACGCCGGCGTCGCTCCCGCCGTGTACGCCGATCTCCGCACCACCACCGAGCCGCAGGCCGGCGCGCAGGTGAGCAGCACCGCGCTCAGCAACGCGGGCGGGCTCGCGCTCGGCGCCGCGCTGGCGGGCCTGCTGGTCAGCCTGCTCGTCGCGGCCGTCCTCGACACCCGCCGCAAGCGCAGCGCCGAGGCCGCGACCAGCGGGGAGTCCGAGGACACGAGCCCGCTCAGCGGCGTCGTTCCCCCGGCCGGTGATGCCGCCGCCGCTCCGATCGAACCGGCTGCCGGATCGGTCGACGGCGCCGAACCGGCGCCGCTCCCCGTTTCGCGGCTGGAGATCGCGCGTCCCCCGGTGGGCGAGGCCGACGCCCCGCAGCGCCCCGCGCCGCCCCGTCCCGCTCGCCCCACCGGCCGGGCCGAGCAGCGCGCGATGACGCGCTGGCGGGACCGTGTGGAGGTCGTTTCCGAGGAGTCCGAGTTCCCCCTCCCCGCGTTCGACGGCGACGACGGCGAGGCCACGCGGCGCCTCGGCACCTCGGGGTGAGCTCTGCGCGCTGCGGCGTCGTGCCGAAGCGCATGCTCGCGCTCGTCCTCACGATCACGATCGTCGCCGGGTGCACGACGCCCCCGCCCGAGCCCGGCACCGTCGCCTTCGACGGGCCGGACCTGGTCAACCCGATGCGCGGCCAGTACCGGAACATCCTGACCGACCTGTTTCCCCAGGCCAGCGAGACGAATCGGGACCGCCCGGCGTGGCCGGGGACGCGATTCGAGAGCGTCCGGATCCCCTGGCGGATCCTGCAGCCCACGGACCCGCGGACCGTCGCCGCCGGCGCGCCGGACACCGTGCGGTACGACTTCACCCGTCTGGATCAGGCAATCGCCGACGCCGCGGCCCAGGGCCGGCAGTTCGGCTTCCGGATCACCGCCTTCGACTCGTGCTGCGACGCGACGGAGAAGGGCCGGACGGTGTCGATGGCACCGGACTGGCTGGCCTCGACGCCGGGGGCGAGCAGCACCCGCACCGCCGACGGCGTGCACTACGTGCTGCCGGAGTGGAACAGCCCCGCGTACCTCGACGCGTTCACCGCGCTGATCGCAGCGCTGGGCCGCCGCTACGACCACGACGAACGCGTCGCGATGTACGAGATGTCCGGCTACGGGGACTTCAGCGAGAACCACGTGGCGTTCGCGCGGGACAGCCTGAAGATCGCGGCGCCGTCGCCGGAGAACAGTCGGAAGGAGCTCGGCTACTTCAGCCAGTACCGGGACCAGTACCTCACCTACGCCTCCGCCCAGCGGCTGGTCGACGCGACCCTGCGGGCCTTCCCCAGCACGCAGATCGTCTCGACCATGGGCAACCCCGCGATCGCCGGCCTGCTACTGCGCGACAGCCCCGAGCTGCCGGGACTGCGGCGCCCCGTGGGGATCCGGTCGGACGCACTCGGTGCCCTGCCGATCCTCCCCACGTGGGCGGAGAACCGCTGGTCGGAATACGTACAGAAGCGCGACCCGCTGATCGGCGTGCTCGCGGAACGGTTCCGCACCGCGCCCGTCATCACCGAATGGCCTCCCCAGCTGTTGTCCGGGGGCACCGTCCTCGACTACTACCGCCGGGGCCTGCGCGACGTGGTGAACGGCCACGTCTCGCTGGTCTCGAGCACCGGATTCCCGGCGCAGAGCCGGCCGGAGCGGATGACCGACGAGCAGTACGCACTCTGGCGGCGCGCCACCACGTACGCCGGGTATCGCTACGCGGTGGACCGGGTCGAGGTCACCCCGACCGCGTCCGGGCTGCGCGCGGCCGTGCACTGGGTCAACCGCGGCTCCGCGCCCACCTACGACGGCTGGAGGGTCTCCTACGAGGTGGTCACGGAGTCCGGCCGCTGGGTGGCCCGGGTCGACGGTGCGCCGCCGCTGCGGACCATGGTCCCGACCCAGCCCTATCAGGATCTCGCCGCCGCCCCGCCGGCGGCGGAGGCGACGGACACCGTCGACCTGCCCGGCCTGCAGCCCGGGCGGTACATGCTCCGCGCGATCGTGGCCTGGGACGAGCACAAACCCCGGGGTACCCACCGGACGACGATGCCGCCGATGCAGCTGGCGATGACCGGGCGCGGCGAGGACGGCGGCTACTCGGCCGGCTGGTTCCGGGTGGGCTGACCCCGTGAACCGTCAGCCGACGACGAGACTCGGGAGGCGTCGGGCCATGATCTCCTCGGCCTCCGCGACGACGGTGTCGACGACACCGGCAACGGTGTCGACGGACTCGATGAGGCCCTGGGTCTGTCCGTCATCGTCGGGAGGTCCAGTCCCGGAGCACGTCCGGTTGTGCCGGCGCACACCCATCGGGCGGTGGGCCTCGTCATCGACGCCCGACGGTGCGCCGTGCATCAGTGCTCGGCGCCACGCGCGGCCGGGGAGGTCGCGAGGTAGGCGACGGCCTGCGCCGTGGAGCCGATGGACGCCGGGTCGAAGCTCGGCTTGAAGTAGAGCAGCGTGAACCAGATGACCTGCCGGATCTTCGGGAGGAGATTCTTGTGGGACGCCCTGAGGTACTCCCACCACAGCCGCGGGTAGGAATAGCTGAAGTTCGGGTCCTTGCGCAGCAGGTACCCCGAGCAGCGGTGGAGGGTGAGCCCCAGGAAGAAGACGACCGTGAGCATCGCCCGCACGCGGTGCAGGTAGCCGGGGTCGAAGTAGGTGGCCACGTCGTGCGCGACGGACCGGTGCTCGACCTCCTCCGCCCCGTGCCAGCGGCAGATGTCCGCCATCACGGGGTTCACGTCGTAGTCGTCCCACGCGTTGTTGAGCGCGAACACGCCCAGGATGGCGGTGTAGTGCTCGATACCGGCGATCAGCCACAGCCGCTGGACCATGTCGTTGTACTGTGCGCGGTCCGATCGGTAGCGGCGCGGCGCGAGGATGCGGCGGAAGATGAACTCGGCCTGGCGGGCGATCGGCGCGGTGTCGATGCCGCACCGCTGGAGGTACTCCGAGAGCGCGCGGTCGTGCGATTCGGCGTGCATGGCCTCCTGGCCGATGAAGCCGCGCATCGTCCGGGCCAGGTCCTCGTCCTTCACGTACGGCAGCGCCTCGGAGTAGACCTCGCAGAACCAGCGCTCGCCCTCCGGGAGGATGGCGTGCAGCACGGAGCTGACGATGTCGCTCGCCACCGGCTCGCCGGGGATCCACTCGAGCGGCACGTTCTGCCAGTCGAACTCGACGTCACGGGCGTGGATCTCGACGCCCACCGGTTCGGTGGGCGTGCTCGTCTTGCCGCGCAGGGACACCATCGTCGACTCCAACCGTCGGGGCGATTCATACAAGTGTGTAGGAACTCGCTCCGAAGTCTGTCGCGGCGCTAGTGATATGTCAAGGGCAGATTTCTATCATCTGCACTGACCGTCTCGGCGCTACCCCTCGAGGCGGGCAGCGCGCCGCTCAGGACGGGTCCGCGGAGGCGGTGAGGTCGTCGGAATCCGCGAAGACGAGATCGCCCGCGTCACTGAGCACGGCCCACCGTCGGGCGGGCTCGGCGATCCGCTCGCCGTCGTATTCGGTGGCGACGGGAGTGAACTCGCCGAAGTCCTCGACGATCGTTCCGACGACCTCACGGTCGCTGCCCGCGAACGCGGTGACGGCTTCCCCCACGGTGTGCGCGCCTTCTCCTTCGGTCGCGACCGCATCATCGTCCGTGGGTGCGGAATCGTCGCCCTGCGCGGGCTCGGTGCTCGACGTGGCCATGGTGCGCCTTCCGTAAGGGCTGCTCGGTTCGATGGCTCGCCACCGGATCCGACGGTCCGCGGTACTCCCCGCCGGGTACTCGACGGAATCGAGAACGGAACAAAGATCGCCGACGACGTCCGCAATCATGTTCGTTATCTTCGCGGAACAATAAACGCACCCGAAGACCTGGCGGAAGCGAATTCGGTACCGTGGATGCATTTCGGCCGATTTCCTGCGACTCTTCCGGGCGATTCCCGTAGGTCCATTGTGCGTTTCATGCGATCGCCCCGTCGACGAGTCCGAGCCGGCCGCGCACACCTCGATGTTGACACTGCTTACAAGGCGGCCTACAGTCTGGGGTGTAAGCAGTGCACACATCACCGAGCGAGGGACACCATGCAGACCGTACTGGGCGCGAACGGGCAGATCGGCGAGGAGCTGGCGCGCTACCTGCACGAGCACGTCACCCAGGACATCCGGCTCGTCGGGCGCAACCCCGCGAAGGTCAACGAGTCGGACGAGCTCGTCAAGGCCGACCTGATGGACGCCGAGGCCACGAGCCGCGCCGTTGCGGGCAGCGAGATCGTCTACTTGACGGTCGGCCTGCCGATGGACTCGGCGATGTGGGAGGAGCGCTTCCCACAGATGATGGAGAACACCATCGCCGCGGTACGCGAGCACGGCGCCAAGCTGGTCTTCTTCGACAACACCTACATGTACCCGCAGACGGCGGCCCTGCAGGTCGAGGGCAGGACGCCCTTCGAGCCGCGCGGCCGCAAGGCGGCGGTCCGTGCGCGGATCGCAACCCGGCTGCAGGAGGAGATGGACGCCGGCCGCATCGAGGCGGTGATCGTGCGCGCCCCCGAGTTCTACGGCCCGGGCAAGACGCAGGGCCTGACGAACACCACCGTCTTCGACCGCATCAGGAAGGGCGAGCGGCCCCTGGTCCCCGTGAGCGCGAACACCAAGCGCAGCCTGATCTGGACGCCCGACGCCAGCCGCGCCATGGGCCTGATCGGCAACACCCCCGACGCCTACGGGCAGACCTGGCACCTTCCGATCGACCAGAACCGCCTGACCTACCGCGAGATGATCGCGATCGCCTCCGAGGTCACCGGCCGGAGGATCTCGTTCAGCACGATCCCGCTCGCGGTGTTCACGCTGGCGGGCCTGGTCAACGCCAGGGCGAAGGAAGCCTCCGAACTCATGCCCCGGTACGGCGTCGACAACATCTTCGACACCTCGAAGTTCACGGCCCGGTTCCCCGACTTCCGGGTCACCACCTACCGCGAGGGCATCACGCAGATCGTGTCCTGACCGCGGCGCGCAGCAGCTCAGCGTTCATCGCCGGAGGACGACCTGCGAGGCGCCCTCAGCAGTGCGCGGCGAGCACCCGCCGCTGAGCACCCTGAGCGGCGGGATCGTCGGGGCCGGTCTCGATTCCGGTCATGTCGGGAATCCTCGCTGCTCGGGTGACGTGTCTCAGGCGTCGGCCATCAGGCGGGTCATTCCCCGCAGCACGGAGCGGGTGACCGCACCGCGCAGGCGATCGGGGAACGACGGTGCCGGGGCCGGTGCTGCCGTCCCCAGGCGCGGGAACAGCGCGAGGGCGTTGTCGCGCTCGATCAGGCGAGCGAGCTCCGCGTCGCCCGCCGTGTAGGTGTCGAGTCCCGCGGCGAAGTACTGCACGGCCGTCTCGGGCGCGAAGGGCCAATCGCTGCCGAACAGGACGTGTCCGGGATCCGCGAAGGCCAGCAGGCTCGGCAGCGCCGCCGCGCTGGCGGACAGCGCGGTGTCGAAGTAGAAACCCGAGAAGTCGTCCAGCACGTCCAGCGGGCTCCGCCGCGCCTCGCCCGCGATGGTCACGGCCATCCGGTGCGAGGAGTAGGGCACGAATCCGCCGGCGTGACTGAGGATGAACCGGATGTGCGGGTACCGTCGCCGGATCTCGTTGCGCACGAGCAGGTACGCGGCCCGGGTGGTGTCCAGCAGGAAGTCGGCCGCGAACGGCGGAATCCCGTCGACCGCCGGTGCCGGGAGATCCGCCGGATGGATGAACACCGTCGCGGCCCGCTCGTCGAGGACGCTGAAGAGCTGGTCCTGCCCCGGCTCCCCGAGGTAGGTGCCACGGGCGTTGGCCAGCAGGACCACGCCGTCGGCGTGCAGGTCGTCCAGGGCGCGCCTGGCCTCGACCGCGGAGGCGGCCACGTCGGGCGTCGGCAGCGTCGCGAAGAAGCCGAACCGGTCCGGGTTCGCCGCGACGATCGCCGCGCTCTCGTCGTTGAGCATCCGCGCCAGCTCGACCGCGTTCGCGGGGTCCTCGAGGAAGGTCGTCCCCGGTGTCGAGACGGACAGGATCGCGGTGGCGATCCCCGCGCGGTCCATCACCGCGAGGGACTCCTCAGCGGACCACGCCGGCAGGTCCCGGCCGCCGGCCTCGGCGATGCCGGCCGCGGCGAGCCGCGCCCGGTACCCGGACGGGATCATGTGGTGGTGGACGTCGATGCGCTGCATGGAATCTCCGTTATTCGGCGGGACGGTGGATCGGATGGCGTCGGCGGGCTCGGCGATCCGGCTCGGATCGCCGATCGCCGATCGCCGACGGTGCCGCCTACCCTTCCGCGTGGAAGGGCTCGGTGCCGAGGACGAGTCGCAGCCCCGCGATGCCGGAGTGCTCCTGGGCGTAGCGCAGCTCCCGGCTCAGGTCACTGAGGCTGTTGCGTGGCGGCACCCCGAGGCTGAGCGTGGACAGCGTGCCCAGTGCGAAGCCCTCGGAGTCCACGTACGCGGCGCCGCTGTCACCCGGGACGCCGGGCCGCGCGGCGGTGACCGTGTGCGTCCAGCCACCCGCGTAGGGCTCGGGGGACTGCAGGGTCCCGCGGTGCGGCGACAGTGCGTTCACCCCACCGCGCAGCGACGAATCACCGTAGCCGAACACCCGCTCCCCCGCGTGCACCCGATCGACCCCGAGGCCCACCGGCCCACCCCACGTGGGGAGCGAGGGATTGACGGATCCGGCAGCGCTCTTCGGCAGCCGGATCAGCGCGAAATCGTTGTTGGCGCACAGGTCCGCGCCCTGCTCACCCGCCTTCTGCATCGTCCTCCAGCTGGAGTAGGCGAGGGAGCCCCTGGCCTTCGTCGTACCCTCGGCCCGCACCGACCCGCCCGTTCGCAGGTCGACGGGGGTGCCCAGGGGCACCGTCTGTGCGGTGCAGCCGTTCGGCAGCTTGTCCGTGCCCGGGTAGCCGCAGTGCGCGGCCTGGCCCAGGTACACCTCTCCCGTGGCGTCGGTGAAAACGAAGTTGGTCGTGCACTGGCTGTCGCCCGTGTAGGCCTGCACGCCCGGGTGCAGTGTCGCCTGCGCGGCGGGGGCCCAGGACACTCCCGCCTCTGCGGCGGCGACGGTGGGCGCCGCGCCCGCGGACGCCGCCGTGACGGCGGTGAGGGCGCGGACGGCCCGAGTCAGGCGATCGTCGATGTCGATGCGTCGCATCTGTTTCTCCTGATCTCTCACCCGATGATCGGGCGACGGTGCCGGGTCTGGCGGTCGAGTTCGGTCTGCATGGCGGCCCGTACGCGGTCGGCGTAGTCCTCCGCGGCCTCGTCGGGTTCGGGGCGCATGGCGGGCAGGAAGGTGGTGCGGAGCTTGGTGGGCAACGGGATGTAGGGCAGCAGCCCCACCGCGCCGATGTTGACGCCCCACGGGATGGACACGGTGGTCGGCAATCGGTTGAGGCGGAACCTCTCCCGCACACCGGTCGCCGTGGCGAGCCAGGCACCGTCGTCGAGGACGACGACCGATTCTCCCGCACCGCTCGTGACCACGGGCACGATCGGGACGGCGGCTTCCACGGCGAGCCGGGCGAAACCGGCGCGGCCGTCGAAGAGGACCGTGTTGCGGTCCCTCCAGGCCTTGAAGGCGTCGACATCGCCGCCGGGGAAGACGAGGACGTGCTTGCCCTCTGCGAGGGACTCCTTCGCGGTCGCGCGGCCGGCGGGCCGGGAGCCGAAGGGTTCCAGGAACCGTCCGACGCCGAGTTGCCACGCCACCTGGTGGGTCAGCACGATCACCGGTCGCTCATCGCCGCTCTCACGGTGCCCGATCCCGAAGGCGACCACGTTGAGGTCGAAGACGCCGCCGAAGCCGTGGTTGGCGACGAAGAGCACGGGTTCGTCGGGAATCGGTGCCGCGATGGTGGTCTCGTGCCGGTTGTACGCGCGACGAAGGTCTCCAGGGCCCGCGCGACGCGGTCGCTCCAGTCCGTCATCTCCCGATCGCCGCCTTCAGCCGTGGCAGCTGCTTCAGCGGGTTGTACCGCTCGATCTCGAGGCGCTGCTCGGTGGTGAAGGTCTCGCTGAGGCCGGGCGCGGGATCACGATCGCCGTGCTGGTCGAGCACGAGCGCCGAGAAGGGCCAGTCACTGCCGAAGACGATGTGGTCGCGGCTGGTCGCGGCCAGCACGCTGTTCATCGCGGTGGGCGCCGCACTGAGCGCGGTGTCGTAGTACATGCCCGCCACTTGGGCCTTGACGTCGAGCAGCGAGATCTTCGGTAGCGGTAGCCGACCGAGACCGGTCTGCGAGGCTACGCCGATGCGATGCGTGAGGAAGGGCAGCGTGCCGCCGGCGTGCGAGAGCTGGAACCGGATGTTCGGGTACCGCTCCATCACACCGGTCATCATCATGGTCGCCGCGCGCGTGGTGTCGAAGGTGAACTCGGCGAGGAAGTCCGGCAACGGCAGGTGCGGCTTGGCGTTGTCGGGGATCGCCGCGGGGTGCACGAAGACGTAGGCGGAACGCCGGTTGAGCTCCATCATTAGCGGCTCGTACCGCGGGTCGCCCAGGTACACACCGTCGTAGGCGCTGAGCAGCGTCACGCCGTCGAGGTGGAGCACGTCGAGCGCGTAGGCGAGCTCGGCGATGGACGCGATCAGGTTGGGCAGGGGCAGGACCGCGAAACTGCCGAAGCGCTTGGGGTGCCTCTTGCTCAGGTCCGCCGCGTAGGTGTTGCAGTACCGCGCCAGGTCCGTCGCCTCCTTGCCTGCGAGGAAGGAGACGCCGGGGTCCGACACGGCGAGGACGCGCGCGGAGATGCCGTAGTAGTCCTGGAAGGCGAGGTCCGCCTCGGGCGACCAGGTGGGCGTCGGGTAGCCGCCGATCGTGAAGTGGCCGTGCGAGAGCAGCGCCGCCCGGTACTCCGGCGGCAGGAAGTGGGCGTGCAGGTCCACGCGGTACTGTCCCGTGGGGGCGGCGTGACCCGGCTCCGGCTTCGCGGCGGCGGGCGCTGCGGCGGCAGCGCCGAGGGCGACCGCGCCGGCGGTCGTCGCGGCGCCGGCGAAAAGAGTGCGGCGGTTGATCATCGGGTGGCTCCGGTCTGCAGCAGGGATGGTCGTCAGGGGGATGTCTGTCGGGCCTCAGGGCTGGGGCGCGAACTCGGCCACGGCCGTCGCGAGGGTCTCGTCGCCCAGGCCGATGCGCGCCTCGACGCGATCCCCGGGACGGACCGGCACCATCGGACCCAGCGCGCCGGAGAGAACGACGTGCCCGGCGCGCAGCGGCTCGCCCAGGTCGCGGGCCGTCTCGGCGAGCCACAGCAGCGCGTTGAGCGGGTCGCCCAGGCAGTCCGTGCCGTATCCGGTGGAGGCGATCGTGCCACCCACTGACATCGTCATCGTCACCGCCGACGGGGTGATCGCGTCGGGGAGCCGGTCGCCGATCACGTACAGGCCGGCACTCGCGTTGTCGGCGACGGTGTCGGCGTAGCTGATGTCCCACTGGGCGACTCGGCTGTCGACGACCTCGATGGCGGCGTGGCTCCGGGCGACGCCCCGGCGGACGGACTCGAGCGTGAGGTCACCGTCGAGGTCCTCGCCCAGGACGAAGGCGATCTCCGCCTCCACCTTCGGCTGCAGGAGCATCGAGCTCGGGATCGGCGTGCCGGTGACGTCCATGTCGTCGAACAGCACGCCGAAGTCGGGGCGATCGACGCCGAGCTGCGCCTGCACGACCGGGTTGGTCAGCCCGATCTTGCGGCCCACCACCACCGCGCCGCGCTCGACGCGGTCCTGGGTGAGCAGCTGCTGCACGGCGTACGCGGCCGTGACATCTGTGGGCCCGATGAGGTCGCGCACCGGCGGGCACGGACTGCGGAGGTCCGTGGCGGTCAGCAGTCGCCGCGCGGCGGTGGTGATGGTGTCGGCGCTCATGCGGGCCTTCCCGTCTCGGTGGGGGTGGCATCGGTACGGGTGGCTGTTCGGACATCGGCGCCCGAGGGCGCGACCTGCCGGACCAGTTCGCGGGTCAGGTCCGCGGCGTCGCGGCTGGCGCCGAAGACGTACTTGTCGGGTCGCAGGACCACGACGGTGCCCGGCCGGTGCCCGGCGCGCCGCAGCCATGAGGTCAGGAGCCCGTCGGTGTCCTCGAGGTCGAGGAGACCGGCCTTGCGGCGGCCGTCGCCGATCCGCCCCTGCGGCCGCGCGCCCGAGCGGTAGATCGTCGCGAAGGTCGCGCCGAGACGCTCCCACACGGCGGCCTCGGCGCCGAGCGCCTCGCGCGGGTCAGTCTCGAATCCGATGACGGCCCAACCGATGCCGAGGGCGTCGTCCAGCCGGACCCGGTGGCCGTCGTAGCGCCGGACCACCGGCTGCGGCGGCAGCGCACCCTCGATGCCGCGGACCGGCTTGCGGTCGAGGCCGAGGTACTCGCCGCGACGGAACCGCGGCTTAGGCTTCATGCCGGCCCGCCGCACCCAGGCGCCGAGCGCGGGTACGTGGATCGCGGTGCGCAGCGCGATGTCCCGGGAGCGAGCGAGGGCCCGGCTCTGCACGGAGACGAGCGACTTGTTGAACACCGAGAGCTCGATCATCGCCTTCGCGTGATGCCGGCGCTCGGACTCGTAGGTGTCGAGGATCGCGGGATCCGCCCCGTACTGCAGGACGGCCTGAAGCTTCCAGGACAGATTGTCCGCGTCGCGGACACCCGCGTCGCGGACACCCGCGTTCATGCCCTGGCCGATGAACTGCGGGGTCATGTGCGCGGCGTCGCCCGCGAGCAGGATGCGGCCCTCGCGCCAGCGGTCGGCGACCACGGCGTTGAAGGTGTACACGAGACGCCGCTCCACGGTCACCTCGTCGACGTCGACGTACTGCCCGATGAGGCGCTGCACCGTCGCGTCGGACTCGAACTCGTCCTTCTTGTCGTCATCGGCGAGGTTGAACTCGAACCGGTGATGCCCGCCGGGCTGGGGACAGCTCACCGTCGGCATGTCCGGATCGCAGACGAAGTCGAAGTACGGGAGGTGGCGGAACGGGTCCGTGCCCTCCTTGGCGGCCAGGTCGACGACGAGCCACCGCTCGGGGAAGCTCTTGCCGCTCATGTCGATCCCGAGGCCGGTCCGGATGACACTGCGGCCGCCGTCGGCCCCGACGAGATAGGACGCGCGCACCGTCTCGCGGGTGGCATCGTCGATCACGTTGTCCTGCTTGCCGTACCCGCTGCCGGTGGCGGCGGCGTGGACGACGGTCACGCCGTCGGCGTCCTGATCGAACTCGATCACCTCGCGGCCCCGCCGGACCTCGACGTTCGGGTAGCGGATGAGGGTGTCCCCCAGCTTCGTCTCCAGGTAGGGCTGGTAGAAGAAGTTGGTGACCGGCCACCACAGCGGGCGCTGCGGCTGGCGGAACTGGACGAGGACCTCACCGTCAGAGGTGACCCACTGGACCGCCGAGTCGACGTTCATGTCCTTGTGGATCTCGTCGGCGACGCCGGCGGTCTGGAACACGCGCAGCGCCTCGTCGTCGGTGTAGACGGCGCGGGCGTTGCCGTAGAAGTGGGGTTCACGCTCGAGGACGAGGACGGACAGGCCCCGTCGGCCGAGCAGGTGGGCAAGGGTCAGGCCCGTGGGCCCGAGGCCCACGACGGCGACGTCGTAGTCGTTCACGTGGTGGTTCCGATCGGTGTGCTGAGGGCGGGAACGGTCTCCTCCGGACGGCGGAGATACCGGAGGGCTTCGCGAACCTGGGCCAGGTTGTCGGTCATGTGGACGGTGTCGTGGCCCCAGATGCTGATGCCCTGATAGGTCGTGGGCTGCCAGGCGGCCTCGAGCTCGGGGGTGACGACGACGGGGTTCCACCCGACCTCGAGTTCGAAACCCGAGGGCGTGACGCAGTAGAAGGACAGCTCGCGGTCGTTGGTGTGCTGCCCGACCGTCCACGCGATGCGGAAGCCGAGGTCGCGGACGCGCTGGTACGCGGCGAGCATGTCGTCGAGGTCGGCGACCTGGATGTTGACGTGCTGCGCCCGGGTGCGGATGGGGTCGACGGGCAGGTGGTGCAGGCCGGCGACGGCGATGGAGTGGTGGCGCTCGTTGACCCGCAGGAAACGGATCTTCAGGGTGAGGCCGCCCACGTTCTCGTCGATGTAGTCCGAGAGCCGCGAGTCGAAGACGGTGCCGTAGTAGCGGTGAATGCTCGCCGGGTTCCGCGAGGTGATGGCGACGTGCCCCATCCCGGAATCGCCGGTCACGTAGCCGGAGGTGAGCATGCGGAGCGGCTGCGCGGTGGTCCGGGCGGTGGTGAAGAGTTCCTGGACAATGCCTTTCGGTCCCGGAAAACGCCACAGTCGCTCGACGCCGCGCAGCGCGGCGTCCTCGGCGGAGCCTTCTACGATGGGGACGCCGCGATCGCTGACCCGCTTGATGATTCGGTCGAAGGTCTCGTGATCGTCGACCCCCCAGCCGATCGCCATGAGGTCCTCGGCCGGGCCGCGGCGGATGAGGAAGCGGCACTCGTTCTCGTCGAGCCGGAAGCGGAGGGTGTCGGCGTCGAGCTCGTCGACGTGGAGCCCGATGGCGTCGGCGCCGAAGCGGTGCCACTGCTGCATCTTCCGGGACTCTATGACGAGGTAGCCGAGATGGACTGCGCCGAAGACGGATCCCTGCTTCTCGGCCTCGGTTGCGGCGGCGGTCATTGCGCGCCGCCGAGGAAGGTGGCCGCGAGGTCGTTGAACAGGTCCGCGCGCTCCCACTGCACCCAGTGGCCGGTGCGCGCCGCGACGTAGAGGTCGCAGTTCGGCATCGTCTTGGCGAGCATCGGCCCGCCGGCCGGACGGTTGACCTTGTCGTCGGCGCCCCAGATCACCAGGGTCGGGGCCTGCACGTCCGCCAGGCGGCGATCGCGAGTGAAGTCCATTCTCACGGCGGTCCGCAGCGCGGTCCGGCCGGAGGGCCGGCGGAGCGGCGGGTTCGCGACGACATCGGGCTGGATGCTGGCCTGGTACCGCAGCTCGATGAGGTCCTCCGGCACCGCCGAGGCGTCGTAGACGAGGTACTCGCGGATGAACTCGCTGAGCTTCTCCCTGCTGGGCCCGTCGCCGCCGTAGTAGCCGAGCAGCGCGTTCAGACCCTTGGTCGGGAGCGCGCGCGTGGTCCCGATGCCGCCGGGGCCCATCAGGATCAGCTTGTCGACCTTGTCGGGCCGGTCCATCGCCAGGCGCAGCGCCGCGGCGCCGCCGTACGAGTTGCCGACGAGGTGCGCCTTGTCGATGCCGAGCTCGTCGAGCAGGCAACGCACGGCCAGGGCGAGATCCCCGAACGGGTCGCTCTGGTCGATGTCCTTGCTGGACCGCCCGTACCCCGGCATGTCCGGCACGATCACGCGGAACTTCGTTGCGAGGGCGTCGATGTTGCGCGAGTAGTTGGACGCGCCTGTCGCCCCGGCGCCGCCGCCGTGGAGCAGGACCACGGGGGCGCCCTCGCCGGCCTCGGTGACGAAGATCCGACGCCGCCCGACCTCGACGGTGCGCTCGGTGCGGGTGGGGGTGGTGGCGGTCATCGGTGGCCCTCTCGGTCGGAACGTTTCTGATCACATCATCAGAAACTCGCCCACCGATGTCAAGAGGTTTCTGATAGATTTATTCAAGAACTTCGTCGAACGGAGACCGCGAATGACCACCGAGACGGCCGACGCGCCCGCACGCCGACCGGATCCCCGCCGGGCCCGCACCCGCAACGCCCTGATCGGCGCGGCGCGGCGCCTACTCGCCGACGGGCGGACCGCGGCGAGCGTGCAGGAGATCACCGACGAGGCCGGGGTGGGTTTCGGCAGCTTCTACAACCACTTCGAGACCAAGGAGGAGCTGTTCACCGAGGCGGTGGCCAGCGTCCTCGACGAATGGGGCGAGCTCCGCGACGCGGTCGTCGACGGCATCGAGGACCCGGCCGAGGTGTTCGCGGCGACCTTCCGCATGCTCGGCAGGATGCAGCGCCACCTGCCCGAACTGGTGCGCGTGACACTGCACCAGGGCATGTCCGTACTGATCACCGACCGCGGCCTGCGTCCCCGCGCGCTCGCCGACCTCCGACGCGGAATCGAGACGGGTCGGTTCACCGTGCCCGACGCCGAGATGGCGCTGATGATGTCCGGCGGCGCGCTACTCGGGCTGGTCCAGCTGCTCGACGCCTACCCCGATCTCGACGATGCCCGCACCTCCGACGACTACGCGCGGCACGTCCTGGTGATGCTGGGGATCGAGAAGGACGATGCCGACCGCATCGTCGCCCTCCCCCTCCCGGTGATCTCGGTCCCCGTCTGACCAGTCGCGCGACGGCCGGGCCCGCCCGTCCTCGCCGGCCGGTAGTCACCACCGTGCGGGAACGTCGCCGGAGAGCAGGCCGCCGCGTGTGCACACTGTGCACACGCGGCGGTGACAAGCCGGACACGGATCAGGCCGGGGTGCCCTCCTGGCGGGCCAGGATGTCGAGCGCGATGTCGACGATCATGTCCTCCTGACCGCCCACGAGGCCCCGTCGGCCGACCTCCAGCAGGATGGTGCGCGCATCGATCCCGTACCGCTCCGAGGCGGCCTCGGCATGCCGCAGGAACGACGAGTACACGCCGCCGTAGCCGAGGGTCAGGGTCTCCCGGTCCACCCGCACGGGGCGGTCCTGCAGGGGCCGGACGATGTCGTCGGCGGCGTCCTGCAGCTGGAAGAGGTCGGCGTTGTGCTTCCACCCGTACAGGTCGGCGACGGCGACGAAGGGCTCGATGGGGCAGTTGCCCGCGCCCGCACCGTGTCCCGCGAGTGAGGCGTCCACCCGGGTCACGCCCTCCTCCACAGCCACCACCGAGTTCGCGACCGACAGCGAGAGGTTCTCGTGCGCGTGGATGCCGATCTCGGTACCGGGATCGAGGACGTCCCGGTAGGCCCGGACCCGGCTGCGGACGTCGTCCATGGTCAGCCGGCCGCCCGAGTCCGTGACGTACACGCAGTGCGCACCGTAGGACTCCATGAGCTTGGCCTGCTGCGCGAGCGCGGCGGGCTCGTTCATGTGCGACATCATGAGGAAGCCGGAGACGTCCATGCCGAGCTCGCGCGCCTTCGCGATGTGCTGGGCCGAGACATCGGCCTCCGTGCAGTGGGTGGCCACCCGAACGGACCGCACCCCGAGCTCGTAGGCACGCTCCAGCTCGGTGATGGTGCCGATGCCGGGGAGCAGCAGCGTGGTGAGGCGGGCGTGCTTGATGTTGGCCGCCGCCGCTTCGATCCACTCCCAGTCGGAGTTGCTGCCGGGCCCGTAGTTGAGGCTGCCGCCGGCCAGTCCGTCGCCGTGCGCGACCTCGATCGCGTCGACTCCCGCCGCGTCCAGGGCCGCGACGATCCGGCCGACGTCCTCGGGCGTGATGCGGTGCCGGACCGCGTGCATGCCGTCGCGCAGCGTGACGTCCTGCAGGAACAGGCGACGGGTCTCGGATGTCAGATCTGTGGTCATGGTTCGTCCCTTACTGTGCCGGTGCGCCGGCGACGATGTTCTCAGCGATGCTCTCGGCGTAGCGCAGCGCGGCGGAGGTCATGATGTCGAGGTTGCCCGCGTAGGCGGGGAGGTAGTGCGCGGCGCCCTCGACCTCGAGGAACACCGTCACCTGATGAGTGGGCTTCTCGGCGCCCTCCGGCAGGAGGGTGTGCACCGGCTGGTCCGCGGGGATCTCGACGATCTGCACCTCCTGCTTGAGGCGGTACCCCGGGACGTACTGCGACACCGAGTCGACCATGGTGTGCACGGATTCCTTGATCGCGTCCCGGGTCGCGGCATCCGGTGCCGTGGCCAGGCAGAGGACGGTGTCGCGCATGATCATCGGCGGCTCGGCGGGATTCATGATGATGATCGCCTTGCCGCGCTTCGCGCCGCCCACCGTCTCGATCGCGTGCGAGGTGGTCTCGGTGAACTCGTCGATGTTGGCGCGGGTACCGGGACCCGCGGACTTCGACGCGATCGAGGCCACGATCTCCGCGTAGGGCACGGGCGCGACCCGGGAGACCGCGGCCACGATCGGAATGGTCGCCTGTCCGCCGCAGGTCACCATGTTCGCGTTCGGGGCGTCGCCGTGCTCGCCGAGGTTCACCGCCGGCACCACGAACGGGCCGATCGCGGCGGGAGTCAGGTCGACCATCCGCTTGCCGAGCGGTTGCAGCAGTTCGGCGTTCGCGACATGGGCCTTCGCCGAGGTCGCGTCGAAGACGATGCCGATCTCGTCGAAGCCGTCCAGATCGATCAGGCCCTGCACGCCGTCGGCCGTCGTCGGCACGCCGAGCCGGGCGGCGCGCGCGAGGCCGTCGGACGCGGGATCGATGCCCACCATGGCGCCCATCTCGAGGACCTCGGAGTTGCGGATGACCTTGATCATCAGGTCGGTACCGATGTTGCCCGATCCGATGATGGCGACCTTCACGGTCGGCCGGGACGGAGAGTTCACGTGTGCTCCTTGTGTTGTGCGTGACTGGGTGTTCAAGCGAAGACCGCGGTGACGGATCCGAGCCCGGAGACCTCGGTGGTCACGGTGCACGGGCCGGTCACGGAGACCATGGGGCCGAGCGCGCCGGACAGGATGATCTGGCCCGCGAGCAGGGGGCGGCCGTGCTCCCGTGCGGTGCGCGCGAGCCAGGCCAGCGCGGCGAGCGGATCGCCCAGGCATGCGGCGCCGGTACCCGACGATGCCTCGGCGCCGTCGACGGCCATGGTCATCGTGGCGTCGACGGGGGCGTAGTCGTCGAGTGTGCGGCGCTCCGCGCCGAGGACGAACAGCCCGCTCGATCCGTTGTCGGCCACGGTGTCGCCGAAGGTGATGTCCCACTGGGCGATCCGGCTGTCCACGATCTCGATCGCCGCGCACGCGTAGTCGACGGCGGCGCGCACCTGCGCGTCGTCCAGCGGACCGTCGACCAGGTCCGCACCGAGGACGAAGGCGATCTCCGCCTCCGCCTTCGGCTGCAGGAGACGACCCAGCGGAACCGTCTCCGCCGCCGTGAGGTCCATGTCGTGGAAGAGGACGCCGAAGTCGGGGCGGTCGACGCCGAGCTGGCGTTGGACCGCCGGGGAGGTGAGCCCGATCTTGCGGCCGACGATCGTCGCGCCGGAGGCCAAGCGGTCGTCGGTCAGACGGTCCTGCACGGCGTAGGCGAGGGCGATGTCGTCCGCACCGATGAGGTCGCGGACCGGCGCGCACGGTGCGTGATCGGACGCTGCGGCCCGCAGGCGGTCGGCCGCGGCTCGGACGGCGTCGGTGTCGTGGGTGGGCGAGGAACTCGGCATGTTCCCAGTGTCCGGGCCCGGTGCTGTGTCGATCCAGCGCAGTGTTCCGCTGAGCGGAACGGTCGTCACGCTACGCCCGGAAGCCTCGTCCAGCTGCATCGATGGCGTGCATACCCGGGATTCCGTGTATGCACTTCCGGGTCGCCGCGCACCGGCGCTACTGTCAGACCCGGTGACAGCTGCCCGCCGCGATCCGAGATTCGCAGCGGGCCAACCGCATCCACCGCCAACCTGATCGGATGCAGGCCCGGCCGGCGGGCCGCAGAACCGAAGACGCCGAAAGGTTTCCCATGATTGATGTCGGCCGCGAACACCTACCGATCCCGGATGTGGAACCGGTGACGAGCGACAGGCTGGACGTACGGGGAACCAGTTACCCGCAGTTGCGGCCGCTGCGGCCGCCGGCCGGTGCCCCGAACGTGGTGATCGTGCTCCTCGACGACATGGGCTTCGGCACGTCGTCGGCCTACGGCGGGCCGTGCGAGATGCCGACCGCCGACCGCCTCGCGCAGACGGGCCTGAAATACAGCCGTTTCCACACCACGGCGCTGTGCTCCCCCACCCGGCAGGCGCTGCTGACAGGGCGCAATCATCACGCGGTGAACATGGGCACGATCGCGAACCTCGCCACATCGGTCCCCGGATACACCGCTGTCCGACCGAACACCGCGGCCACGCTCGCCGAGGTATTGCGTTGCAACGGGTACAACACCGCCGCGTTCGGCAAGATGCACCAGACCCGGACTGGGAGATCAGTCCGTCGGGCCCCTTCGACCGCTGGCCCACCGGCGACGGGTTCGAGAAGTTCTACGGCCTCATGGGTGGCGGCACCGACCAGTGGGCGCCGCTGCTGCACGAGGGCACCACCCCCGTCGACACCCCCGACGACCCGGACTACCACTTCAGCGCCGACATCACCGATAGGGCCATCGAATGGACCCGCACCCAGCGGGTCCTGACCCCCGATAAGCCCTTCTTCCTCTATCTGTCGTTCGGTGCCACTCATGCGCCACACCACGCTCCCAAGGAGTGGATCGATAAGTACCGCGGCAAGTTCGACCACGGCTGGGACGTCGAGCGCGAGCGCATGCTCACCCGGCAGAAGGTGCTCGGCGTCGTCCCGCCGGACTGCGAGCTGACTCGCAGGCACGACGAGTTCCCGCCTGGGCCGACCTGTCGGACGACGAGCGGACCGTTGCCGCCCGCCTGATGGAGGCGTTCGCCGGGTTCGCCGAGCACACCGACCACGAGGTCGGCCGCTACGTGCACGCCCTCGAGGAACTCGACGCGCTCGACGACACGGTCTTCCTGTACATCCTCGGGGACAACGGAGCCTCTGGCGAGGGCGGCGTCCACGGTTGTTTCAACGAGATCGCCGGGCTCAACGGCGTCCACGACAGTACCGAGCACATCCTGTCCAAGCTGGACGAGATCGGCGGGCCCACCGCCTACAACCACTACCCCGCCGCCTGGGCGCATGCGATGGACGCGCCGTACCAGTGGACCAAGCAGGTCGCATCGCATTGGGGCGGTACCCGCGTCGGCATGGTGGCCCACTGGCCCAACGGAATCGGCGACGCGGGGCAGGTGCGGGATCAGTGGCAGCACGTGATCGACGTCTTCCCCACGATTCTCGAACTCGCCGGTCTTCCCAACCCGCGGACCGTCAACGGCGTCACCCAGCAGCGCGTCGACGGCACCAGCTTCGCCGACAACCTCCGCGGGGCGGACGCCCCGGAACGTGTGGTCACGCAGTACTTCGAGATGTTCGGTAACCGCGGCATCTACCACGACGGCTGGTCGGCCTGCACCAAGCACGTGACGCCGTGGGACCTGACCTACATCCCCCCGCTGACGGACGACACGTGGGAACTCTACGCCCCCGATGATTGGAGCCAGGCACACGATCTCGCGGCCGAGATGCCCGAGAAGCTCGCCGAGCTGCAGCAGTTGTTCCTGGTCGAGGCCGAACGAAACCACGTCCTCCCGCTCGACGATCGGCGCTCGGAGCGGTTCAACCCCGCCGTCGCAGGCCGACCCGACCTACTGGGCGGGCGAACCAGCGTGCGGCTCTTCCCTGGCATGACCCGGCTCGCCACCAGCGCCGTGCCCAACATCAAGAACAAGTCGCATCAGATAACCGCGTCGATCACGGTGCCCGACACCGCCACCGGGGTCATCCTCGCGCAGGGGTCGCGGTTCTCCGGTTGGTCCCTGCACGTCGTCGACGGCAGGCGCGCGTACACGTACAACTACCTGGGTGCCGAGATCTACGACGTCGTCGCCACCACCGCACTCACGCCCGGCCAGCATGTCGTCCGATTCGATTTCGCGATCGACGACGGACCCGAGTTCGGCAAGGGTGGAACGGCCACCCTCACCGTCGACGATGCCACCGTCGGCGAGGCACGCATCGCCAAGACAGTGCCGTTCCACTACATGGGCTCGACGGATGTGGGCTGCGACATCGGAAGCGGCGTCGTCCTCTCCGGTTACGCCACCCCACGCGGCGCGTTCACCGGCGACATCGAGTGGGTCGAGATGGCGATCGACGACGGCTCGGGCTCGCACACGACACCGGCCAAGGTGGCGCTCGACATCGAGGTCAGCATGCAGTAGTGCCCTCGACGCGGCCGGCGGTCACTACCGCCGGCCGCGGGGGTGATTCGCCGCATCGCGCTGGGCGTGTCGAAGGACGGAGCGACGATGCGCCCGACGATGGGCAGCAGGCCGAGACCCGGCCCGCAGACTACGCGGACCACACTCGCGAGCACCCGGAAGAGGGGGACTGCTGCGCGGTACCGTCCAAGACCGCAGGGGCCGACGTCGTCGCCCGGGTAGGTGCGATTGCCGCTCGAGTCCGGCCAAACGTGACCGTCGGATTCAGACTCGTGCCGCGCTCGGGTTCACCGGGGTGCTTCCGACTCCGCTCAGGGCAGGTGGGGGCGTGGCGCTCTCCGGGTTCGTACTGTTGATCCCCGATGCTGGAGAGGTCGTTCTCGTGACCGCGATCGCAGACGCATCTAGCGCGGGGCTGCCCTATCAACGAAAAAGCTGGTCACAAACTCTTTCGAGTTCATGACCAGCTTCGTGGCAGTTCGTAGAACTGCTCGTGGTGGGCGAAGGGGGACTTGAACCCCCACGTCCCTAAGGACACTGGCACCTGAAGCCAGCGCGTCTGCCATTCCGCCACTCGCCCGAGCGACCGGAGAAGATTAACACGATCCGCTGCGCAGGACGAAATCGGACTGCGACCTGGGGCTCGGACCTTGCCCGGGCACCGTCGTACGTGCTACCAAAGGGACAGTTGAGACGAATGGGGTTACGCTGACCTCGTCGTGCCTCGATCGCGGCTATCATCATTGGTCAGGACATGCATCTCGACACGCTGAGGAAGGGGGAAGTCGATCCATGGGAATCCTGCAACGGTTCGAGCGCAAGCTCGAGGGGGCCGTCGGTGACGGCTTCGCCCGCGTGTTCGGCGGCAAGGTGGTCCCCCAGGAAGTGGAGGCCGCACTCCAGCGCGAGGCTGAGGATCAGCTGCAGACACTGGGAGACGGGGCGTACCTGGTACCCAATAAGTACGTCATCGCCGTCTCCCCCACCGACCAGGAGACCTTCGAGGCGGACCGCGAACTCGCGATCCGTGCCTTCTCGAAGCACCTCGACGAATACATCCACGACAACGGCTGGCAGACTTATGGTGACGTGGTCGTCCATTTCGAACAGTCACCTGGTCTGCACACCGGCCAGTTCCGGGCCCGCGGCACCGTGGACCCGGACGCAGTTCCCCAGAACCTTGTACCCCAGCGACCACCTGCAGAATCAGGAGCCGATTCGATGAGCAACAACCCCGGATACGACCAGGGACGGCACGGCGGCCAGTACGACCAGGGCGGCTACCAGCAGCAGCAACAGCCGGGGTACGACCAGCAGCAGGGCTACGGCCAGCAGCCCGGGTACGACCAGAACTACG
>NZ_JBEXNL010000003.1:58495-363922 GCF_040611135.1 Tsukamurella sp. NPDC003166
TACGGTCAGCAGAACTACCAGCAGCCCGCCTACGACCAGGGCTACCAGCAGCACGGCCAGCAGGGCTACGACCAGGGCGGCTACCAGCAGCAGGGCGGCTACGACCAGAACTACGGTCAGCAGAACTACCAGCAGCCCGCCTACGACCAGGGCTACCAGCAGCACGGCCAGCAGGGCTACGACCAGGGCGGCTACCAGCAGCAGGGCGGTTACGACCAGAACTACGCCCAGCAGCCCGGGTACGACCAGAACTACGGTCAGCAGAACTACCAGCAGCCCGCCTACGACCAGGGCTACCAGCAGCAGGGCTACGACCAGGGATACGCCCAGCCGGCCCAGCAGGGGTACGACCAGGGCTACGGCCAGCAGCCCGCCTACGACCAGGGCTACGCTCAGCCCCAGGGCGGCTACCAGGCGCAGGCCGTGACGTTGTACCTCGAGGACGGCTCCAACCGCACCTTCGCGCTCCGCGAGGGCACGAACGTCATCGGCCGCGGCCAGGACGCCCAGTTCCGTCTCCCCGACACGGGCGTCTCGCGGCGGCACGTCGAGATCCGCTGGGACGGCTACGCCGCCGTCCTCAACGACCTCGGCTCCACCAACGGGACCTCGGTCAACGACGTGCCCGTCTCCAACTGGGAGCTCGCCGACGGTGACCGCATCCGCGTCGGCCACTCCGACATCGTGGTCCGCTTCCAGTAGATTTCACGTGGGGGCGGCGCAAGCACGCCCGTGACAAGCGCCCGGCCGCCGGGCGCCGAGCGCGTGTGCGTCGACAGGACCAGGAGGGAGACACCGTGCAGGGACTCGTGCTGCAGCTGACCCGGGCGGGTTTCCTCCTGCTGCTCTGGCTCTGTGTCTGGCTGGTCATCAGCGCGCTCCGCACGGACGCCCGCCTCGCCTCGGGCCTGCGCCCGCGGCAGAAGGAGGCCAAGGCGCCCCGTCGGGCCCTGTTCTCCCGCACCAGCAAGGTCGCGAAGTACCTCGTGGTCACCCACGGCCCTCTCGCGAACACGCGGATCACCCTCGGCCAACAGCCCGTGCTCATCGGCCGCGCCGACGACTCCACCCTCGTCCTCAACGACGACTACGCCTCGACCAGGCACGCACGCCTCTCCCGCGACGGTGACGACTGGTACGTCGAGGACCTCGGGTCCACGAACGGCACCTATCTGGCCCGCAACAAGGTCACCACTCCCACCCGCGTCCCATTGGGCACCCCGGTGCGCGTGGGCAAGACAGTGATCGAGTTGCGCCCGTGAGCCTCGTCCTTCGATATGCAGCGCGCTCCGACCGGGGCCTCGTCCGTAGCAACAACGAGGACTCCGTGTACGCCGGCGCACGGCTGCTCGCCCTGGCCGACGGCATGGGCGGCCACGCCGCCGGCGAGGTCGCCTCGCAGCTGATGATCGCCGCGCTCGAACCGCTCGACGACGACGAGCCCGGCGGCGACCTCCTCGGCACGCTCGAGGACGCCATGATCGCCGGCAACGAGACCATCGCCGACCAGGTCGCCGAGGACCCCGAACTCGACGGCATGGGCACCACGTTGACCGCGATCCTGTTCGCCGGGTCCAAGCTGGGCCTGATCCACGTCGGCGATTCCCGCGGCTACCTGCGACGCGACGGCCAGCTCACCCGCATCACCAAGGACGACACCTTCGTCCAGACCCTCGTCGACGAGGGCCGGATCACCGCCGAGCAGGCACACACCCACCCGCAGCGCTCACTGATCATGAAGGCCCTCACCGGCCACGAGGTCGAGCCCACCCTCACGCTGCGCGAGGCCAAGGACGGCGACGTCTACATGCTGTGCTCCGACGGCCTCTCGGACGTCGTCAGTGACGAGACCATCGGCGAGACCCTCGCCCTGGCCAGCGAAGACGTCGGGGCCGCCGCGGACCGTCTGATCGAGCTCGCGCTCCGCTCCGGCGGCCCGGACAACGTCACCGTCGTCGTGGCGCGGGTCGAGGACAGCAGCTTCGGCCAGAGCCGCCCCATCGTCGGCGGCGCCGCGAACGACGACGACGAGGACTACGTCCCCCCGGCCAACACCGCAGCCGGCCGTGCCGCCGCGCTCCGGCCCCCGCGCAAGGCGCCCCGTCGGGTCGTGGCGACGGAGGTCGACGAGGCGGACGAGCCCGCCCGCCGCTCCCGCCGCAAGTGGATCGCGCTCGCCGCGGTCCTCGTGCTGCTCGTCGCCGGCGGTATCGGGCTGCTCGTGACCCGGTCCGTCGTGAACTCGAGCTACTTCGTGGCCTCGACCGACAAGGGCACCATCGCGATCTCGCACGGCGTGAAGGTCTCCCTGTTCGGTCGTGCGCTGAACACCCAGCAGGAGGTCGTCTGCATCGCCGACGCCCCCGCCGACGGGCGCGCGCCGCAGGGCTGCACACCGCTCACCGTCGACGATCTGACCCCGCGCGGACGGGCCAGCCTGGCCGGCCTGCCCTACGCGAGCTCGCTCGACGATGCCCGCGAGCAGGCCAAGAACCTCATCGAACGGGTCAACCTCGTCGAACGCTGCGCGATCACCACCGAGGTGGACCCCTCACCCGCCCCGCACCCGACGGACCCGAGCGCCCCGTCGCCGACGGTGACCCCGACGGTCGCACCCCCCGCGGGCGAGACCCTCGCGCCGCCGCCCGCACCCGTCACCCGGGTCGTCACCCAGACCTCGACGCCCGAGCGGCCGTGCCGCGGAGGGCCCTCGTGACGTCCGGCGTCAGCACCCCCGGCACGGGCATCGCGCTCGACCCGAACCGCCGTTCCCGGACCCAGGAGCTGGTCCTGCTCGGCGCCGCCACGGTGGTGACGGGCACCTCGCTCGCGCTCGTCGAATGGGCGCAGGAACAGCGCCTCACGCTCGACCTCGCGAAGTACGTCGTCGCGTTCGTCGTGCTCTACGGCGCGGCGCACTACGCGGTGCGCCGGTTCGCGCCCCACGCAGACCCGGTCATCCTGCCGGTCGTGGCCATGCTCAACGGCCTGGGCCTCGTGCTGATCCACCGCCTCGACCTGGGCAACGCCCACGCCGAGAACGGGCGCGTCAGCCAGACGCAGGAGGCCAACCAGCAGGTCCTGTGGACCCTGCTGGGCCTCGCGGTCATGGTCGGTGTGCTCGCGCTGTTGCGCGATCACCGGACGCTGTCGAAGTACGCGTACACGATCGGCCTGGGCGGGGTCGTGTTCCTCGCGCTGCCGGCCCTGCTGCCGGCGAGCCTGTCGGAGATCAACGGCTCCAAGAACTGGATCAAGACGCCGCTGTTCAACATCCAGCCCAACGAGGTCAGCAAGATCCTGCTGATCATCTTCACCGCGGCGTTCCTGGTGTCCAAGCGCGACCTGTTCACCTCGGCGGGCCGGCGCGTGCTGGGCGTCGACCTCCCGCGCGCGCGGGACCTCGCGCCGCTGCTGCTCGTCTGGCTGCTCGCGATCGCCGTCCTCGGCATCGAGAACGACCTCGGCACGCCGATGCTCATCTTCTTCACCGTCCTGGCCATGGTCTACATCGCCACCGAGCGCATCGGCTGGATCGTGGTGGGCCTGAGCCTCGCGGTCGTCGGCGCCGTCGCGGCGTACCAACTCTTCCCGCACCTGCGGGTGCGGGTCGAGGTGTGGCAGGACCCGTTCGCCACGTACGAGACCATCGGCTATCAGCCCGCGCAGGCGCTGTTCTCCCTGGCCACGGGCGGTCTCGCCGGGACCGGCCTCGGCTCCGGCCGGCCCACGATGGTGCCCTTCGCGTCCACCGACTTCATCATCGCCGCGATCGGTGAGGAACTGGGCCTCATCGGCCTGGCCGCCGTGCTGATGCTGTTCCTGGTGCTGATCTTCCGCGGCTTCCGCGCGAGCCTGACGGTGCGCGACAGCTTCGGCAAGCTGCTCGCCGCGGGCCTGGCCTCGACGATGGCGATCCAGCTGTTCGTCGTCGTCGGCGGCGTCACCAAGCTGATCCCGCTGACCGGCCTCACCACGCCCTTCATGAGCTACGGCGGGTCGTCGCTGCTCACCAACTACGCGCTCATCGCGATCCTGCTCCGCATCTCCAACGCGGCGCGGGAGCCCAAGGTCGCGCGCAAGCCCGGCGCGCCGGTCCCCGACCGGCCGACCGAGATCGTGAAGCGCGTATGAACGCACCGATCCGCCGCATCTCCTTCGTCGTGATCCTGCTGGTGGCGGCGCTCCTCGCGAACGCCACCTGGGTGCAGGTCTTCCGCGCGTCCGAACTGCGGTCCGACACCCGCAACGAGCGCGTCCTCCTCGACGAGTACGCGCGGCAGCGCGGCTCGATCCTCGCGGGCGGCCAGGTGATGGCCCAGTCGGTCAAGACCGACGACCGGTACAAGTACCTGCGCACCTACCCCGAGCAGATGGCGCGCGCGTACGCGCCGCTGACCGGCTACTACTCGATGATCTTCAGTTCGAGCGGACTGGAGCACGCCGAGGAGTCGATACTCAACGGCAGCGACGACCGGCTCTTCGGTCGGCGCGTCGTCGACCTGCTCTCCGGTCGCGACCCGAGCGGCGGCAACGTGATCACCACGATCAACCCGACGATGCAGCGGATCGCCTACGAGAAGCTGTCGACGGCCTGCGGATCGAACGGCCCGTGCCACGGCGCGGCCGTCGCGATCGAACCGTCCACCGGCAAGATCCTGGCGATGGTCTCGACCCCCAGCTACGACCCGAACCCCCTGTCCTCGCACGACACGGACGCGGTGAACAAGACCTGGAACGAACTCAAGGACGATCCCGATAAGCCCATGGACAACCGGGCCACCGGCTGGACCTACCCCCCGGGATCGACGTTCAAGGTGATCACCACCGCGGCGGCGCTCTCGGAGAACAAGGGAATCGATCTGAACACCCGGCTCACCGCCGACAAGCAGATCACCCTGCCGGGCGGCGGCGGGACGACGCTGCAGAACTATGCGGGGATGACGTGTCCGGAATCGTCGGGCGGTACCGTCAGCCTGTTGCAGGCGTTCCAGTACTCGTGCAACACCGCGTTCGTGGACCTGGCCACGGCGAAGATGCAGGACGGAGGAGAGGCGATCAAGGCGATGGCGAACAACTTCGGCGTCAATTCGACGCCCGACCCCATCCCGCTGCGCGTCGCGCAGTCCGTCACCGGCCCCCTGTCCGACGGTGCCCAGACGGGCCAGTCGGCGATCGGGCAGCTCGACGTCGCGTTGACGCCGCTGCAGAACGCGGTGATCGCGGCGACGCTCGCCAACGGCGGCGTCCGCATGCAGCCCTATCTGGTCGACTCCTTCCAGGCACCCGACCTCACGACCTTCGGCAGCACCTCGCCCAAGCGCGTGGGCCAGGCGATCTCCCCGCAGGTCGCGGCGCAGCTGCGCGAACTGATGGTCGCGTCGGAACAGCACACGAAGGGTGCCGGCGGCAGGGTGGCGATCGCCTCCAAGACCGGCACGGCGGAACACTCACAGGGCCAGCGCGGCGGCGAAGCGCCGCACGCCTGGTACATCGGGTACGGCCCGGTGAACGACCCGAAGGTAGCGGTGGCGGTCATCATTGAAAACGGTGGAAACCAGGGCGAGGCGGCGACCGGTGGGTCGCTCGCAGCGCCGATCGGACGAGCGGTGATAGGCGCCGCGGTGAACGGGCAGGGGAACTGATGAGTCTGCAGACCGGCTCGGTGATCGCCGACCGCTACGAACTCCTCCGGCTGATCGCCACCGGCGGCATGGGCCAGGTGTGGGAGGCGATGGACACCCGCCTCGACCGGCGCGTGGCCGTCAAGGTGCTCAAGGCCGAGTTCTCGGAGGACCAGGAGTTCCTGGCCCGCTTCCGCAACGAGGCGCGGACCACCGCGGCGCTGAACCACCCGGGCATCGCCGGCGTGTACGACTACGGCGAGACCGAGGACCAGGCCGGCGGCGCGCCCCTCGCGTACCTGGTGATGGAGCTCGTCAACGGCGAGCCGCTCAACGCCGTCCTGAGCCGCCTCGGCCACCTCAGCCAGGCGCAGGCGCTGGACCTGTTGGAACAGACCGGCCGCGCCCTGCAGGTCGCGCACACCGCGGGTCTGGTGCACCGCGATGTCAAGCCCGGCAACATCCTCATCACGCCCACCGGCCAGGTGAAGATCACCGACTTCGGCATCGCCAAGGCCGTCGACGCGGCGCCCGTCACCAAGACCGGCATGGTGATGGGCACGGCGCAGTACATCTCACCGGAGCAGGCCTCGGGCGAGGACGCGACGGCCGCCTCGGACGTGTACTCCCTCGGCGTGGTCGGGTACGAATGCCTCGCCGGCAAACGGCCCTTCTCCGGCGACGGTGCCATCACCGTCGCGATGAAGCACATCCGGGACCAGCCCGAGCCGCTGCCCACCGACCTGCCGGCGCCCGTCCGCGAGCTGATCACGCTGACCCTCGGCAAGGATCCCCGGCAGCGGTACGCCAACGGCGGCGAGTTCGCCGACGCCGTCGCCGCGGTGAAGGCGGGGCAGCGCCCGCCGATGCCGCGGGGGTGGACCGGTGGCTCCGCCGGGGCCTCGCGCGCGCCGGAGACCGCCGCCACGACGATCGTGCCGCCGCCCGCACGCCCGGGCCCGCAGCCCGTGGTCCGCAACTCGACCCCCACGCCGCGGGCCGCGGCATCGTCGACCTACCCCGACGAGGGCGGCTGGACCAGGACCCAGAAGACGATCCTCGGCGCCTCCGTCGCCCTACTGCTGCTTGCAGCGGCGATCGTCGGCGGCTACCTGCTCTTGGGCGACACCGGGAACGGCACCACCACGACGCCGAGCACGACGACCGACGCGGGCACCGTCGCGCCCCCGCCGACCGGTGCCGGCACCACCGCCCGGACCGTGCCCACGACGCCCCCGCCGGCGACCCGGACGGTGACGGAGACCTCGACGGCGCAGCTGACGACCACGCCGCCCCCGCCGCCGCCGAAGCCGACCACCACGACCCCGGCACCCACGACGACCACGCCGCCGGTCACGACCACCACGGAGGCGCCGCCCACCGGACCTGAGCCGACGACGACGCCGCCCCCGCGCGGCATCTTCGGCCTGCCCATTCCCGGTGCGATCCTGCACGGAAGCGACGATCGATGACGACCCCGCCACGGCGCATCAACGACCGCTACGACCTGGGCGAGACGCTCGGGTTCGGTGGCATGTCCGAGGTGCATCTGGCCCGGGACACCCGGCTCTCCCGGGACGTCGCGATCAAGATCCTGCGCGCCGACCTGGCGCGGGATCCGAGCTTCTACGAACGTTTCCGCCGCGAGGCGCAGAACGCGGCGTCACTGAACCACCCGACGATCGTGCAGGTGTACGACACGGGTGAGGCCCAGACCTCGTCCGGGCCGCTGCCCTACATCGTCATGGAGTACGTCGACGGGGAGACCCTGCGCGACGTGCTGCGCCGCGACGGGACGATCGCCCCGCAGGCCGCGATGACCTGGATGGCCGATGTCTGTGCGGCGCTGGACTTCAGCCACCGCAACGGCATCGTGCACCGCGACATGAAGCCCGCCAACGTGATGCTCACCCGCGCGGGCGAGATCAAGGTGATGGACTTCGGCATCGCGCGCGCGATGAGCGACCCGTCGGCCGGCATGACCCAGACGGCCGCCGTGATCGGCACCGCGCAGTACCTCTCGCCGGAACAGGCCCGCGGCGACTCCGTTGACGCCCGCTCCGATGTCTACGCCGCCGGCTGCGTGATCTTCGAGCTGCTCACCGGACAGCCGCCGTTCACGGGTGATTCGCCCGTGTCCGTGGCCTATCAGCACGTCCGCGAGGACCCGCCGACGCCGTCGGCCATCCTCGACACCATCCCGCCGGAGCTGGACTCGATCACGCTCAAGGCGCTGTCGAAGAACCCGGCCAATCGCTATCAGACCGCCGGTGAGATGCGGCAGGACCTCATCCGGGTGCTCGCGGGACGCAAGCCCGAGGCACCCATGGTGCTCTCCGACGAGGAACGCGACGCGCTGCTCACCGAGCCCGCGAAGCCCCGGCGCCGGGACGCCGCCAAGACCGCACCCGTGGCGGCCGCGGCGGCCGCCGGGGCCACCACCGGGGAGGCGGACGCACCGTCGGACGACGATCCGCCGACCGAGGTCGTCAGCGCGACGCCGGCCGCGCCGCGGCGCAGGCACACCGCCCCGGCACCGTCGGGCAGCCGCTCCCGCCTCGTCATGCTGCTCTCGGCGGCGGTCATCGCGCTGGTGCTCATCGGCGGCACCACCTGGTACCTCCTCAGCAGCAGCGGCGGCGACCAGACGGCGACGGTCACCTCGCAGATCGGCGAGCCCGCGGCCGACGCCCAGGTCGCGCTGCAGAAGCTGGGCTTCACCGTCGAGGTGCAGCGCATCCCGGACAACGCCGTGCCCGCGGAGCACGTCATCTCGACCCTGCCGGGGCCCAACGCGAGCGTCGCGAAGGGCTCGACGGTGGTCATGCAGGTCTCGACGGGGCCGAAGATCGCTGCGGTCCCGGACGTCGCGAACAAGCCCGAGAAGGACGCCCGCGACATCCTGACCAAGGCCGGTTTCACCGTGGCCAAGGACGTCAAGAACGACCCGTCGCCGACCGTGGCCAAGGGCAATGTCATCTCGACGAACCCGGCGATCGGCACGAACACGCAGCAGAGCACGCCCATCCAGCTCACGATCAGCTCCGGCAAGGAGCAGGTCCGGGTGCCGGACGTCACGAACACCCAGATCGCGCAGGCGACGGCCAACCTCAAGGGCCTCGGCTTCGATGTCGACGTCCAGCAGGTGGACGACTCCGCCGCGGCCGGCACCGTCGTCGGGCAGAGCCCGAACGGCGGCCAGAACGCCGACAAGGGCAGCAAGGTCACCGTGCAGGTGTCGAAGGCCAAGCCGATCGTCATGCCGAACGTGATCAACCAGGATCAGAACGCCGCGCGCGCGGCCCTCATCCAGGCGGGCTTCTCGTCGAGCAACATCACGGTCACGGTGGACGCCGCGTCGGGCCTGTTCGACCGCGGGCAGGTCTGGAACACCGACCCCAAGCCGGGCACGCCGGTGGACTCGTCGGCCACCATCACGCTGCACGTGCGGCGCGGGTAGACCGCGCCGCACGGGCGGCGGTCCCTCCGCCCGGCGGTGCCGCCAGTGCGGTCGGCGCGGCGCTCAGGCGAGCGCCGCGGCGACCTCCTGCTCGAGCTCGGCGACGCGCGCCTCGGCGACCTGAAAGCCGCACACGGCCAGCCAGTTCGCGAGCATGCGGTGACCGCCCTGCGTGAGCACGGATTCGGGGTGGAACTGCACGCCGTGGATGGGCAGCTCGCGGTGCTGGAAGCCCATGACCACGCCGGAGTCGGTGCGCCCGGTGATCTCCAGCTCGTCGGGGATCGTGGGCTCGAGCACGGTCAGCGAGTGGTAGCGGGTCGCGGTGAAGGGGTCGGGCAGGCCGGCGAGCACGCCGTGACCGTTGTGATGCACCAGCGAGGTCTTGCCGTGCAGCAGCTCGGGCGCGCGGTCCACCGTCGCGCCGAAGACCGCGCCGATCGCCTGGTGCCCCAGGCACACGCCGAGCAGGGGGGAGGCGGCGGCGCGCGCGGCCTCGACCATGGGCATCGTCTGTCCCGCGCGCTGCGGCGTGCCGGGCCCGGGGCTCAGCAGCACACCGTCGTACTGCGCGGCCGCCGCGGCCGGATCGTCCAGTCGCGGATCGTCGTTGCGCCACACGTCCGCTTCCACGCCCAGCTGGCCGAGGTACTGGACCAGGTTGAACACGAAGCTGTCATAGTTGTCGACGACGAGGATCCGCACGTGCTCCAGCCTAGCCGGGTGGGGTCGCGGTGGTACATCCGATAACCTGGCAGGTGAAAAGCACCCAGGTAGAAGGAAGCCATGCCGAAGTCGAAGGTCCGGAAGAAGACCGATTACACGATCAACACCGCCACCGACACGCGGACGCCGGTCAAGGTGGGCGCCCCCTCGGGCCGCTGGTTCGTGGTGCTGTTCCTCGGCCTCATGCTGGCGGGTCTGGCCTGGCTGCTCGTCTACTACGTCGGCGCCGACCCGCAGGGCCTGGGCGCGCCGGGCAAGCCGCTGGAGTGGATGGCCAAGCTCGAGGCGTGGAACTTCGCCATCGGTTTCGGCCTGATGATCACCGGCCTGTTGATGACCATGTGGTGGAAGTAGCTCTGACCAGCGAAATCACATTGATGTCATTCATCCCCAGCTGTGGATAAACCTGTGGATAACTGGAGCCCGCCGCGCAGTGTCGGCGTGGTGATGCTGGTGGCGGCCGTCGCCCTGATCATCATCGCGACGCTGACGGACGCCATCGCCGACCCCGTCGGGCTCGTGCTCATCGGCGCCGGAGCCCTCGCGCTCGTGTTCCTCGGGGTGTCGGTCCTGGTGCTCCGCCCCCGCCTGCAGGCCGACGGTGCGGGCGTCACCTACCGCGGCGTGTTCGGCCGTAGGACGTTTCCGTGGGACGGCCTCGAGGTCGAGCGCACGACCACACGGCACTGGGGCCGCGAGTCGGTCCTGCTCGAGCTCACCCGTGGCGACGACCTGCTGTTCCTGGGCCGCTGGGAGCTGGGCGAAGCGCCCACACTCGTGATCCAGCAGCTCGAGGCCCTGCGCCCCGCGTGAGGCCTCAGTAGCGGCGCGCGGTGACGAAGCCGCGGATGCCCGCCACCCGTACCGGCACGCCGGACGTGACGGCCTCCACGACCTGGCCGTTGCCCACGTAGAGCGCGGCGTGGCCGCCGCCGTTGGTGATCACGACATCGCCGGGGCGCAGTTCGGCCTGCGAGACCGGGGTGCCGGCGCTCATCAGTGAGTAGCTGCTGCGGGGCACGCTCACGCCCGCCTGGTTCATCGCCCAGGTGACGAGGCCGGAACAGTCGAACGAGCTGGGGCCCGCGGCGCCGTAGGAGTAGGGCATACCGAGGCGCGTGAGCGCAGCTTGGACGACCGCGGACCGGTCGGGGCCGGCGGACTGGACCTGCGCAGCGCGGGCGGCCGGAGCCTGCGGAGCCGGGGCCTGCGGCGCGGGCACGCGGGCCGCGGGGGCCTGGGGTGCGGGCACCTGGGGCGCCGGGAGGGGTGCGGCCTGGGCCACGGCGGGTGCTGCGACGATTCCGATCACTGCGGCTGCCGCCCCGAGGGCTGCGCGCATCGTGCCGCCGGTGGTGCGGCCGGTCATGGTCTTCGTACTGTCGCTGGACACTTTCGTCGAACTCCCGACTCCGGTGGAGCGGCGTGTCGATCACGCCTCGGTCTCCACAAGATCACGGCAACGTTACGAAGCACGGACATCGGGTGTCCATCTCAGACCGCCCGTTGTGGGGTGAACATGCTCACCGAGCTGCGCCGATCGAGACCGGAGTCACATGATTCGTTGCCCGTCCGTCAATTTCTTACCGAAGAGACTCCGACATCATGAATATCCTGCGCTAAGTAATGAATCCGATGAGCTCTCCACCGGCCGCCCGACACCGTCGACCTGAGGGCATGAGAAACGCCCGGCCTCCCTGTGGGAGGCCGGGCGTTCCGGACGGTGGAGCGGACTACTGCTCGACGGTGATCGAGTTGATCGTGATGTCCTTGAGCGGACGATCGGCGCGATCGGTCTGCGCGCTGCCGATGGCGTCCACGACCTTCCGGCTGGCCTCGTCCTCGACCTCGCCGAAGATGGTGTGCCGGTTGTTGAGGTGCGGGGTCTTGCCGACGGTGATGAAGAACTGCGAGCCGTTCGTCGCCGGGCGGCCGATGTTGGCCATCGCCAGGATGTACGGGTGATCGAAGCGCAGCTCCGGGTGGAATTCGTCCACGAAGTCGTAACCCGGGCCGCCCGTGCCGGTACCGGTGGGATCACCGCCCTGGATCATGAAGCCGTCGATGATGCGGTGGAAGATCGACCCGTCGTAGAACGGACCCGTGGCCTCACCGGCCGCGTTCGTCGTGGTGTATTCCTTGGTGCCCTGCGCGAGTCCGAGGAAGTTCGCCACGGTCACGGGAGCGTGATTGCCGAACAGCGCGATACGGATGTCGCCTTCAGAGGTGTGCAGGGTCGCGTGGGCGGTAGCGTTGGAGTTGGTCACACCGCCATTCTGCCATTCTCCGCAGGTGCGAACCGGTAGAGATCGTAAGAATCCGGCGGTGGATGCACACACTCCCGTCCGCTGAAAGGATCACGCCTCCGATGGTCTCCACCCCCGTGCTCGACGATGCACCCATCGCCGCCGCCCCGTCGGCCGCTGCGAACCGCCCCACGAACACCCAACGCCTGGTCTCCGGTCTGGGCCAGAGTATCGTCGGCCCGGCGAACATCGCGCGCGCCCTGACCGGCCTCGGGCTCTCGCTCACCGGGCGCACTCTGACCGCGCTCTACCGCCTGGTGCGCTCCTGGCTCGCCCCGGCGGAGGTCGATCCCGAGCAGGCGATCACGTTGTCCGACGGTGCGCCGGACCGCCCGGCCCTGCGCAAGCCACTGGTCATCGCCGCGGCCGTCGCCCTCGTGCTCGCCCTCGGCGGCGTCGCGTTCAAGGTCCTGCGCACCCCGAAGGTCCCGCCCATCGCGCCGGAGCCGCCCCGCGTGCGGCCCGCCACCGGCGCCACCGCGGACAGCGCACCCGCACCGGTCGAGGAACTCGAGGAGGAGGTCGCAGTCGCGGTCGAGTCGGCGTCCGACGAGGACCCGCGCAAGAAGGGCGAGTAGGTCCCGGGCTCGGCGGTCGGCGCACCGTCGGGCCGCCGGACGGGCGGGCGCAGCCTAGCCGCGCCAGCCGGCGGGCTGATGCGCCTGAATGGCGACCAGCGCCCAGGCCAGCGCGATGACGAAGAAGAGGCCGTCGAGACCGCCCCAGCCCCCGCGGTAGTGGGCGGTGGCGGCCACGATGACCGAGATCAGCGCGGCCACCCAGCACAGAGCGCAGCGGCGGTTCATACCCCCAGGGTATGCCGCCGCTGCGTCGTTCGTGCGACCGACCTCAGGCCGGGACGGCGACGCGCGTCGCGTCACCCTTGCGCACGGTGAGCCGGTGCAGGAGCTCCCCGCCGACCAGCCCGATCGCGGACCACAGGATGGCCTGCGCCAGGAACGAGTAGGTCCGGAACCAGTACAGGTCGTCGGGGTCGAAACCCTTCGTCGTCGGGGCGTTCGCCGGTAGGAGCAGGCAGGCCAGGATCAGCCCCACGATCACGACGGCCCCGCCGGCCAGCGCCGCGCCGGAGGTTCCGAGGCGCGGCACCGCGGCCAGGCCGATCACCCAGGCGGCGGCGACGAGCGCGACGCAGATGGCGACCATCAGCAGGTACGCGCCGGTCCGCTCGCGGATCGTGTCCGGATCGCCCACGACCGGCGGGTTCGGCGGGTACTTCAGGTAGGGCAGGGCGTAGACCCCGGCGAACAGCGAACCGGCCACCGCCAGCGCCACCGACCGCGGCGTCCACTGCGCGAGCTTCGGCGCCGCGACGCAGTAGGCGACGGCGAAGAGGGCACCCATCGCGAGGCCGAACAGGATCAGACCCGCTCCCAGCCCCACGTTCTGCTGCATCGCGCGGGTGAACAGCTCCGGCTCGTCCATCGCCATGCCCGGGTGGGCCGCATGCTCAGCGGCGTTGCGGGCGTCTTCGAAATCGATGGCCCGGCCGATGATCGGCTCCACCATGATCCGCCCGAAGACGAACGCGAGCAGGCCTCCGATCGCCCCGGCGAGTGCGCCGCGGGCGATGACGTGCTTCTCCACGTGTGCTCCCCGATCAGTGGCAGGGGAAGCCCAGGAAATGCCGGGCGTCGTGGAAGAACTCGTGCAAGTGCATGTCGCTCCCGAACACCGAGACGGCGCCCTGGTCGATGCCGATGAAGTAGTACGCGAGCACGGCCAGGATGAGCGTGGCGCTCAGCCAGATCGCGCGACGCGAGATGTGCAGCGAGAGGTCGCCGGCGTGCGCCGTGGTGGATACGTTCGCCATGGAGGGCGCTCCTTCGTCCGGGGCTTCGCGCCCGGTCAAGCGGTTCGACGGTGCCCGGTGATCCGGGTCCGTCACCGGCGCGGGTCTGGCTTCACAGTGGCGCGACCGCTCCCGACGGGGATTCCGCATCCGGCTTCGGAAGTGTAACCCCTCGAAGGACGTCGAAACACGAAGGCGGCTCCCGGATGGACCGGAAACCGCCTGCGAGCCGAGGAACGTGATGTGTGGAGCCTAGGAGATTCGATATCTCTCGGAGTCTCCTGACTGTCCACGACGTGACTGACGGGGGTCATCGTGGCTGTTGTGGCCCTGTGGCGGTCGGTCTATCTGCAGGTTCTCCTCGACGGATTTCTTGCGCGGCCGGTGGCCGCGTTCCCAGCTCGAGGAGTCGGCAGCGGAGCGCCTCGTTCTCGGTGCGTAGTTGCTCGCCCGTATTCGCCCGTCGCGCATCCGCGACGCTGGCGTGCCACGATCAAGCTGTGGGATCAGCCATCGAAGTGACGGTGAGCGCACACTGGATCAACTCGTGGTTCCTCCGCGCCCTCACAATCCCGATTCTCACCGTGGACGGCACCGAACGCGCTTTGTCCTGGCGACAGCCTTTCCGTCTCTCGGTGGAGCCTGGTCAACACCGCGTCGCCGTCGGCGTTCGCTACCGAGGTTTCGCCGCCGTCCTCGGGCAGGAGCCGATCACGGCGCAAGTTGCCGCCGAAACGACAGTGCGCCTCCGCGCGAAGAACGGTCCGCTGAACAGCGACCCGTTCCGCATCACCGCTGTGGGGATCGACACGGAGTAGAGCCCGCCCTCTATACGGCTGCGCCGCACGCTCATTCGGTGGGTGCCGTACACGGGCGGGGCACCCACGCGGGCGGTGCTCAGGGGAGGTCAGAACCGCCGCCGCTCTGAGACCAGGGGGAAATTCATCTAGCGGAACCGCTCAGCGTTGGGGTGTTCCCAAACGTTCCAGCGAGGTGGCGATGTTCCCACCGTGTGCCCATCACAGAGCAGATAGATTGTTCTCGTGTGCAGCTCAGGTCTCTGACCTGGTGTTTCTCTTGTGGAGCCTAGGAGATTCGAACTCCTGACATCCGCCTTGCAAAGGCGAAAATGCCCGCAGGCTCGAGGCTCAAATTGCCTCTGAGCTGCAGAATAACGTCACTATAAGTCGCTCCAGATCTACCCGATTGGACACAATTGTGGGCACGATGTGGGCACACAGCGACGTAGAATCGGGCATGGCGATCAAGAGCGGGCCGATCGGGGTCGGGAAGTACGGTGACCAGCACTGCTGGTCCTGCGACGGCATGAAGTTCGCGCCCTACACCGACAACGGAGCGGATGACCTCATCTGCTTGAAGTGCCACGCGGTGAACACCACAGCGGCACCGACTTCGTGGCCGGCGCCGGTAGAGCTGCCGCTGCCGCCTCGGCGCCGCGGGATCCTCGGGGCGATCGGCAACCTGGGCGGGCTGATTCCGTAGACGGAACGCCCCCTGCTCCTCCCCCCCTGGCGGGGTCTACGCGGACCCCATCTTCTGGAAGCGGGCACCGTCGAACGGGACCACCTTCCCGTCGCCCGTGGTGCTGGGGACCGGTTTCGCGGCCGCACGCAGGCGCAGGATCTCCGCCTTCGTTCGTTCCAACGCCGGGGCGAGATTCGCCCGCAACTGCGGACTGTCCGTGAACACCTCTGCGAGCATCTGGTACCGGATCTCGGCCTCAGCGAGGTCGTCACCGGCTTCCATCGCTTCGTTCAACGTGCGGTAGATCACCTGGGGGTCTCCCTTCGATCCAGGGGGGGTGGGTGGGGGGTAGGGGGTGCCACACACACGGAGGCCTATGCCCCGAGGAGCAGGCCCAGGGGGTGGATGGGGTGCCTCCCCCTGGGGCTCAGGTGTGGCTGGTGTTGGGGTGCGCGGTCCTGGGCGCAGGTGCATCCTTGGGGCTGAAGCTGCCCTGTCGTGGGGTGTCCTTGCACGTTCCCATCGGGCGTGTTTGACGCCCAGGCCGCGCTGCTGGTGGCCGCTGGTTAGGCGGCGGGCGGGGTGACGGTGAACTTGGCGATGCGGTTGGGCTTGACGACCGCGGCTCCGAAGCGCCAGGTGCAGCGGACGGCGACCGAGTCGCTGCCGAAGTACACCTGGTCCGAGGTTGCCACCATGACGTTGCCGACGGCGCTGACGATCGCGGTTTGGTCGACGATGACGCCTGCGTTGGCCGGTACTGCCGAGCTGACGACTACGGGCACGTCGAGGAGGTAGGGCACAGCGTCGGTGGCGCCGGTGCCGAGCAGGGTGGAGTTGAAGTCCGTGCCGATCTTGAACTTGCGGAGGCTGGCCCATGCGGTCGGTGAGAGAAGAATGTGGCTGGGGCTGCCGCCGTTGCTTGCCACTGTTGCGAGGGTGTCGACGAGGACATCGAGGTCGCCGGCTACTGCGCCGCCGTTGACGATGCCGGTGGTGTTGAGCAGGCCGGCGGGCGGGGTCACGGCGGGGCTGGTCGGCTTGGCCTGCTGGAGGTAGGCGAGGTCCCCGGCCTTCGTTACGGCTCGGGCGACGGAGGTGGCGAGGAGCTCGGAGGCGTTGGGCTGGTTGAACTGTTCGCGGGAGAGTCGGAGCAGTTGGGCGATCTTCCCGGTGAACACGACGGCCTCGGATAGGGAGGGCGCGGCCTCGTCGATGGCTGCGCCTTCTGCGACGAATCCGGCGGTGGCGTCGTCGACGTACTGGCAGTGGACGGCTACAGCGTCGCCTTCGACCGCTCCGGCGACGGTGCTGGTTCGGAGGACGAGGCTGTCGGGGATCGCGTCCTGGGGTGCGACGGAGTTGACGACGGGCGACCAGGCGCCGGCGCTGTTGAGGGTGGTGATTGCGACCATGTCGGTTTTCCTTTGCGGGGTGGTCGGATACGCGTGAGCCGCGCACCGGAAGATTGGTGATTCGGTGCGCGGCTCGCGCTGTTGCCGTTGCCCGCTCGGGCGATCTTGCTGTGCCGGTTCCGGGGGTGACTCACTCTCGGTTCGGCTCTGGTGTGGATTCTACTCCTGTTTGAAGGCGTCCTTCCAGGGGTCGGCGCGGTGGGTGTGGGTGGTGCCGGTGCCTTCGCGGGGGACGATGGGGCCGCGCTTCTTACGTTCGTCGGCGCCGAGCTCGAGTCCGAGTTCCTCGCGTGCGGTGTGGGCGGCGGTGTTCACCTTGTCGGGGTCGACGAGGCCGTCCTCGCCGAGAAGGTCCGCCAGGTTCACCCCTGACGCCCATAGGGATTCGGGTTTGGCGATGACAGCGCCGGCGAGGCGTTCAACCTCGGTGCGTTGCATCGCCTCGACGGTGGCGGCGAGCTTGTCTCGTTCGGCTTCGGTGTCGCGGAGCTGAGTACGGTAGCGGGCCTCACGCTTGGACTGCGGCTCCGGGCCGTCGTCGGCGGCATCGGGTTCGATGACAGTCTGCTCGGGCGACTGCTCGGTATCGGTTGTTTCGCTGATGGTTTCGTTCTCCATGGGGGTGTCTTCCTGGTCGGTCATGCGGCGGTGTTCTCCTTCTTCTTCGGGCGGCCGGGGCCGCGGGTTCGTGGTGCGCGGCGGCCAGCGATCGTGCCGGCGGGCCGTCGGGCGGCGGGGAGGCTGTCGACCCACTGGGCGCAGTCGACGAGGGCGGGGCAGGTGCGGCACAGCCGGGCGGCTGCGGTGGTGCGGTACTCGGCGTCGTCCGGGGCCTCGTCGGGCTCGATCGGGTCGAACAGATCCCCGCGGCCGGCGCACGCCGCACCGTCGAGGCGGGGTGTGTCGGCGAGGACCCGCGCGAGCAGCTGGAAGGTGCCGTCGGCGTCGAGGCGGCTCACGATGCCGCCTTCTCGGGTGCGAGACGCCACTCGGTGAGGATCGACTCGCCGCGCTTCTCGATGCTCTCGCGTTGGGCGGCGGACTTGACTGCGGTGCGGCCGTAACCGGCAGCTTCACCCGCGGTGTAGGCGTCGCCCGCGGGTACCCATCCTCCGCGCTCGGACAGATATCCGGTGAGCCACTGCTCGCACGAGACGACGGTGTCGACGACGCCCTCGCCGATGTGCCAGAGGTAGCCGTCGGTGCGCCGTTCGGCGATCGCGACGAGATCGGACCTGCTGGCCGCCTTGCGGAGATTCGAGATCGACCAACCTGCGCGCTCGCCCGCGGCGTACACGGTGGCGCTGTGCGCGGTCCGGGCGCCAGCGTCGAGGAGCTCGCACACGTGAGCGTCGAACCACTGCCGGCACGTCTGCGGCGCCTGCGGCGCATCGGCGTCGGGGACGGCGTGCAGGGTGATTGGCACTTGCTTGCAGGGAGATTCTGCCACGCTGCCATCCATGCCATCCACCACCTGATTGGCATCAGATATCTGCAGGTCAGAGGCTGGATGGCAGGATGGCAAGCTCTCAGCGTGTGACGAGTCCTGCGCGGCGTCGTTGCCATCCACTTCGGGCGAGTCATCCGGTACCGCGGCGAGGTGGTCACGCTCCCCGACAAAGGGCAGCAGTTGCCAGTAGTACGGGCCCAGCTTCTCTTTACGGAACGGCGCCTTGATCCGGCCGGCGCGCGCGAGCTCCTCACGGGCGCGACGCGTCATGTCCGGCGACAGACCTGCCGCTCCCATCTCCTTGACAACGTCCTCCTTGGTCAGCTGCAGCCGCTCCCCCTGCGGGCCGGTGAGGATCCGCTCGAGCGTGGCCGCCTTGTCCGACGCGGACTTCACCTTCGGGCCACCGGTGCCGCCGCTGGAGGCCTCGCGCATGGCGTCGGAGACCGTGCGATCGGTCTCCTCCCCCAGGACGAACCTCGTCATCTGGGCGGTCTTCCCGGCGTCGGTGGTGACCTCCACGGGCTCGAGCGTGTAGGTGAACGACAAGCCTTCGGGGCCCAGGCTGTTCTTCGCGTGGGACATGAGCCGCGCATCGTCCTCGGCACCTTCGTCCTTGGAGAATCCCCAGATCGACCGGGCGACCTCACCGAACGCGGAGCTGCCGTTGATCGCTGCCGTCACGTCACCGGAGAAGCTCTTAGTCAGGTGCGCGACGCCGAGCACGACACCCTCGATCTCCTCGGCGACCTTGATCCACGGCTCGAGGCGAGCACGTACCTCGTTGCTGCGGTTCACGTCCGCCTTGGCGCCGATGACGCTCATGATCGGATCCAGGACCAACACCTTGACGCCGGCCCGGCGCAGTTCCGCCGCGAGGGCGGCGTGATCGGCGTGCCTGAGGAACGGGACGGTGACGATGCCGTCGGTGTCGTGCTCGATCGCGACCTCGGGGATGACGACCTTCTCGATGTCCGCGCCCGCGGCGCGCAGGCCAGGCTTGATGACGTACTGCTCGGACTCCTCCCCGCCGATCCACCCCGCGGCCACCGGGGCGCCGTACCAGGATCCCGGGAGCATGCCGCGGGTGGCCTGGGCGACGAAATGTCGGGCGAAGGTGGTCTTGCCCGCGGCGGGGCGTCCCGCGAGGAGCGCGACGGTGCCGACAGCGATCGCGTTGTAGTCGGGCTTGGGCTGCCACACCCAGTCGGGAACGTCGTCCTTGACGTCCGTCATAGGGCGGAGGCGGACCTGCGGGCCGCCCGTGGGTTTGTTCAGCGGATCCGCCCGGCCGAGGATGTCCAGGAACGCGCGCCGGGTCGCCGCGGCACGCATCGCTGGCGAAGCGTCCGCAGGAAGCTCTTCGTCGGCCTTGATCTCCGCGGCGGTCCAAGTGGCATCGAGGATGTCGTCGTCGTACGTAGCGGCGTGCGCGGCGTCGAGGCGGGCCCTCTCTGCGTGCTCCTCCCGGATCTGCTTCTTCCGCCGCGCGTCCCTCGATGCGGTCACGCTGGCCTCCTCTCGCCCATCACGGTCTTCTGTGCCTTGGTGGCGCAAGCCGGGCCCATGCCTCGGGCCCGGGACGCGCGAGCGGTCAGCGGCGCGCCACAGATGCTGCAGCGAGGGCACAGGACCCACCCGTGGCCAAGAGCCTCGAAGATCTGCGCATCGGTCGCGGCGATCTGGCCGGCGGGCAGGTCCTCGTCGTCGGAACGTTCCACCCTCGCGGTGCGCGCGCCGCCGCTCACAGCTCGACGTCCGGGTCGCTCGGGTGCCACGCTCGATACCGGCCGTTGACGAACCAGGACAGCCACCGCTTCGGGTAGTACTGGTGAGAATCGGGCCGCACCCACCAGCGTGACTTCTCCGCGAAGGCGATGTAGTCCTGCGCCTGGGCCATCGCCTCCAAGATCTGATGCGGATCGAGTCGGCTGTCGATCTGGATCTTCCACTGGCCCGTATCGAGGCGCTGCGCGACGCATCCGTCGCGCTCCACCTCGAAGCGGACGCGCTCGACCTTGATTCCCGCGGACTCCGCAGCGACCATCGACTTGATCGCGGCGTAGCGCGCCTGGAAGTACGCGCTGCTGGAATGGTCGCGGACGACGGCATGCCGGCGGATCCCACCGCACCCGTCGCACTTCAGGTTCCCCGACTGCGTCTCGTAGTTCCACCCGGGCGGGAAGTAGTTGCGGGGGCCGCCCATCTTGACGGTGCGCTCGCTCCCGCACGTCGCGCAGAGCGCCCGCTCGACCGTGGTCGCTGTGCTCACCGTGCTACCTCCTGCGCCTCGAGCTCGGCGAGCGCGTCCGCGAGGGCCCGCAGGTCGTCCACGTCGAACAAGGCGTGCGTCGGCCGCTCCGGGTTGGCGCCGGCGATCGTCGCGGTGACCGTCTTCCACGTGTGGTTCACCGCGACCGCGTACACGCTGCCGTCGAGGCAGTCGAGCGGCGAGGCCGGCGTGAACAGGGCGACGACTTCGGCGCGGATCGCCGGGTCGGTGACGCCGAAGTCGTCGAGGACCGTGTCGAGCTCACGCCCGGCGGGCGCGGGGTGTTCGGTAGAATTCATGGTGATCTCCTAGTGCTGCTGGCTGGCGGTATTGCGGATCCGGGCCTCGCTGGGTGCAACCGGCGGGGCCTTCCGCGTTGTGGGGGTGCGGCGCGGCCGGTCGTAGTCGTAGACCGGCTCGCCGAAGTTCTCGCCGAGGTCCGCGTGGGATTCCTGCGGCCGGTGCTGGTCGCGGAGCTTCGCGTCGATGTCGGCGGCGACCGCCACGATGAACATCACGCCGAGCAGTGCCGCGAGGCCGAAGAAGCCCGCGGACAGAGACGTGGCGGGCGCGATCACGGTGCTGTTGAAGTCCGTCTTAGGCGACCCCCGGAGTGACGACGCTGCCCTCGATGTAGGCGTGCACGTCCTCCCATCGGTAGGTGACACGACGGCCGCCCGGGTCCTTGATGTACGCGGGCCCGCGTCCGAGGTAGCGCTCCTGGGCGAGCTGGGCCGGGGTCATGCGCCGGTACTCGGCGACTTCGATGCTGGTAGCGATTCCAGTACGAGGGGGCATGGACATTTGAGTGGAACCTCCCGTGATCATGTGTGCAGTGCGTGAGTGCACTGCATGCAGTACACGCTAGACGATCACAGCATGCAGTGCAACACTGCACATCATGGGAGAGTCGAAATCGCTTGCTGAATCGCTTGGTCGAGGGATCGCCTACGCGCGGGAGCGCAGTGGGGTCAGCCAGGCAGTACTTGCTGAACGTTCTGGCGTGCACCGAAATCAGGTGTCGCAGCTCGAGAGAGGAAAGTCCGGCGGTCGGAACGGTGCTGCCGCGGACCCTCACCTATCTACGGTGCTTAAACTGGCTGCGGCACTACATGTTCCACCGGCATCACTGCTTTTCTCGCCCGACGATCCGCTGGCAGTGATCGAGGTCATGCCGGGTGTGGAAGTGGAGGCGTACAAGGCGTTCGGGTGGTTCATCGGAGCCGGCAGTCCCGTGGGGATGACCCACGATCGGGCGTACGTACCTGACGGTCTCGAAACGGATAGCTCGATGCGGGGGATGCTGCAGCTGCTAGACCTTGATCGGCAGATTGCGGATGCCGAGCATTCTCTACTACAGGTCGAGGGCGGCGCGAAGATGGTTGACGCGGGGCTGATGAGTTCGGACGTGGCCGACATGCTGGAGCAGTCTGCGCCGAGCGCTGAAGATCTTCGTACCCGAATAGGCGCGCTCCATCGTGCGCGCGCGAATGTGATCGAGGGGCACCGCAGGAAAGCGTCACTGCGCGCGACGGTTGCCCGAGGTCTGGGCGTACACCCGGAGACCGACCGTGGCGACGATTGAGCCGTACACATTGGCGTCCGGTGCTATCCGGTACCGAGTCCGCTACCGCAAGCCGGACCACAAGCCCACGGACAAGCGCGGGTTCACGACGAAGCGGGACGCGAAGGCCTTCGCTGCCACCGTCGAGGTCGACAAGATGCGCGGCGCGTACGTCTCGCCGGCCGCCGGTAAGCACCTCGTCGCGGACGCCGCGGCGACGTGGATCGCAGACCAACACCACCTGAGCCCGTCGACAGCCAGCCGGTACCGCGGCATCGTCGACGGCGCGATCGCCGCGAAGTTCGGGCACCTCACCCTCGGCAAGATCACCCGCCCGCTGGTGCGGAGCTGGATCGCCGAACAGGTCGACGCGGACACGCCCGCCGAGACGGTGCACAAGCAGGTCGGCGTCCTGCGGCGGATCCTCGCCCAGGCCGTCGAGGACGGGCGTCTCGCGGTGAACCCGGCCGACAAGGTGAGGCTGCCCGCGATCGTGCCGGCCGAGATGAAGTTTCTGACGCTCGAGCAGCTGCACGCCCTCGCTGCGGCGGCCGGCGACGCGGCGCCCGCGATCTGGACGCTGGGCGCCTGCGGGCTGCGCCTCGGCGAGCTGGTAGGGCTGCGGCACGCGGATGTCGACCTCGAGGCGGGCGTCCTGCACATCGTCCGCTCGGTGACGCTCGTCGACGGGAAGCACGTGGACGGGCCGCCCAAGGGTGGGAAGCGCCGGACGGTCCCGCTCCCCCAGTTCGTCGCCGAGCAGCTCCCACAGGGTCGGGACGAGGCTCTGGTGTTTCCCGCGCCCGGCGGCGGATACCTGCGGCACGGCAACTGGCGCACCCGCGTGTTCGATCCGGCCGTGACGAAGGCCGGCCTGTTCCCCACCGAGGTCGAGAAGGTCGTCGACGGGAAGAAGACCACCGTCGTGGAGTACGACCTGCACCCGCACGAGCTCCGACACACTGCGGCCTCGCTCGCCATCAGCTCCGGCGCGAACATCAAGGCGGTACAGGCGATGCTGGGGCACGCCCGCGCGTCGATCAGCTTGGATCGGTACGGGCACCTGTACCCGGCGGATGTCGAGGGGATCACGGGCGCCCTACAGGCGATGCTCACCCGCCCGACTGCGGCAGATTGTGGGCACGCGGTGGGCACGGAACGGAAAGAGCCGGTATCCGAGTGAACGGATACCGGCTCTGACCTGGTGCTTTGTTTGTGGAGCCTAGGAGATTCGAACTCCTGACATCCGCCTTGCAAAGGCGGCGCTCTACCAACTGAGCTAAGGCCCCGGGACGGGGTGTGGTGGGCCTAGGAGGACTTGAACCTCCGACCTCTTCGTTATCAGCGAAGCGCTCTAACCGCCTGAGCTATAGGCCCCTGAACCGAGGTGGAACATTACCAGTGCACCTCGAGTTCTACAAAACCGCTGGTCAATCCCTATCTGCGAGGGTCACCTCGATGCCGCCCACGAGGTCGGCGCAGAGGTTGTAGATGAACGCGCCCACGGTGGCGAGCGCGGTCAGCAGGATCACGTTCGCGAGGCCGACGAGGCCCGCGTAGGTGAACACGTCACCGGCGGTCAGGAGGCTCGCGCCGGCCTGCTCGTTGGTCAGCGTCTGGAAGCTGTCGTTGATCTTGCTCCACACGCCCATGCCGCTGAGCACGATGTACAGCGCGCCGACCGCGATCATCCACACGAAGAACATGACCACCGAGATGACGCCGGTGACCTTGAAGGTGGTCCACGGATCGATGCTGCGCAGCTGCATCCCGGCCCGTACGGGGCCGTTCGCGGCCTGCGTCTTCACGCCCGCGGCGCGGGCCGGCGCGCTGCCCACGGTGTGCAGGTTCGACGGTGCCTCCTCCGCCGCCGGGGCAGCTGGGGCGTCCGACGAGGCCGCGGGGGCCGCGTCCGCGGCGGCAGCCTTCGCCAGGGGCGCCGTCGGCGCGACCTGGTGGATCTTGTCGAGATCCGGCAGATCCTTGGGCAGCTCTTCACGTTCGACGCCCTCGGTGGGCGCGTCGATGACCCGCCCGACGTCGGTGTCGCGTCGCGGGATTCGGACGGGCTGACGACCCGCCTCCGGCCCTGTCTCCGGCGGTCGGCCGCCGGGACCGGTTCCAGGGGTACTCACATGCGCTCCTTCGAAGTCGCGGCGACTACGCGTCGCCGTCCGCCTGCTCGGGCTCGTCGCTCTCGTCGGCATTGCGGGCGATGGCCAAAAGACTAGTGCCTTCGGCCAGGTTCATCAGCCGGACACCCTTCGTCTGACGGCCCGCCTTCCGGACCTGCCGCGCGGCGGTGCGGATCACACCGCCGCCCGTCGTGATGGCGTACAGCTCGGTCTCGTCATCGACGATGAGCGCACCCACCAGGTCGCCGCGCTTCGGGTCGAACTGGATCGTCAGCACGCCCTTGCCGCCACGCCCCTGGACAGGGTAGTCGTCCATGGCCGTGCGCTTGGCGTAACCGCCCGAGGTCGCGACCAGGAGGTAGGTGTCCTCCTGAACCACGTTGAGCGCCAGGAGCTGGTCGTCGCCGTTGAACCGCATCCCCTGCACACCGGAGGTTGCCCGGCCCATGGGTCGCAACGCCTCGTCGGTGGCCTTGAACCGGATCGACTGCGCGTTCTTGCTCACCAGCAGCAGGTCGTCCTCCTGCGAGGTCAGCACCGCACCCACCAGCTCGTCCTCGTCACGCAGGTTGATGGCGACGATGCCGCCGCTGCGGTTCGAATCGAAGTCCTCGAGCTTGGACTTCTTGACCAGGCCGTTCTTGGTGGCGAGCACCAGGTACGGCGCGTCCTGGTAGCCCTTGATCTGGATGACCTGGGCGATCCGCTCCTCCGGCTGGAAGGCCAGCAGGTTCGCGACGTGCTGGCCGCGCGCGGTGCGGCTCTGCTCGGGCAGCTCGTAGGCCTTCGCGCGGTACACGCGACCCTTGGTGGTGAAGAACAGAATCCAGTCGTGGGTGGAGCACACGAAGAAGTGCGCCACGATGTCGTCCTGCTTGAGGTCGGCGCCCTTGACGCCCTTGCCGCCGCGCTTCTGGCTGCGGTAGAGGTCGGTCTTGGTGCGCTTGGCGTAGCCGGTCTCCGTGATGGTGACGACCACGTCCTCGCGGGCGATGAGGTCCTCGTCGGTGACGTCACCGTCGGCCGCGATGATCTTGGTGCGCCGGTCGTCGCCGAACTTCTCGACGATCTCGGCGAGCTCGTCGCGGACGATGGCGCGCTGCCGCTCCGGCTTGTCGAGGATGTCCTTGAGGTCGGCGATCTCGAGCTCGATCTCGGCCAACTGGTCGATGATCTTCTGCCGCTCCAGGGCCGCCAGACGCCGCAGCTGCATGTCGAGGATGGCGTTGGCCTGGAGCTCGTCGACGTCGAGGAGCTGGATCAGGCCGGCGCGGGCGATCTCGGTGGTCTCGGACCGCCGGATGAGCGCGATGACCTCGTCGAGCGCGTCGAGCGCCTTGACCAGGCCGCGCAGGATGTGGGCCCGCTCCTCCGCCTTGCGCAGCCGGAACCGGGTGCGCCGCACGATGACGTCCAACTGGTGCGCCACGTAGTAGCGGATCATCTGGTCCAGGCGCAGGGTGCGCGGCACCCCGTCGACGATGGACAGCATGTTCGCGCCGAAGCTGGTCTGCAGCTGGCTGTGCTTGTAGAGATTGTTGAGCACCACCTTGGCGACGGCATCACGCTTGAGCCGCACCACGATCCGCATACCCACACGATCGGAGGACTGGTCCTCGATCTTGCTGATGCCGGCGATCTTGCCGTCACGCACCTGCTCGGCGATCGACAGCACGAGGTTGTCGGGGTTCACCTGGTAGGGCAACTCGGTGATGACGAGTTCCGTTGCGCCCTTGGAGTCCTCCTCCACGGAGACCACGCCGCGCATGCGGATGGAACCGCGCCCCGTGGAGTAGGCGTCCTTGATGCCCTGACTGCCCACGATGAGGCCGTACGTGGGGAAGTCCGGACCCTTGATGCGGTCCATGCACGCCTCGAGCGTGGCCTCGGAGTCCGCCTCGAAATTGTCCAGGCACCAGAAGATCGCGTCGGCGAGCTCGCGCAGGTTGTGCGGCGGGATGTTGGTCGCCATGCCCACGGCGATGCCGCCCGCGCCGTTCATCAGCAGGCTGGGCACACGCGCGGGGAGCACGGTGGGCTCCTGCGTCTTACCGTCGTAGTTCGGCGTGAAATCGACTGTCTCCTCGTCGATGTCACGCAGCATCTCCATGGCGAGCGGCGTCAGCCGGGCCTCGGTGTAACGCATCGCGGCCGCGGGATCGTTGCCCGGCGAGCCGAAGTTGCCCTGCCCGTCGATGAGCGGGTAGCGCAGCGACCACGGCTGTGCGAGGCGTACGAGCGCGTCGTAGATCGCGCTGTCGCCGTGCGGGTGGTAGTTGCCCATGGTCTCGGCGACCGGCTTCGCCGACTTCACGTATCCGCGGTCGGGGCGGTAGCCGGCGTCGTAGGACGCGTACAGGATTCGACGCTGCACGGGCTTCATGCCGTCGCGCACCTCGGGCAGCGCGCGGCCCACGATCACGCTCATGGCGTAATCGATGTAGCTGCGCTGCATCTCCTGCTGGATGTCGACCGGTTCGATCCGGTCGTGCCCGCCGGTCTCGGTGGGCGGAGTGGTGTCAGTCATGTCAAGTCCTTGTCGGTCAAGCGGTTCGACGGTGCGCGGTGGTCGCCCCGGAGGGGCACCTTCCGGCTACACGTCGAGGAACCGCACGTCCTTGGCGTTGCGTGCGATGAACGAGCGGCGGGCCACCACGTCCTCACCCATCAGGATCGAGAACAGCTCGTCGGCAGCGGCGGCATCGTCGAGCGTGACCTGCTTGAGCACGCGCACCGTCGGATCCATCGTGGTCTCCCACAGCTCCTTGGCGTTCATCTCGCCGAGGCCCTTGTAGCGCTGGATGCCGTCGTCCTTGTTGATCTTCTTGCCGTGCTGCAGGCCGTCGGCCAGCATCACGTCGCGCTCGGCGTCGCTGTACGCGAACTCGGCATCGGCGCCCTTCTGCCACTTGAGCTTGTAGAGCGGCGGCTGCGCCAGGTACACGTGGCCGTGCTCGACCAGCGGGCGCATGAAGCGGAACAGCAGGGTCAGGAGCAGCGTCGAGATGTGCTGGCCGTCCACGTCGGCGTCGGCCATGAGGACGATCTTCTTGTACCGCAGTTTGGCGATGTCGAACTCGTCATGGATGCCCGTGCCGAAGGCGGTGATGATCGACTGGACCTCGGTGTTCTTGAGCACCTTGTCGATCCGGGCCTTCTCGACGTTGATGATCTTGCCGCGGATCGGGAGGATCGCCTGGTACATCGAGTCGCGGCCGCTCTTCGCGGAGCCGCCGGCGGAGTCGCCCTCCACGATGTAGACCTCGCACTTGTCGGGGTCGTTGCTGCGGCAGTCGGCGAGCTTGCCGGGGAGGCCGCCGATGTCGGTGGCGCTCTTGCGGCGCACCAGTTCTCGCGCCTTGCGGGCGGCGAGGCGGGCCTGTGCGGAGGCGGCCGCCTTCTGCACGATGGTCTTGGCGTCGGCCGGGTTCGAGTCGAACCAGAACTGCAGCTGCTCGCGGCACACCTTCTGCACGAAGCCCTTGACCTCGGAGTTGCCGAGCTTGGTCTTGGTCTGGCCCTCGAACTGCGGCTCGGCCACCTTCACCGAGATGACGGCCGCGAGGCCCTCACGGATGTCGTCGCCCGAGAGCTCGCCGTCCTTCTCCTTGACCAGCTTCTTGTCCTTGGCGTAGGCCTTGACGACGCCGGTCAGCGCGGTGCGGAAGCCCTCCTCGTGGGTGCCGCCCTCGTGCGTGTTGATGGTGTTGGCGAAGGTGTGCACGGACTCGGAGTAGCCGGAGTTCCACTGCATCGCGATCTCGATCTCGTGGCCCTTCTCCTTGCCCTCGAAGGAGATGATCGAGCCGTGGATCGGCGACTTCGACGTACGCGCGTTGATGTGCTTGACGTAGTCGACCAGGCCGTCGGGGTAGTGGAAGATGCGCTCGCGCTTCTTCGGCGCGACCTCGGCCAGCGCGGCCGCGACGTCGTCCTCGTGCGCGGACGGCGCGGCCTCAGTGGTGTCCTCATCGGGGACCTCCACGGCGACCGGGCGCTCGTCGGTGAGCGTGATGGTCAGGCCCTTGTTGAGGAAGGCCATCTCCTGTAGGCGGCGCGAGACCGTCTCGAAGTCGTAGTGGGTGGTCTCGGTGAACACCTTCGGGTCGGCCCAGAAACGCACCGTGGTGCCGGTGCGGGTGGTGGGCTCGCCCTTGATCAGGTCCTCGGCGACGGAATCGCGCTTCTTCTCGTCCCAGTGGAAGTTGTTCTGCCAGTGGTAGCCGTCCACATCGATCTCGACCTCCACGCGGCTCGAGAGCGCGTTGACCACCGAGATGCCGACACCGTGCAGACCGCCGGAGACGGCGTAGGCGTCCGAGTCGAACTTGCCGCCGGCGTGCAGCGAGGTGAGCACCAGCTGCACGGTCGGCATGCCCTTGGCGTGCATCGCGACGGGGATGCCGCGGCCGTCGTCGATGACCTCGACGCCGCCGTCGGCGAGCAGCTTCACGTCGACCCGGGTCGCGTGACCCGCCATCGCCTCGTCGACCGAGTTGTCGACGACCTCCCAGATCATGTGGTGCAGGCCGCGGGGTCCCGTGGTGCCGATGTACATGCCGGGGCGCTTGCGCACCGCCTCGAGGCCCTCGAGCTGCTTGATGGAATCTGCGCCGTACGAGCCCGCGGGCTTCCCAGCGTTGTTGTCAGCCGCCACGATGTGTTGGCGCTCCTTCGTCGGAACCACCGGGGCGAACGGCCCTGAACTTCCTCGGCCGCGGGCACCGCGATGGTGATCGGACAGCGACCCGAGGAGACGGGGCGCTCTTGCCCTTCCAGTCTACTCCTCTTCACGACGATGAACGCGCGTGGCGCGCCCTAATCGCCTCCCAGACGAATCCGACCTCGTTTCGGCGCGATCACCCCGGATTGCAATCGGATGCGTTCACGGCGACGCTGGGCCGTGAACCCGCAACCGCCCGCCTACCCGTACGTGTCGCGTGGACCACGCCCGGGGACGTGCAGCGGGCCCTTGCGCCAACTCGGCGCACTGGGGCCCGTGATGTTCAGCGAGGTCACCACACCCTGACCGACTGCGGCGTTGATCTTGGCCAGCAGCTGGGACTGCATGAGCCGCAGCTGTGTCGCCCATGCGGTCGACTCCGCCCGGACGTAGAGAACCTTGTCCCGGAGGTTCACGGGCTGTGCGTGCGCGGCCACGTCGGCACCCACGACGGCGTCCCAGCAACCGAGAACCGTTCCCTCGCTAACCTTCTTGTCCCAACCCCGCGCCTTGGCGATACCCCCGATGAGGGCACCGAACGCCTGCGGGTCACGGTTGTCCGGCGACGGCCCGCTCCACCGCTTGGATCCCCGGCGCAGCCGGCGCACCCCGCCGGTCATCGGCTCGGAACGGCCCTGGCCGACGGACTTGCCGGCCGCCTTCGCGGCCGCGCGCGCCTCCTCGAGCGCGCGCCGAGCGATGTCGGAGCCGTGCAGCTCCGCGTCACCGTTCGACCCGGTCATGCCGCCTCCCCGCGCTCGCGAATTCGTGCCCCTCAGGTTACTCGCCGCCACTGACGGATCCGGCGACGACGACGTCCGGGGCATCGACTTCGTCCAGCAGTCCCCGACAGCGCGCCTCGTCCCACTCCCCCGGATCCGACGGTGCCGCGGCCCCGTCGATGACGAGGGTGTGGGCCCGTCCGGAACACTCCTGGGACGGGCCCGTGTGCGCGCAGATGACGCCGGGGGCGCCCGGGAAGGACGTCAGTGGCGCTGCCGGAGCGCGGCATCCACCGCGGGATCGCCCAGTCCGGACAGGAACTGCAGTGTGTGCGGGGGCGTCGACGGGTTCGCCGCGACGGCGACGCGCAGGGCCGGCAGGTTGTGCGCGATCTCGTCCAGGTGCTGCTGCGGCGTCGCGGGATTCGAGGCCGCCACCTCCGCCGGTGGTAGGGCTCCGCCGGCGGAGGGCGGGAACGGCGCCGGTCCCGGACCCATCGCGGGCGCAGGCCCGGTGCCCGCCGACACCCTCGCCATGACGTCGTGGAACAGGCCCGACACGTACGCGCCGCCGATGAGCACCACGACCGCGCACAGCAGGATCAGCAGCCCCGGCAGCACGGTGTACGCACTGTTGAACGCGATGACGGCCAGCACCAGCAGCACCGCCGCCACCGCTGGACCCGCGACCTTGTTCACGAACACCCGTCCCGCACCGACGGCGAGGCCTCCGAGCAACCGTTCCAGCATCAGTACGCCCCCGAACATTCCGACGCGATCGGCGCCGCGTTCCGGTAGTAGGTGGAGACCGAGAACGTGCCGGACATCTTGTCCAGCGCCTTTCCCGCGTCCTGCACAGCGCTCTTCGGGTAGTGCGAGGCCGCGGAGACGAGCCCGTCGAGATCGACGACGTAGGTCCGGTCGTCGCTCACCTTCGCCGAGGCCTTCGTGTAGGCCGAGCACAGATCGGACTTGGAGGTCTCCGCCCAGAAGGTCAGGGAGCCGATGAACACGACCAACGCCACGAGCGCGGCCCCGCCCACGATCGGTGCCACGACCTCGCGGTTCGGGCCCGACGGTGCCGGGCCGGGCCCGGGCGGCACGCCCGGTCCAGGATTCATCGCCATCCCCGGCCTCCCCTTCGAAAGATCATTGCTACGAAGGAGAACGGTAGTCAGAGCGGACCGTCGCCGTCCATCGTCCGATCGGATGACACGGCCCGCGCGACGGCGCCCGCCAGACGGGAGACGCGGGCGTCCGCCGGTCCCTCGACGGACACCTCGAAGGTGCGGGCCCGCAGCTCCGCGGGGAGATCCTCGGGAACGGCCGCGGTGACGATCACCTGCTCGGTGTCCGCGGCCACCGCGGCGAGCGCGGTCCGGCGCTTGGCATCGAGTTCGGCGAAGACGTCGTCGAGCAGCAGCACCGGCTCGCTACCGCCGGCGCGCAGCAGCTCCAGGGATGCGAGCCGCAGAGCCAGTGCGTACGACCAGGATTCGCCGTGCGAGGCGAAGCCCTTCGCCGGCTCGTTCCCCAGACGGAGGTCGAGGTCGTCCCGGTGCGGGCCGATCAGGCACACGCCCCGGTCGATCTCCCGCTGGCGTGCGGCGGCCAGGCCGTCGAGCATCGCCCGCTCCAGCTCGGCGACGGACGCGGATGCCGGGTCACCGTCGAACGCCTCGAACAGCGAGCTCGTGTACGTGACGGTCGCAGCGCGGGAGTGCGGGGCGAGGGCCGCGTAGGCGACGGTCAGGTGCGGCGCCAGGGAGGCCACCACCTCGAGCCGGGCTGCCAGCACCTCCGCGCCGAACCGCGCGAGCTGCGCGTCCCAGACGTCGAGTGTGGAGAGCATGGACTCCGCCTCCGCTCCCCCACGGCGGGCGGCGGCGTAGGCCGTCTTCAGCAGGGCGTTGCGCTGCTTGAGAACCCGCTCGTAGTCCGCCTTCTCCGCGGCGATCCGGGGCGTGCGCAGGATCGCGAGGTCGTCGAGGAAGCGGCGCCGACCGCCCGGCTCGCCGCGCACGAGGGCCAGGTCCTCGGGGGCGAACAGCACCGACTGCAGGATGCCCAGGAGGTCGCGAGGCCGGCGGCACGGCGCGGTGTTGATGCGCGCCTTGTTCGCCCGACCGGCCACGATGTCGATCTCCGCGGTGAGCTCCCGGCCCGCGTTGTGCACCGTCGCCGACACGGACGCGCTCTCCGCACCGACCCGGATGAGGGGCTGATCGGTGGCGACGCGGTGCGAGCCGAGCGTCGCGAGGTAGTTCAACGCCTCGACGAGGTTCGTCTTCCCGAATCCGTTGCGGCCCACGAACACGCTGACGCCCGGTGCCAGGTCGACGGAGACGTCGTCCCAGGACCGGTAGTCGTGCAGGGCGAGCCGGCGGACGTACAACGAGCGATCGGCCCCGCTAGTCCGCGCGGCGCACGGCGTGCCCGCCGAACTGGTTGCGCAGCGCGGAAACCGCCTTCATCGTGTCCGAATCGTCCTCCCGGGACTGGAACCGGGCGAACAGCGCGGCCGCGATCACCGGAGCCGGCACCGAGTGCCGGATGGCCTCCTCGACCGTCCACCGCCCCTCGCCGGAATCCTCGGTGTAGCCCGTGATCTCGTTCAGGCCGGGATCCTCCTCGAGCGCCTTCACGAGCAGGTCCAGCAGCCAGGACCGCACGACGGTGCCCTTGCTCCACGCACGCAGCGTGCCGGCCACGTTCTCGATGAGCGGCTCCGCCTGGAGCAGGTCGTAGCCCTCGCCGTAGGCCTGCATCAGGCCGTACTCGATGCCGTTGTGGATCATCTTGGCGTAGTGCCCGGCGCCGACGGGGCCGCTGTGCGCGAACCCGTCCTCGCGATCGCCCTCCGGGCGCAGGGCGTCGAAGATCGGCATGGCGCGCTCGACGTCGGCGTCCGAGCCGCCGACCATCAGGCCGTACCCGTTCTCCAGGCCCCACACGCCTCCGGACACGCCGCAGTCGAGATAGCCGATCTCCTTGGTCGCGAGCAGCTCCGCGTTGATCTGGTCGTCGGTGTACCGCGAGTTGCCGCCGTCGATCACCACGTCACCCGGCTCGAGGATCTCGGCGAGCTTGCGCACCGTGTCGCGCGTCGGCTCGCCGGCCGGGACCATGACCCAGACGGTGCGGGGCGCCGTGAGCGCCTCCGCCAGGGCTTCGAGCGAGGGCACGTCGGTGACCTCCGGCCGCGGGTCGTACCCGACGACCTCGTGGCCCGCGTTACGGATCCGCTGGCGCATGTTCGCGCCCATCTTGCCCAGACCGATCAGACCCAACTGCATGCTCACAGCACCTCTCCTCGCTGACGGACGACGTGACTCAGCCGGGCAGGCGTACCGGCATCAGCAGGTACGTGTACGCGCTCTGCGGCGCCGGGAAGGCACCCGAGTCGTCCGGCTCGTAGCCATTGTCCACCGCGGGCCGCAGCACCGCAGGCCGACTGGGAGTCGTGAAGCCGAAGGTCACCGATTCGGTATGGATCGCCGCCAGGCCGTCCTGCAGGTACCCGGGGTTGAACGCGATCGTCAGGGCCTCGCCCTGGAAGTCGGCGGGCAGCTCCTCCTCGGCCCGGCCGGCGTCGTCGCCGCCGGCGGAGAGGCGCAGCGCACCGTCGGAGAACTCCATCCGCACCTGCGCACCACGGTCCGCGACCAGGGCGACGCGCTTGATCGCCTCGAGCAGCGGCGCGATCTCCATCGTCGCGAGCGCGGTGTGCGAGGCCGGCAGCAGCTGCCGGAACTTCGGGAAGTCCGCATCGAGCAGGCGGGTGGTGGTCCGACGGTCCGCGCCGACGACGCCGAGCAGGCCGTCGGCGCCCACGGCAGAGCCCGCGCCGAGCGCGATACCGACCTCGGGATCGACGGCGAAGGTCTTGGCGGCCTCCGACAGCGTCTTCGCGGGGACCAGGACCGCGGCCTTGACATCGCTCGATCCCGGCTGCCAATCGAACTCACGCACGGCGAGACGGAATCGGTCGGTCGCGGCGAGAACGACCTTCTCGCCCTCGATCTCCACGCGGATGCCGGTGAGCATCGGCAGCGTGTCGTCCTTGCCTGCGGCGATGGCGACCTGCGCGATGGCCTCGGCGAAGGTTCCCCGCTCGATCGCGCCGGTCTGCTGCGGCAGTTCCGGCAGCTGCGGATAGTCCTCGACGGGCATCGTCGGCAGCGAGAACTTCGCGCTGCCGCAGGTGATCGCCACGCGCGTGGTATCGAGCTGCACGTCGACCGGCTTGTTCGGCAGGGCCTTGGTGATATCGGCGAGCAGCCGGCCGGAGACCAGCGCCTGGCCCTCATCGGCGACCTCGGCGGCGACGCGGACCTGTGCCGAGACCTCGTAGTCGAATCCCGAGACCGTCAGACCGTCGTCACCCGCAGTGAGCAGCACGCCGCCGAGCACCGGCACCGGAGGGCGCGACGGCAGGCTGCGCGCCACCCACGCGACGGATTCGGCGAACTCCTCGTGCGGGACGCGAAACTTCATGCCGACGGGGCCTTTCGGTGGGGAGCGTTCGGGTACGGCGTGGCGGGCACGACCGTGAGGTCTTCGATGCTATAGGAGCGGGCGCGTTCCCGTGACCATCAGGTCACGGCTCGATCGAACTCCACGTCCAGACGCGTGAAGCGTGCCGGACGTTCACACACCCTCTTTTCAAAAGAAGTATCTAGACAAGAAATATGTCATCGTCATAGGCCCTGTGGAGGATGTGGAAACTCCGGGTCGGCCCAGTTCTCCGGGCGTGTCGGGGTGTTGACGACGCGCCGCACCGATTGTGGAACTACATCGGTGTGATTGTTGACGGAGGCTGCCTGTGGAAACCTGTGGATGAACTCTCCCCAGGTCACTCCTGCGATTTCGCCGATTCATCCACAGGCTGTGGGAAATACTCATCGGTAACTCACAGGCCGTCGGGCGGCATCGTGCGCGTACGGTGTGACCATGGGATATCCGGATCCACAGCACCCGGGACAGCACCCCGGCGACCAGAACTACCCCGCGACGCCCTCGGCACCGCGCCCGACCCGTCAGTACGAGCGGAGCGAATACGGCGCGGACCTCGCCGGCGAGCCGCAGGGGCCGCCGCCGCTCCCGCAGGGCCCCGCGCTACAGCCCGGTCCCGGCCCCGTGGGGCCGCAGGGTCCCGGACACGGTGCGGGCTACGGCGCGCAGCAGGAGCCGCCGACGCAGGCCTACGACGGTGGCTATCAGCTCGGTTACGCACCCGGCGGCCCCGGTGTGCAGTACGGCGGCGGCGTGCCGCCGACGGGCCCGCCCCAGGGGCCCGGTGGCCCCGGTGGCGGCTCGGGCGGCGGTGACGGTTCGGGCGGCGGCAACAAGAAGCTGCTGTGGATCGCCGTTGCGGCGGTGGTCCTCGTCCTCGTGCTCGCGGTCATCGTCGTGCTCGTCGCGACCGGCGGGACCAAGAGCACCTCGGCGTCGTCGACCGGCACGACGCAGACCACGACCGTGCCCACCACGACCCGCAGTGGGATCGCGCTGCCGACGGGCCTGCCGTCGGGCATCTCGATCCCGCCGATCTACGGCGGCTCGACGACCGGCGCCAACGCGAAGAAGTGGGTCGTGGAGGTCACGGGGAGCGGATCGGCGCAAGTGATCGCCGTGGGTATCCCGGACACGAACACCCTGGGCTCGCAGACGCTGCCGTGGACGAAGTCGTTCACGGCCGACACCTTCCTGGTGACGGTCACGGTGTTCAGCCCGAAGCCCGACATGGCGTGCAGGATCACCCGCGACGGTGCGGTGGTCGCGGAGGAGAAGGCCTCGTCCGGGCCGCTCATCTGCACCGCGACCGGCTCGTAGGAGCTCGACGACAGAACCCGCCCGGGCGCTGGGGTGCATCTCCTACGCCCGGGCGGTCCTGGGCGACAGTGCTATTGGCTGCGTCGTTTGATCCGGGTGGTGAGCTCCTGCACCTGGTCGTACACGCGGCGCCGCTCGGGCATCTCCTTGCGGATCTTCCGTTCCGCGTACATCACCGTGGTGTGGTCGCGGTCGAAGATCTGCCCGATCTTCGGCAGGGACAGTTCCGTCAGCTCTCGGCACAGGTACATCGCGATCTGGCGCGCGTGGGTCACGGCTCGGGCCCGCTCAGTGCCCTTGAGGTCGGCCACCGAGATCTCGAAGTACTCCGCGACCACCGAAAGGATGGTGCTGGAGGAGATCTCGAGCGTCGTCGTGTCCGGCACCAGGTCGCGCAGGACCATCTCGGCCAACTCGTAGGTCACATCGGTCTGCGTCAGCGAGGCGAAGGCCGTCACGCGGATCAGTGCACCCTCGAGCTCGCGAATGTTGCGGTCGATACGAGTAGCGATGAGCTCCAACACATCCGGCGGCACGTGGATCCGTTCCATCTGCGCCTTCTTGAGCAGGATGGCCATGCGGATCTCGAGTTCTGGCGGTTGCACATCGGTGATCAGGCCCCACTCGAATCGCGTACGCAGCCGATCCTCCAGTGTCGCCAGCTGTTTCGGCGGACGATCGGAGGAGATCACGATCTGCTTGTTCGCGTTGTGCAGCGTGTTGAACGTGTGGAAGAACTCCTCTTGGATACCCAGCTTCCCCTCGAGGAACTGGATGTCGTCCACGAGCAGGATGTCCACGTCACGGTAGCGCTGCTTGAACTGGACCTGGCGGTCGTCCTTGAGCGAGTTGATGAAGTCGTTCGTGAACTCCTCCGTGGACACGTACTTGACGCGCATCCCGGGGAACAGCCGGCGCGCGTAATGCCCGGCGGCGTGCAGCAGGTGGGTCTTACCGAGGCCGGATTCGCCCCAGATGAAGAGCGGGTTGTAGGCGCGGGCCGGCGCCTCCGCCACGGCGAAGGCCGCGGCATGTGCGAATCGGTTCGACGCTCCGATGACGAAGGTCTCGAAGGTGTACTTCTGGTTGAGGCTCGAGCCCGATGAGCCCGACGGTCCCGTTCCGTTGCCGTTGGAGGCCGGTCCGGTCATGGGCGGCGGCAGCTGGACGGACGGCGACGGCGCACCGGGCATGCCGGGCGAGATCTCGGTCACGCGTACGGCCAGATCCGCGGTGCTCGGTCCCGACGGTGCGTCCGCTGGCGCGATGACCGATGGCGCGACGACCGGGGGTGTGGCGTCGGGAGAGATGCGTACGCCGAGCTCGACGTCCTGCCCCAGCCGGGTGGTGAGCGCCGCGACGAGCGGCTCGCGCAGGCTGCGCTCGATCGCGTCCTTCATGAGCTGTGAGGGCACCGCTACGAGCGCGAAACCCTCGGTCAGCGTCAGCGGCTGCACCAGCTTGAGCCAGGCCTTCTCCTGCTTGGTCAGGGTGCGATCGGTGTTGTCTCCGCAGAGCTCGTCGACCACGGCGGTCCACGTCTCGATCAGCGGATCAACGGTCATCTGGTCCTCCACACCGGTTCGAAAGCTTTCGTCTTCCGGCTTCCGACCGGCGTTCTCGTCACGTCCAATATCGAGCTGTGCATATCCGAACCCCCAGCCGACCTGCGCAAGAGACTGTACTCCACAGGTTCATCCACAGGTGTGGACAACTGTGAGTACAGGTGTTGCCGGCCGCCTACTTCGGCCGTGGAGAGATGTCGCAGACTGCAGATTCAGCGGTCGGGACGGACCGGTTAGGGCGCAGCCCCGAGCCCGCTACACGCCCGATGCCTGTCGGCCCGGAGCTGCCGTGCTCGGACGCCACGGGGTGCCGTGGCCGTGCTCAGCAATCGCATTCGGCAAAGTTAACAGAGTGGAGCGCGGTCCTCAACACCGAGCACATTCCCGCAGGACGATGTGGGATGTCGGCGCGCGTCGGCGTGTCGGCAGAGACGTCCTGTGAGCTGCGTCACGGAGGTGAACGTGTTCCGGTTTGACCTTGTCAGTGGGGATAAGTAGGCTTGACCGGTCTGTGCGCACAACCGATCCGTCGGGCGGGTTCGACCTCAGGTCGAGCTTCATGTGCCGCCGAAGAGTTTCCGTCCACCACAGGCGGCGCATGAGCGCCGTCTACTTATGCAAGGAGTGTCACCGTGGCCAAGGGCAAGCGGACGTTCCAGCCGAACAACCGTCGCCGCGCGCGGGTGCACGGCTTCCGTCTTCGTATGCGCACCCGTGCCGGGCGCGCCATCGTCTCTGCGCGTCGGACCAAGGGCCGCGCGAAGCTGACGGCCTGATTCCGACTTTCGCGTAGCGCCACCGTGTCCGGGTCACCGGGTGCGGTGGCGTTCGTGCAGAGGCGAGAAGAGAAGGCAGACCGACACGTGTTACCCGCCCGCCACCGGATGAGCTCGTCGCGCGATTTCGCCGCGGCGGTCAAGGGGGGTAGGCGCGTCGGTCGCCGATCGATCGTGGTGCACGTGGCGAATGCGACGAACCCGAGCCCGGTCCCCGCTTCCGAGGGGGGACCGGGCCTCGTCGTGTCCGCAGCGGACGTCGTGCTGCCGGCGCCGCGCGTGGGCCTGGTGGTGTCGAAAGCCGTGGGCGACGCGGTGACCAGGCATGCCGTGGCCCGGAAGTTGCGCGCTGCTGCGGCTTCCGTCACGGGCGAATTGGACGACGGTGCCCTGGTCGTGGTCCGGGCGTTGCGCGCGTCGGTGGACGATGACGCGAATGAGCTGGCGGCGCAACTGCGGTCGGGCCTGACGAAGCTGGGTGCGTTGTGAGCGGCGCACATCCGGGCACCGTCGGCGTTCGGCTGCGGGCCGTGCCGCGTCGAGCCCTGATCTCTCTGGTGCAGCTGTACCGGACCTGGATCTCCCCCGTCCGCCCGCCGACCTGCCGATTCGTGCCCACCTGCAGCGAGTATGCGGTGGAGGCGCTTTCGGCGCACGGCGCCGTCAAGGGCGGGTACCTCAGTACCATTCGGCTGCTCAAATGCGGCCCGTGGCATCGCGGCGGATGGGACCCCGTCCCGGAGTAGCCACTCCCCCATCGGCGCCCGGCGCCGTCCGCGCGGATCACCGCGCCCGAGAACCTCTTCCGCAAAGAACAGCTAGGAGCTCAGAGAACCGTGGCTTTCAATCCAGTCTCGCTGGACTACGTGTACTACCCGGTATCGGGGATCATGTGGGTCTGGCACAAGGTGTTCTCCTTCGTGCCCGGTCTCGGCCCGGACAGCGGCATCACGTGGGCCCTGTCGGTGGTCTTCCTCGTGCTCACGCTGCGCGCGATCCTGTACAAGCCCTTCGTCCGGCAGATCAAGACGACCAGGCAGATGCAGGAGTTCCAACCGCAGATGCAGGCGCTGCGGAAGAAGTACGGCAAGGACCGGCAGAAGCTGGCCCTGGAGATGCAGAAGTTGCAGAAGGAGCACGGGTTCAACCCGCTGCTAGGCTGCCTGCCCGCTCTGCTCCAGGTGCCCGTGTTCATCGGCCTGTTCCATGTCCTGCGCTCGTTCAACCGGATGCACGAGGGCGGGAGCCCCACGTCCTTCCTCGGCGGCCCGCAGATGTCGGCCGAGCAGACCCGGAACACGGCCAACTACTTCTTCTCCGCACACGACGTCTCGAGCTTCCTCGACGCCCGCCTGTTCGGCGTGCCGCTGTCGTCCTACGTGCAGCAGAACCCGAAGGAGTGGGTGGCGTTCATGAACCCGCCCGTTCCGTACCACGAGGGCATGGACTTCGGCTTCACCAAGTGGAACATCCTGATCTTCGCGCTGCCGCTCATGATCATCGCCGCGTTGGCCACGCACTTCAACGCCCGCGCCTCGATCTCGCGCCAGCCGGTCGCCTCGCTGGAGAACCCGCAGACGGCCATCATGAACCGCCTGATGCTGTGGATCTTCCCGCTGGGCGTGCTGGTCGGTGGCTTCTTCCTGCCCGTCGCGATCCTCCTGTACTGGGTCACGCAGAACATCTGGACCTACTTCCAGCAGCACATCGTGTTCGGCCGCCTCGATAAGGAGGACGAGGAGAAGAAGCGGCTCGCCCAGGAGAAGCGTGCCGAAAACGCGCCGAAGCCCGGCGCGAAGCCCAAGCGCGGCGGCGCCGTCGCCCTGACCAAGTCCGCCGCGGAGGCGGACGCCGAGGACGCCGGCGACGATGCCGGCGAGAGTGCGGCACCGTCGAAGCCCTCCCCCGGAGCGAAGCCCGCCGCGGGTGCGAAGCCCAAGGTTCAGCACCCTTCCGCGAACGCGCGGCAGCAGCAGCGCAACCAGCAGCAGCGCACGAACAACCGTAAGAAGCGCAGGCGCTGATCGCACTGTCCGTGCCCCGAAACCCCCTGATGAATGATTCCCAAGGAGTACCCATGGCTGACGACGTGACCGTCGAGGAGGAGCAGACCGCCGACACCGCTCCGGCTGCCGCCGAGAGCGCTGCGGAGGACGACGACGACGAGCTGGTCGAAGAGGGCGAGATCGCCGCCGACTACCTCGAGTCCCTGCTCGACATCCTCGATTTCGACGGCGACATCGACCTCGACGTCGAGGGCGGCCGCGCGATCGTCGCGATCGACGGCGGCGAGGATCTGGCGAAGCTGGTCGGCCAGCGCGGCGAGGTGCTCGACGCCCTGCAGGAGCTGACGCGTCTCGCGGTGCAGCAGTCCACCGGTGACCGCAGCCGCCTCATGCTCGATGTGGCCGGCTGGCGCGCCGGTCGCCGGACGCGTCTCTCGAGCCTCGGCGCCGAGGTCGCGCAACGCGTCGTCGAGTCCGGCGAGAAGGAGTCGCTGAAGCCGATGACGCCGTTCGAGCGCAAGATCGTCCACGACGCCGTCGCCAAGATCGACGGTGTGCGCTCCGAGAGCGAGGGCGCGGAGCCGAACCGTCGCGTCGTGGTGCTCCCCACCGCATAGACTGCGGAGTAGGTGAACGATGGGTCCCGGGCCATGCGCCTGGGGCCCATCGTCGTTTCCAGGCGACGCCGGGCCTGGACTGTGGCGGCCGAGGTAGTCGACGAGTGGTGTGTGACAGGAGTGGTTTCACGTGGAACAGCGCGACGAGGTGACGGAGAGCTCTGTCGATGGTCAGGCGACCCTGGAGACGATGCCTCCGACTCCCCCGATCGCGGGTGAGGTGTTCGGCGAGCGCCTCGCGCTCGCGGAGGAGTACGCGCGCGTCCTCGCGACCGACGGCGTGGTGCGTGGCCTGATCGGTCCGCGCGAGGTGCCGCGGCTGTGGGAGCGGCACGTGTTGAACTGCGCCGTGCTCGGCGAGCTGCTCGAGTCCGGCGAGACGCTCGTGGACATCGGGAGCGGCGCGGGCTTGCCGGGTGTGCCGGTCGCGATCGCGCGCCCGGATGTCGAGGTGATCCTCGTCGAGCCGCTGTTGCGTCGCGCGGTCTTTCTCGAGGAGTTCTGCGGTCCGCGCCTGACCAATGTCCGGGTGGTACGTGGACGGGCAGAGGAGCGTTCGGTGATCGATGCGGTCGGTGGTGCCGACGCCGTCACCTCCCGCGCCGTGTCCGGCTTCCCCAAGTTGGCGCCGTGGTCCGCTCCCCTGCTCCGGGACGGCGGTCGGTTGCTCGCCCTGAAGGGCTCGCGTGCCGCTGAAGAGATCGAGGAGCACGGTGCGATTCTTGTCAAGGCCGGCCTTCGCGAGCCCGAGGTGGTGCTGTGCGGTGTCGGTATCGTCGATCCCGCGACGACGGTGGTCCGTGCGATTCGCCGAGCGCCGGTGTCGAAGAAGCGCGCTCGGGCCCGGAAGTGATCCGAATCCGGGCATTTCCGGCGCGGATTTCGCCTAGCCGACTACTCACGGACTGTTTCGACACGTGACAATTGGCTCGGTTCGATGATGCCCCGCGCCGTCCGGATATGAGAATTTAGGTACCGGCGTCCCATTTTCGGGGGTGATTCTCGGACCCCCCACGACTCGGGGAGTCCGCCGGCACCCCCGTGCGGAGGCATGATCGACGACAGGAGCCCGCCGGCCGGGAGCTGGCTTCGCGGTGCGGGTGATCTCGATGCGGCGGAGTTCGACGCGCTGCCGTCCTGCGCACGGGACCGGGCAGTCCACCAGAGCGGTCGCATCCACTCCTCCGTGAGGCTTGCTCGGTCCTACTCTGCGCGGTCGGTCGATCTGGTGCCAGCGGAGGGGTCCGACGGTGTGGGCCACGGCGCAGGCGGGGGTGGCCCATCGAGGATGGCGTCGGACGTTGACCTGACACGTCGGCCTGTGCAGCCCGACGGATCCTGGTCGTGCTTCGGTGCGTAGTGGCGACGACGCGGAGCGTGCGGCATGTCGGGTATCGACTGGGTTGCGGGTCGGCGGTGACGTGCGGACGTGACGCCGCCGGGCGTGGCGCTGTCGGGGTGCGAGCGAGGTCGAGGGCGGATCACGGCACATGAGCATCAGGCATCGGATCCGGCGCTGTGCGGGGCGCGGACCGCGGAATGGCTCACGGTCCGTCGATCGCCACGCCGGGCTTCGTCAACGATGCGGAGTCCTGTTGCTCGGTGCGGTGGGTGCAGGTGGCCGTGATGCCGCGCGAGAGGTACCGGGGCGCCGGGTCGCGATGCCTCGAGGCGGGCCGGGCACAGTGATCGAAGCGTCCGCCCGCGCGCATGGCGAACGGCGTGCGACGGACCGATGATGTTCGGGCGGGCGTTCGCCGCCGCATCCGAGTGATGTCGCGATGGCCTTCCGACCGGGGCCCGCGGTGGTGGGGTGTGAGGCGCCCAACGAGTGCTGCTGGATCGGTTCGCTCCGCTCCCCGAGACGTGGGCGCGTTTCACGTGAAACTCGCGCCGGTGGTGCTTGCGTGGTGGGTGGAGACGATGGCGTTCGGTGGACCGCGACGGCCGCTCGGAGAGCGGTGCTGGAGACAGCCGCGTCGGTGCGCTGACGGCAGCATTGAGCGGACGCTCCGTGGGCGTGCACGAACCCGAGGTGCGTACGTGTCCCGGGAGTGTCCGCACCTTTCCCCGGGCTTGCGCGGTCCCGTGCCCGGGCGATCGGCCGCCGGGGTCCTCGCGGCGGATGCGCACGGTCGCCGCGGAGAGTGATCGTGCGGCGACGACGGTTCACGGCGGATCCAGCGGAGCGCAGCCTCGAGGCGTGCCGTCGAGCCGGTTCGTGGTGCCGCCCGCGGAGTGGTACCGAGCGCGACCGCTGCATCGAGCCGAACATCGGTCGCTGCGTCGATGCGGGTGCGCCCGCCCTGCTGCCCGCGGGCGATGATGCGCGACGCCCGTCGACATGATGCGCCGGCCCTTCGTGGCGCGGAGGCCTGTTCTGCGTTGCGTCGTGCGTTCTGGCTTTCGGGGTGGGCATGGAAGCTGTGGAGCACGGGGATGCTGGTAGCCGGCGGCGCCAACCGCGCGGACACCTCGTGGCCGCGTGTCAGATGTTTCACGGGAAACACCGCGCGGAAGTCGTCCACCGATCGAGATCCGGGAACCCGGATGACTGCGCGGTAGAACGGAACCCGGTGCATCGGAGCTCGCCCGCGCACGACACCGCGATGCCATCGCCTGACGGGGAACCCGCGATCACCGGAGGTGGGCATGCAGACATGCGTGGGTCCACGGGGCAGGCTGCTGCATCCGCGTAGACGCTCGGAGGAAGGGGCGGCGGGAGCCTCCTCGTCAACGGCTCGCTCCCCGCTGACGGCGGCGTCGACACGGCCGCGACGGGCCGGTGCACGATCATCCTTCCGTGACCGTGACCGTGACCGTGACCGTGACCGTGACCGTGACCGTGACCGTGACCGTGACCGTGACCGTGACCGTGACCGTGACCGTGTTTCACGGGAAACATCACACGAACCCTGTCGTCCTTCAGGAGGAGGAGGACTGCGTCGCGGCGGGGTGCGCGTGCACAGGTCATCAGCGAGACGGACACAGACGCGGTCGCCGGCCACCGTCGTGCCGCCTCGAGCCCCCTGTCCCCGTCGTCGCGCATCGCCCTCCGAGCTGGGAAGAACACGAGAGGCGGCGGCATGGCATCGGAGGTGGTGCGGACATGACGCGCAATAGGGTGCCGCCGTCCGGATCGCGCGCACGCGGTCCGCACTGTCATGCGCGACGCATCCTCCGACGGCTCGGACCGATCCGACGATGGATCGCCGGACGCGGACGGCACGGCTGCGGACGGCCGGTCTACAACGGGACGACTGAGTGCCGGTCGCTCGGCGGCGGTGATGAAGGTAGCGGCGCGCAGGCAACCACGGTCGTCGCGGACGGCCTATCGCGGCGAGTCGGCGACCGTGCCGGTGCCGACGGAGAGAACTGCGCACACGGCTCGCCGTCACGGAGCCGGACGAGCGGCACCGTCGGGACACGGGACACATGTCCGCACCACGAACGCGACCGCGGCCGGGGCAGCCGGCTGTGTCGCTGGATCGTCGAGAGGAGTCGGACGCCCGGCTGACGCAGTCGGAGGGAGAAACTAGGATGGGGGCAACAGCTGAGGAGAGTACGTGACTGATCACGAATCCGGCTTCAACGTTTCACGTGGAACCACTGAAGACGACACCCCTATCGCCGCCGCGGCACAGCGTGCCAGTCAGGTCCTGACACCGGGGGCGGCGGGCACGTTGCCCAAGCCCCGCGCACGGCGCGTCCTGACGATCGCCAACCAGAAGGGCGGCGTCGGCAAGACCACGACCGCGGTGAACCTCGCCGCGGCACTCGCGCTCCAGGGTCTCAAGGTGCTCGTCATCGACCTCGACCCGCAGGGGAACGCGAGCACGGCGCTCGGCGTCGACCACCGGTCGGGCGTCCCGTCGACGTACGAGCTCCTCCTCGGCGAGACGACGCTGGCGGAGGCGATGGCGCAGAGCCCGCACTCCCCCAATCTGTTCTGCGTGCCCGCGACGATCGACCTCGCCGGCGCGGAGATCGAACTCGTCAGCATGGTCGCCCGCGAGACCCGACTGAAGAACTCGCTCAACAGTCCCGCTGCCGCCGACATCGACTACGTCTTCATCGACTGCCCGCCGTCGCTGGGACTGCTCACGGTCAACGCGCTCGTCGCGGGCCGCGAGGTGCTCATCCCGATCCAGTGCGAGTACTACGCCCTCGAGGGCGTCGGGCAGTTGCTCCGCAATATCGAGCTGGTGCAGGCGCACCTCAACCCGGACCTCCACGTGTCCACGGTGCTCCTCACGATGTACGACGCGCGGACCAAGCTCGCGGACCAGGTGGCGGCCGAGGTGCGCAATCACTTCGGCGACCGCGTCCTCGGTGCGACGATTCCGCGCAGTGTCAAGGTCTCCGAGGCGCCGGGCTACGGCACGACGGTGCTCGATTACGACCCGGGCTCGCGGGGTGCGATGAGCTATCTCGACGCCGGCCGTGAGCTCGCCTTCCGCGGCGCCGAGCAGGTGGTGTGATCATGGCGGGCCAGAAGAAGGGCGGCCTCGGCCGGGGCCTCGCCGCGCTCATCCCCACCGGACCCGACGAGGGGCCACGCCTGGGCAACGCCGCGGCGGACGTCATCATCGGGGGGCGACCCGCGGCACCGACGACGCCGGAGGAGAGACCGGTCGGCGCGGCTCGGCCCGGCGCGCCCGGGCCCACGGAGAAGCCGGCACCAGCTGACCTCGCGGAGGCGGGCGCGGTCTACCGGGAGCTCGCGCCCACGTCGATCCAGCCGAACCCGCAGCAGCCGCGGTCGGTCTTCGACGAGGAGGCCCTCGCCGAGCTCGTCCACTCGATCCGCGAGTTCGGGCTCATGCAGCCGATCGTGGTGCGTCCTGTGTCCTCGCCGCGCGGGGAGATCCGGTACGAGCTCGTCATGGGCGAGCGCCGCTGGCGCGCGAGCCAGGAGGCAGGCCTCGCCGCGATTCCCGCGATCGTCCGCGAGACCGCCGACGGCGACATGCTCCGCGACGCCCTCCTGGAGAACATCCACCGCGTCCAGCTGAACCCCCTCGAAGAGGCCGCGGCGTACGCCCAGCTGCTCGAGGAGTTCGGCGTCACCCACGACGAACTCGCCTCTCGCCTGGGGCGCTCGCGACCCGTCGTGACCAACACGATCCGCCTGCTGCGGCTGCCCGTCGCGGTACAGCGCCGGGTCGCGGCGGGCGTGTTGTCCGCAGGACACGCGCGGGCTCTGCTCTCCCTTGAGGCCGGTTCCGAGGCGCAGGAGGCCCTGGCGGCCCGGATCGTTGCTGAGGGGATGTCGGTGCGTGCCACGGAGGAGGCCGTCACGCTGGCGAACCGCGGGGACGGCACCGTCGCCCCCGCGCCCAAGCGGCGGCAGCCGGCGGACACCGGCCTGCGTGATCTGGCGGACAGGATCGCCGACCGCCTCGACACCAAGGTCACCGTGTCGATGGGCAAGCGCAAGGGCAAGATCGTGGTCGAGGTCGGTTCCGCCGACGACCTCGAGCGCATCGTCGCCCTGCTCGCCCAGGGGTAGCGCGCCATGGCCCTGACGATCGTGCCGTTGACCCTGGGCGGATTCGACGACCTCCCCCGCCACGTCCGACGGTGCGTCTACTGGGAGGTGGCGCCAGACGGTGCCACCCTCACGGACACCGAGTTCGACAAGGAGGCGTGGCTGTCGATGCTCATGCTCGAGTGGGGCTCCTGCGGGCAGGTCGCGATCGACCACGCCGTGGACGGTTCGGCGCGGGTGGTGGGGGTCGCCTTCTACGCCCCGCCCAGTAGCGTGCCCCGCGCGAGCCACTTCCCCACCGCGCCGGTGAGCCCCGACGCGGTGCTCCTGACCTGGGTCGGAGCGGAGCCCGGCGTTGAAATCAGGGTTCAGGAGGAGCTGGTCACGGCCGTCTGCACCGATCTCGTGCGGCGCGGCGTGCGCGCCGTGGAGGCCTTCGCGCTGCTCACCCCCGTCGGCATGCTGACCGAAGATGTTGTGGCACAACTTGATTGTGGACCATGTGGGTGCAAGCAGGTGCCGCTGAGCGACGCCGATTTCCTTGAGGGCATGGGCTTCGAGACGGTCGCGCCGCACCACCGCTTCCCGCGGCTGCGCCTCGAACTCTCCGAGGGACTGGGGTGGAAGGCGGGTGTCGAGCACGCCCTGGAACAACTTCTGGCCGCCTCCGCCGCCGAGGCGGCGCTCAGGACCGCGCTGGAGGACACCGGGGACGCCGCGGCACCCGTGGGGAGGGCCGAGGCGCCCTAGGCCCGCACGGGCCGCGTCAGGCCCGATTCCGCGGGTGCCGCAGGCCCGACGGTGCGCTCACCCCCGCCGGCGTGCCGGGCCGGGCGACGGCGGACCGTCAGGCCCGGTTCTCGGCGTTCTCCTCGAGCTCGAGGAGCTCGGCGAAGGTGTAGGTGCCGGTGGGCCGGTCGTTCTCCCCCAGCAGGTACAGGCGCTTCACCGCGACCAGGATCGCCTCGGCGATGGTGTCGCGCATCTGCGGTGAGGCGAGGACGGCCGCGTCGCCCGCGTTGGTGGTGTAGCCGACGTCGATCTGCACGGTGGGCATCCGGGTCAGGCGCACGATGTCCCAGGTGCGGCCGTGATAGTGGCAGTCGCTGAGCGGCGTGCGGGCGACGATCTCGCGCTGGATGAACCCCGCCAGGTTGCGGCCGATGTTCGAGCTCGCACCGTGCGTGTTGCCGAAGTGGAACGATGCCACCCCGTGCGCACGGTCGTTGCGGTAGTGCGCGGTGCGCAGCGCGATCATCATGTCTGCGTCGAAGGTGTTGGCCGTATAGGCGCGGGTGCTGTCGTCGGCGTCCATGCCGCGCGGTCGCGAAAGGTAGGTCTCCATGCCGGCGGCGGCCATGCGGCCCTCCAGCCGGGAGGCGAGATCCCAGAGCATCTCCTCCTCGGTCACCGGTCGCCCGTCGGGGCCGATCACCGCGAGACCGCGGTCCGGCCCGCCCAGGCCCGGATCGATGACGATCCGTTTGCCCGACAGACGGGGCCCGGAGCTGCGCACGTGCTCCTCCTCCTTGATGGCGTGCGGCGAGCCGCCCGTCACCCGGGAGCCGAGGAAGGTCAGCGAGCGCAGCGTGGCCGGGCCGCAGATCCCGTCGGAGACGAGGCCGAACTCACGCTGGTACGCCGAGAGGCCCAGATGGGTCTGAGGACCGAACAGGCCGTCGATCATGCCCGCGTAGAAACCCAGATTCTGCAGGCGGGCCTGCAGAGCCGCCACGTCGTCGCCCGACGGCGGCGCCGACGCGATGTAGCTCAGCGTGCGCGCGCCGAGCTGGTACGTGGACTCGCGCAGCGCGCGGTAGGTGGCGGGACCGACGATACCGTCGACCAGGAGGCCGCGCTGCTGCTGGAACGCCCGCGTGGCACGGTCCAGTCGGCGGTCGAACACGGCCTCGGGCGCCGTCCATCCACCGACCACGAGCTCGGTGGGCGCCACGTAGTGCCGGAGGAAACCCTGATCGGCGAGGATGCCGCGGATCTCCGCCACGGCGCCACCGTGATCGCCGAGGCTGATGCGTGGCATGGAGGACCCTTCGGTAGCTTCCTGCTGGCGGGTGGCCGACAGGGCGGGAAATCGAGTACACGATACGGCCTCGGGGCCCGTCCACCCAACGCGACGGCGCGTCACACCAGACCGTCGAGCTCCTTGAGGATCGCCGACTTGCTCTTGGCGCCGATCAGTTTGCCGGTGGGTTCACCGTTCTGGAACAGGAGCAACGTGGGGATGCTCAGTACCTGGTAGTCGCGCGGGGCGCCGGGGTTCTGATCGACGTCGAGCTTGGCGAAGGTCACCTTGTCGCCGTGTTCGGCGGCGAGCTGCTCCAGCACCGGGGCGACGACCCGGCACGGCCCGCACCAGGTGGCCCAGAAGTCGACGAGGACGGGCTTGTCGGACTCGAGCACCTGCTGCTGGAAGGTGTCGTCGGTGACGGTGACGATCTCGGCCATGGTTTCTCCTGGGGGAAGGGGTGAGGTGGGGGTGATTACTGCGCGACCGCGGCCTCGCGGTGATGCGCGAGCCAACGCTCCGCGTCGATCGCCGCGGAACAGCCGCTGCCGGCCGCCGTGATGGCCTGGCGGTAGGTGTGGTCCACCAGGTCGCCGGCGGCGAACACGCCGGGCACGCCGGTCGCCGTGGTACGGCCCTCGACCTGCACGTAACCCTCGTCGTCGACGGTGACCTGGCCTGTCACCAGCTCGGACCGCGGATCGTGACCGATCGCGACGAACAGGCCGGTGACCTCGAGCGTGTCGACCGCGCCGGTCACGGTGTTCTCGACGAGCAGCGACTCGACCGACTTCTCGCCCTGCACCGCGTTGACCTTGGTGTCGGTGAGGAAGCGGATCTTCTCGTTGGCCCTGGCCCGGTCGAGCATGATCTTCGACGCGCGGAAGGTCTCGCTGCGGTGGATCAGCGTGACCGACTTGGCGAACTTGGTGAGGAAGATCGCCTCCTCCATCGCCGAATCCCCGCCGCCGACCACGGCGATGTCCTGCTCGCGGAAGAAGAAGCCGTCGCACGTGGCGCACGCGCTGACGCCGCGGCCCAGCAGGGCCTCCTCGCCGGGAATGCCGAGGTAGCGTGCCGCGGCACCCATCGCCAGGATCACGGCGCGGGCGCGGTAAGTGCCCTCGGAGGTGACGACCACCTTGATCTCACCGTCGAGCTGCGCGGACTCCACGTCCTCCATCCGCAGGTCGGCGCCGAACCGGATGGCCTGCTCGCGCATCTCGTCCATGAGCGTGGGGCCCATGATGCCGTTCTGGAAGCCGGGGTAATTCTCCACCTCGGTGGTGGTCATGAGAGCGCCGCCGAAGTTGGTGCCTTCGAACAGGATGGTCTTCAGCTCGGCGCGGCCGGCGTAGACGCCCGCCGTGTATCCGGCCGGACCCGATCCGATGATGATCACATCCGCGATATCGGTGCCTGCTGCAGTCATCTACCTACCCAACCTCGAAGAAAGCGCCCGGATCACCCGAGCGGACATGTCATCCCAACGGTGCCGGGCCCGGAGATGTTCCCGCTCACCTTCTCCCAGGTTACGGCGTGGTGGCCCGCCCGGCCGCGCCGGCGGGCAGCACGCGGTCCACCAGGACGGCCGCCGACTCCCCCCGCGCGCACGACGCCGTCACTGCCAGTACCCGTAGGTCTCCCCGGGTGCCGCCGGGGAGGAGGAGGATGGTGGCGTTCTCACCGCGCAGCTCCATCGGGCCTGCGCCGAGCAACGTGCGCCGCTCCGATGGCACCGCGGCCGCATCGAGGCACCGGGTGAGGGCCGCACCGTCGGTGAACGGGCCCCTGTCGCCCCCCGGCGACGCCGCCGTGAGGAGCACTCCGGGTTCGGGGATGGTGCCGTCGGGCTCTTCGACGGTTCCGAGAGCGACCCCGCCGGCCAGGATCCCGACGGCGGCCGCGGCGGCTCCGAGCGCGTACCGCAGCCGCCGCCGCGGCAGGACGGGGGCGGGAGCCGACAGGATCGCGGCTTCGATGGCGCGGTCCCCGAGTGGTGACTGACCGCTGTAGATCCCCGGGGCCGACCAGTGGGCGTAGGTGCGGTCGCGGTACTCGGCCAGGGCCGCGTCGACTCGAGCCTCTTCCGTGCGGCTCAGCCGACGGGCGTCCCCCGTCGGCTGCGATCCGGCCTTCTCCATGGAGCCTCCTCCCCTGAACGTCTCCCATGAATTAGACGCACCAGCCGGGCGATCGGTTCCATCGTCGCAATATCCGTTGTGCGGAACCGGAGCGATCGGGTCCGCGCGATCGGGTCGCGGGATCCGGTGGGCCCGGTCAGCGGAGCAGGCGCTCGAGACGCGCCCGCGCGCGTGCCCGCCGGCTCTTGACGGTGCCCGGTGCCACCCCGAGAAGTTCCGCCGCCTGGTTCACCGACAGGCCGTGCATGTCGACGGCGATGACGGCCGCCCGTTGGTCCTCGGGGAGCATCCGCAGCGCGGCCTCGACGGTCAGCCGACGATCCAGGTCCTCCGCGCACCGGCCCTCGTCCGAAGCGACCTCACTGAGGTCGTCGGGCATCGGCAGCGACGCGCGCAGTTGGTTGCGGCGGGCCCGGTCCAGGCAGGCGTTGACCACGATGCGATGGAGCCAGCTCGCGACCTTGCAGTCGCCGCGGAAGGTCGGCGAGAGCTGGTACGCCCGCAACATGGCTTCCTGCAGGCAGTCCTCGGCGTCCGTGTAGTCCCTGATGGTTCGTAGTGCCGTGGCGCGGAGTTGCCGGCTGTGCCGGTGGAAGAGCTCCGCGAAGGCCTCGCCGTCACCGTGCGCCGCATCGGACAGCAGACGCTCGTCCGACGGCCGGTCGCGACTGTAGCGCGGGCGCTGCCGGCGCCGCGCTGCATCGATCGCCTCGGTCGACGGATCCCCCGGTCCGGTCGAACGCGAGATGGTCTTCCCCCACTCGGTCATCTACGGGATCGTAGAGAGTCCCTACGGCGATTCGCATACCTTTCAGAAGTATTCGACCTCCGATAGAAATAGGAGCTGAATATTCGCGATAGCACACGGGATCGCGCTTCGGAGTGAGCGGCGTTACACTCATCCATAGGCCAGGTGGCGCACCCGTCGCTGTGGATTCTCCATTCACTGCGCGAGCTATCAGGAGGCCTCTCATGGTCGAACCGTCCCGTCTTCCGTCCGACGCCGGGTCCACGCCGCTCGTCGCCGCCCCGCCCATGACGAATCCCGAGCACGATCCCATCGTCGACGCGGCGGTGACCCGGGCGCAGCGCTGGTTGTCCGCGAGCCGCGGTCCCCGTCCGGCCGAGGTGAGCCGGCGCGAGGCAGCGGCGACCGCCAGTCTCGCTGCGTTGCTCCATGACCCGAGTGGCGTCGAGTTCACGATGGGCTTCGTCGATCGGGTAGCCCGCCCCGAGGACGACCGGGTCGCGGCGAAGGCGCTGCGCCGCCTCGTCTCCCCCGCCGCCGGCGGCGGTCCCGGCTCGACGTTCATGAGTCCCCTCGACGCGGCGATGCTCCGGGCGGGCACCGTCGCCGCCGGTGTCGCACCGTCGATCGCCATGCCCGTGGCGCGGCTGCGGCTGCGGCAGCTGGTGGGGCACTTGGTCTTCGACGCGGACGGTGAGAAGCTCCAGCGGCGGCTGCGCCGCGCCCGCGAGGTCGGCGTGCGGCTCAACCTGAACCTGCTCGGCGAAGCCGTCCTCGGCCAGGGCGAGGCCGACAACCGCCTCGCACGCACGCACGAGCTCCTCGCGAACCCGGCCGTCGACTACGTCTCGATCAAGGTCTCCTCCGTGGTGGCCCAGCTCGTCCCGTGGGACCTCGAGGGCAACCGCGACCGGGTCGTCGAGCGGCTGCGGCCCCTGTATCGGACCGCCCGCGACGGTGGGAAGTTCGTGAACCTGGACATGGAGGAGTACAAGGACCTGCACCTGACGATCGAGGTGTTCGTCGCCCTCCTCGACGAGCCCGAGTTCCGATCGCTCACCGCAGGAATCGTGCTGCAGGCCTACCTTCCCGATGCCCCGGCCGCCCTCGCCCGACTCACCGAGTTCGCCCGCCGCCGGGTCGCCTCGGGCGGTGCGCCGATCAAGGTCCGGCTGGTCAAGGGCGCGAACCTCGCGATGGAGCGTGTCGATGCCGACGTCCACGACTGGCCGCTCGCGACCTACGGCGACAAGGCCGACGTGGACGCCAACTACCTCCGGTTGGTCGACACCGCGCTGCGCTCCGAGAACGCCGACGCGATCCGCATCGGCGTCGCCTCGCAGAACCTGTTCTCCGTGGCGTACGCCGTCGAGCTCGCACAGCAGCGGGACTTGCAGCGCCAGTTGGACATCGAGATGCTGCAGGGAATGGCGCCGATGGAGGCAGCCGCCGTGCGCTCCGACGTGGGCTCGCTGATCCTGTACACGCCCGTGGTGCACTCCGGCGACTTCGACGTGGCCGTCTCGTACCTCGTCCGCCGGCTGGAGGAGAACTCCTCCAGCGACAACTTCCTGTACGCCATGTTCAGCCCCGACGCCGGCGCGATCGACGTGGAGGAGCAACGCTTCCGGACCGCGGTCGCCCGGCGCGACGTGGTGCAGGACGGGCCGAACCGGGTGCAGGACCGGGCGAACGACCCCGTGCGGCCGCACGACGGTGCCTTCGTCGGCGAGCCGGACACCGACCCGTCGACCTCCGGGAACCGGGCGTGGGCGCGCGCGGCCCTCGCGGCGCAGGTCGCCGTCGAAACCCCTGCGCGGGTAACGGATCCGACCGTGGTCGATCACGCGGTGGATCGGGCCCTGGGCGCGCAGCTGCGGTGGTCCCGGCTGCCCGCCGCCGAGCGAGCCGCACTGCTGCACCGGGTGGCCGACGAGCTGGCCCGGCGCCGCGGCGAGCTGCTCAGCGTGATGTCCTACGAGGCCGGCAAGACGGTCTCCGAGGCGGATCCGGAACTGTCCGAGGCGATCGACTTCGCGCGCTACTACGCGCGGAGCGCGCTGGAGCTCGACGCCACCACGGCCGGCGAAGCCGTCTTCACGCCACACCGTCTCGTCGTGGTGACGCCGCCGTGGAACTTTCCCGTCGCGATCCCCCTGGGCGGCGTGCTGGCGGCGCTCGCCGCGGGTGCCGCGGTGATCATCAAGCCGGCCCCGCAGGTGCTGCGGTGCGGCACTGCGGCGATCGCCGCCCTCCACGCCGCCGGCGTCCCCGACGACCTGGTGCAGTTGGTGAACGCCGACGAGGCCGACGCCGGGCACCGCCTGGTGACCCATCCCGACGCCGACGCGGTGGTGCTCACCGGCGCCAGCGAGACCGCGGCCCTGTTCCGTGGCTGGCGGCCGGACCTCGACCTGCTCGCCGAGACCTCCGGTAAGAACGCGATGATCATCACCCCCGCGGCCGATCCCGACCTCGCGGTGAACGACCTGGTGCGCAGCGCCTTCGGGCACGCCGGCCAGAAGTGCTCCGCCGCGTCGCTGGGCATCCTGGTGGGCAGCGTCGGCGGCTCGCAGCGCGTCCTGGGCCAGCTGCAGGACGCCGTGCGCACCCTGGTGGTGGGCGAGGGGCACGACCTCGGCACCACCGTCGGCCCGCTGATCGAGCCCGCCGCCGGCAAGCTCCTGCGCGGGCTCACCGAGCCGGGGCCCGGCGAGAGCTGGCTCGTCGAGCCGCGCAAGCTCGACGACGCGGGCCGGTTCTGGACGCCCGGCGTGCTCGACGGTGTCGCCGAGGGCAGCTGGTTCCACACCACGGAGCTGTTCGGGCCGGTCCTGGGCATCATGCGGGCCGCGACGCTCGACGACGCCCTGCGGTTGCAGAACTCCACCGGCTACGGGCTCACCGCGGGTCTGCACAGCCTGGACCCGGAGGAGATCGACCACTGGCGGGAGAAGGTGGAGGCCGGCAACCTCTACATCAACCGGCACATGACCGGCGCCATCGTCGCGCGGCAATCCTTCGGCGGGTGGAAACGCTCCTCCATCGGCCCCGGGGCGAAGGCGGGCGGCCCCAACTACGTCGCCCAGTTCGGACGCTGGGCCGACGCCGCGCCGGCGACGGGGCCCGACGGCACCGTCGACCTGCCGGCGGTCGCGCCCACCATGTTCAGCGAGCGGATCATCGCCGCGGCCCCGGACCTGTCCGACGCCGACGTGCAGTGGCTGCACGCCGCCGCGGCATCCGACCAACGGGCCTGGGACGCCGAGTTCGGGCTGGAGCACGACCCCACCGGGCTGGCGAGTGAGGCGAACGTGTTCCGCTACCGCCCGCTCCCCCACTTGGAGGTGCGGGTGGGGGTCGGCGCTCGGCCGCGGGACCTGGTGCGGCTGCAGCTGGCCGCCGCCCGCACCGGCACGCGGCTGGACGTGACAGTGAGCCCCGATGCGCCCGCGCTGCCCTTCGTGGCGCCCGAGCACACCGCGCAGGACTACGCCGACGGCCTGGCGGGGCGCGCCGAACCCGTGCGGATCCGACTGCTCGGCGAGGCCGAGCCCGCGGTGGCCGCCGCGGCCGCGCGGCACGGTCACAGCGTGCTGCGCGGGCCGGTGCTGCTCTCCGGCCGGCGGGAGCTGCTCACCGTGCTGCGCGAGCAGGCGGTGAGCACCACCCGGCACCGGTACGGCCACATCTCCGGCGGGGCAGCAGTCCACTGACCGGCCCGCGGCGGCCCGCCTCGCGCTGCCGCCCGGTCCGCTGCGCGCTACTCGGCGGGCCCGCCGGCCGTGTCCCAGACCCCGGAGCTGCCGCGCCGATGGCTGCCCACCAGATGATCGTCGACGATGCCCACCGCCTGCATCAGGGCGTACATCGTGGTGGGCCCCACGAACCGGAAACCCCGGCGGCGCAGCTCCTTCGACAGCGCCACGGACTCCGGCGAGGTGGCGGCGACCTCGGCCATCGTGCGCGGTGCCGGTGTCCGCTCCGGCTGGAAGGACCACACCAGCGGGACCAGGCCGCCGTCGTCCCGCAGGGCCACGGTGGCCCGGGCGTTGCCGATGGTGGCCTCGATCTTCTGCCGATTCCGGATGATCCCCGCGTCGCACAGCAGTCGCTCGACGTCCGTCTCGTCGAACGCCGCCACCGCGTCCGGATCGAAGTCCGCGAAGCCGGCCCGGAACGCCGGGCGTTTGCGCAGCACCGTCGCCCAGGACAGGCCCGCCTGGAAGCCCTCGAGCGCGATCCGCTCGAACAGGCCGCGCTCGTCCCGGACGGGCATGCCCCATTCCGTGTCGTAGTATTCGCGCAGCAGGCCGTCAGCCGCCCATGCCGGACGCGCCAGCCCGTCGTCACCGATGAGCACGCCGTCCTCCGGCAGACCCCGTGGTTCCGTCATCTCGTTCCCCCCGATCGAGTGCGCCCGGCGGGCGCCGTCATGAGGAACGGTAGAGCACCCCACTGACGAGTTCCGGATAAGCGCAGCCCAAGCCCCCGTTCAGCGTCGCGGACGAGAATGCGGTCATGTCCGATTCCGTCGATCCCCTCCGCGTCCTGCGCGCGCGGTGGTGCCTGCTCGCCGCGGCGCAGCCCGTCCTCGCCGCCGCGGGAGCGCCCCTCCCCTTCCGGGTCACGGTGAGCGCCGGAGACCGGGGGGTCGCCCGCTACGACGCGTCGTCGACCGCCGGCGCGACCCTGACCTGGTTCGGTCCCGACCGCGCGGTGCTCTCGTGCGGGGATCTCGGCTGGCGCGTCGCCGGTGCGCCGGGGCCCGAGGACCGGGTGACGGGCGCACCGTCGTGGCTGGAGCACGTGAGCGCGCTGGATCACCGGGTGAGCGCGCAGCACTACGGCTGGCTGGCCGTCTGGGACGGCGGGGTCTGGGCGGCGGAAGCGGCTCCCGAGCCGGGGGCGCCGCTGCCACCCGTCCAGGGCACGGCGGCGACGGCATTCGCCCTGGGCGCGCGCCTCGAGCGGGCGGGCGCGCTGTTCCACCTCGTCCGGATGTGCGAATACGAGTGGCTCGACGCCGCGGCGTGGTGGGCGGCGTGTGGCGGCCTCGCGTCCGAGCGTGTGATCGAGGAGTCCTGGACGCGGCTCGTCGACTACGGGGTCACTGCGCGGACGGGCGGCGGACCGGTGTTCGACGGGGTGCCGGGACGGACACCGTCGGAGGCGAAAGAGGTTGCGGCGGCCCACGCCCGGGAGCGCGGCCTGCAGATCCCCGACGATGTACGGGTGGAGGCCGCCATGCGGACGAGGGTCGGCTGGCAGGTGCGCTTCGTCGACTACCGGGACGCGGATTCCGCACGGCCACTGGTGATCTCGGTGCCGGACAGCGGCGCGGCGTGGATCGAGGGCGCGGCGACGGCGGGGCTCAGGAGCCCTGGAACTCGACCTGGTTGATCGTGGTGTACCAGTCGTTGCCGGACTCCTTGGTGAGCCCGGTGATCCACACGAGGACGTAGCGCGTGCGCGGCGCCACCGAGCTCACGTGGAAGTCGTTCGCGCCCTTGTGGAGTGAGCCGGACCAGACCACGGAGGTCTCGTCGAGGGTCTTCACCGAGTCCTTGGTGGCGGTGCGCACCTCAACCGTGCTGCCCTGACTGGGCGAGGTGATCGTGCCGCGGGTCAAGGACACGGCCTTGTCGAGCGTGACGATGAAGCCGACGCCCTTCTTGAGGTTCCCGAACGCGGGACCGGCCTTGTAGGTATCGGTCTTCCACGCCGGGGACTTCCCCGTGAGCACGTTGCTCAGATTCGCCGCGGAGTCCTTGGCGGAGGCGAAATCGACCAGTGAGACACCGGTGCCCTTCACCGGAGCACCCACCCCGGGCGCCGGCGCGGGCGCCGCCGCCGCGGACGAGGCGGTGTTGGACGGGTAGAGCGAGCCGACGCCGGACTGGGTGTCCTTGCCGCTCGTCAGATTGCTGATCAGCAGCGTCAGGCCGATGATCACCAGCAGCGCGACCGCGCACGCGGCGATCACCAACAGCGGCACGTTCTTCTTGCCGCCGCCGACCCGGCTCAGGAACGACTGCTTGGACTGGATCCGCTTGGCGGGCGTGGGGCGGTCCTCGAGGGAGGGGACCGCGCGGGGGGCCTCCCGCGGTGCCTCGCGCTGCACCTCTTCGCGCACCGGCGCGAGCAGGTCGGTCTTCACGTCGACCACGGACGCCTGGTCCAGCAGCTGTTGCACGGTGGCCGCGGTGCGGATGCCCTGGCCGCCCTCGAGCGTGCGGGTGGCGACCGCCGAGATCTCGAACGGGATATCGGCTTTGGCGTCGCGCGGCTCCACGGGGCTGCCGTTCGCGTCGGCGTCGGCCTGCCGGATCCCGGCGATGGTGCCGGTGCCGGTGGTCACGGTGCGGCCCGTGGCGTCGTCGAGCGGCCAGCGCTCGAGCAGCAGCGCGTAGAGCACCGCGCCCAGCCCACGGACGTCGGACTCCTTCGACGCATCGGCCAGCGTGCCGGGGAACGCGAGGAAGGCGTGCCCGTCCTGCGAGATGCGCACGCGGTCGGGATGGTCGATCGACAGGGCCGCGCCGGCGCGGTGCGCGCCCTCGGCGGCCCCGGCGAGCGCACGGACTGCTTTCGCCGCGCCGATCGCCGACGGGTGCGTGCCGGCCACGTCGGCCAGGGAGCTGCTGGGGATCCACTCGGCCACCACGATGCCGCCCGAGCTGCCGCGCACCACGTCGAGCACCCGGGCCAGGCCGTTCGAGTGGACGCGACCCAGGCGCAGCGTGCGCGAGAGGATCGACTGCGGGCCCTCGCCGCGCAGGCTGATCTGGGCGCCGCGCTCGGGCGCCGGTGCGCGCTGCTCCGAATCGACGAAGGTCAGTGCCACATCACGGTCGAGGTTGATGTCGCGCGCCTGCCAGAACTGCAGGCCGCGGATGCCGCCGTAGTGCTCGATGAGCCGGTAGCGGCCGCCCGCCACGACGGCGCCCGGGATGAGCTCCGGGCCGCGGGGGGTGTCGTCGGCCTCGTCGACCGGGGCCGGCACGCCGGGCTGCACGGACGGCAGTCGCATCTGACCGGTGCCCGGTGCATCGTGCCCGGAAGTACCTGGGGAGTCGTCCTCGGTCACTGCGAATGCTCCTCTTCTGCGGTACCTGAGGCCCGTGGTCGGTTGTTCGGCGCTCGCCCGCGAGCGTCGGGGAACATGGCTTTGACCAGCATACGGGAGGCCGATGTCGTCGGCGATCCGCGGCAGCTGGGCGGTGATCTCCTCGCGGCGCAGGCTCGCGTAGGCCTCGAGCTCGTCGAGTCGCATCTCCCGGGTATCGGGGGCGCGGGAGGCCTCGCGCGCCGGTTCCGACGGTGCGCTCGGCCGCAGGGCCGGGACGAACCTGCCCGCGATGCGCCGCAGGGGTGCCAGGATCGCCAGCACGTCCGGTACCCGCCACAGGGCGAGTAGCGCATAGATCAATGTCAGGCAGAGTACGCCTGCGATTGCAAGGTACACGAAAGCGCCCACCGGCCCGCTCCGGTCGATCGCCTTCAGCACACCGAGCTGCATGACGGCGTAGATCGTGACGACGACCAGCACGGAGACCGTGATGGTCTGGATCAGCGTGCGGGTGACGTTCGTCAGGTGCAACGGGCCCAGGGTCCGGCGCAGGAGGTACCAACCCATGATCGCGCCGGCCGTGTAGGCCAGGCCGCGGGCGGTACCGACGAACTCGACGATCCGATGCTCGTCGTCCACGACGTACGGCACCAGGTACGAGAGCCCGATCTGAGCGGCCACGATGACGATGACGATGCCGGTCGGGACCCAGGCGCGTTCCTGGGCGTAGAAGACCCGCAGGTGAATGAGCACCATCGCGTACGGGATCAGCACGAACGCCGAGAACGAGATCGCGGTGCCCAGGAAGTTCGCGTCGTCCTGGGAGAACTGCCCGAAGTTGAAGAGTGCGCGGCCGATGGACGGGCCGAACACCGTCAGGAAGGCCACGATCGGTACGAGCGCGACCATGGTGATCCGGGTGGCCACCGAAAGGTCGTCGAGGACGGCGTTGCGGTTGCCCTCGGCGGCGTTGCGGGACAGCCGCGGCATCACGGCGGTCAGCAGGGCCACGCCGATCACGCCGTACGGCAGCTGCAGAACCATCCACGCGTACTGGTAGATCGCGGGCCCACCGTCGGAGGCGTGCGAGAGGATGGGCGTGACCGCGTACCAGCCGGCCAGCGAGATGAAGACATAGGCGACGATCGCGACGCCCATCGACCCGAAGTGCTTGAGCCGGTCGTCGATGCCCCAGCGCAGGCGCAGCTTGATCCCGGAGCGGCGCATCGCCGGGATCTGGATCAGCGCCTGCAGCACCACGCCCAGGGTGCTGCCGATGCCCAGCACCAGCAGCTTCGGCTGGCCCATCGCGGTCGGGTTCAGCGTCAGCTCGCCCGGCATCAGGTAGAAGGCCACGAGCGTGGCGATCTGCACCGTGTTGCAGGCCACCGGCGCCCACGCGCCCGGCTTGAACTCGTCCCGCGTGTTGAGCATCGCGGTGAACAGGGCGGAGAGGCCGAAGAAGACCAGCTGCGGCAGGAACATGATCACGAGGGCGTGGGTGAGGCCCTCGTCGACCTTGGATCCGCCGACCAGCAGCCCGACCAGCACCGGGGACAGCGCCAACGACACGACGAGCGCGATGCCGAGGATGGTCAGGGAGAGCGTGAACAGGCGCTCGAAGAAGGCCTGGCCCCGATCCCTGTCCTCCATCTCCGCGCGCACCAGCACGGGGATCACCAGCGCGGTCAACACCTGGCCCAGCACCAGCTCGGAGACCTGCTGCGGCATCTGGTTGGCGATGCTGAACGCCGAGGCGACGGCCGGCCCCAGGATCGCCGCGAGGAGGACGGTGCGCAGGAAGCCGGTGACCCGCGAGGTCAGCGTTGCGACCGCGACCGACCCCGTGGACCGCAGCAGACTCGCTGTACCGCCGCCGTCGCTCTGCCCGCCCGCGGCGGGTCGGCTGCTCGGCGGGATGTGCCGGGGCTCGGCGCGGCTCATGTGTCCTTCGGTTCGGGGTGCTCGTGCGGATGCTGATTCGACGAGGTCGGTCGATGTGCAGCGTAGCTGTTCGCGATGAGCTTCTCGTGCTCGTCCACGGTGGGACGGTCCGCATCGGCGGGGTCCGGGCGGCCGCGGAACCGGCGCCACAGGCGCCGCCCGGCCAGCAGGACCAGCAGGATCCCGACGCCGCAGGTGATCCAGAACAGCGACTTGCCGTACGCATTGGAGTGCACCGAGATGGAGATCGGGCTGCCCAGCGGCATGTCGCTACTCGTGCGCAGGGTCATCTGCACGGAGATCTGTCGCGAGTAGTCGACGGTGGTCGGCAGTTCGATCTGCCGGGTCCCGCGGGCCGGCAGTTCCTGCACCTCCGACGCGTCGATGGTGACGCCCTCGGGCGCGGACCAGTGGATCACCGTCCGGATCGGCAGCGGCAGGTCGTTCCGCGCGACGATGAGCAGCGGGGATTTGTCGGAGGCCAGGGTGTACGCCCCGCCCGGGCTCACGAAGCGCACCGAGCTCAGCTGCGCGGCGATGGAGGCACGCGCGGCCGTCAACCGGAGGGAGGCGTCACCGTCGACCGCGGGACGCGACGGGGCCCACCGGAGCGCGCGCACGGCGTCCTCCCGCAGCGGCGAGGTGTAGACGAGGGGGGTGAGCGGCGTCTTGGGCAGCGGGAGGAGGGCCGCGCCGAGTTGATCGACCTGGCGCACGTGGGCGGCGGCCGCGCCGACGATCGAGTCCGGGACCCGGGACGCGGCGGTTCCGGCCGGCTGCCGCAGCTGCCACGGATCCGCGCTGCGGGCCGGGTCTCGTCCGGCGGACTGCGCGGAGGCGACCACGTCGCGGAAGGTCCGCGGCCCTGCGAGACCCGCCTCGAACTGCGCCGACAGCGCGTCGAGCACCGCGCGGGCGTCGGCGGGGCCCGCCGCCCAGACCTGGGGCGGCATGATCAGGGCGGAGCGGCCGGTGACCTGGGCGATCGGGTCCGGGGTGGTGGTTGCGGCCCACCCGTTCGGCGGGGCGTAGCGCTGCGTCGGGTCCAGTGCCGTGGCCGAGAGGGCGCCCACCGCGGCCTGCCGCCGCATCGTCGCCGACTCCTCGTCCAGGGCGAAGGTCGACGCGGTGGGCACGGTCCCCGTCGGGCCCGGTGCGACGCCGTGCTCGGCGCCGTCGGGAAGCCCGCCCATCGCCGCCAGCGCCGCGGAGACGTTCGGGTCGAACACGGCCGCGCCGATGCCCTGCCCCACCGCCACGATGCCCGACGGTGTGCCCCGGCTCCGGGCGGGAGCGCCCACCGCGGTCGCGGCGAGCACGGTGGCCGAGACGTCCGAGGCCCGGAGCTGCCGCGCACCGTCGGACAGGAGCAGGCCGGAGGTCGGGATCGCGACGCCCCGTACCGACTGCACTCCGAGGATGGAGTCGATGACGTCCGAGGGCGTGTCGAGTGCCGCGCGCTGCAGCGAGGGCTCGGCGGAGCGGCCCAGCGCCTCGAGGTCGATCTGGCCGAAGGGCAGCGCCACCACGCAGGTGTCGGCCGCGACGCGTCTGAGCTTGTCGAGCCACGCGCTCGCCCGGTCGCTACCGGTGCCGGCCGTGGTCGGCCCACGCGGGTCCGCGGGGTTGCGCGAGACGCGGTACGCGCCGGTCATGGCCTGCACTGTCACGAGGAGGTCGGGGTCGATCGCGAGGCACGCCGCGGCGCGCAGGGCGGTGTGTCGCGGGTCGGGTCCGCGGGTGGCCTCCTCGTACGCGGTGAGCAGGCCGTCGAGCCGGCCGCCGGGCGCGAGCGAACCGGCGAGAGCGTCGTCGACGAGGCGCACCGCGGAGTCGCCGCCGCCGGGGATGCCGCCCGCGAGCTTCGGATTGTCGGCCAGCGGCCACAGGAGCGTGACCTGCGACGGTGCGGTCGTCACGGGCCGCTCGACGGTGCCCGGCGTGTCGGTGCCGCCGTCGGGCAGGGCGTACACGGGCAGCAGCGTCCGGGAGTCGTCGAGCCGGGCGACGCCGCCGTACGCGGGCTTGCCGTTGAGATTGAGCAGGATCGGGTACACGCCCGGGCGGTCGATGCCGAGCGTCGGGCCGCGCGTCGTGGTGGTCGGGCGCACCGGGATGCTCACGCTGAACGTGGTCTTCTCCCCCGGCTTGAGCACCTTCGACACGGGTTCGAAGCGGCCCAGCGTGTCGTAGGCGTTGTTGTCGGCGACCAGGTCCGAGCGCACCTGCGCCGAGGTCGAGACCGCGGGCGCGCGCTGGATCCGCAGGTCGAGGTCGCTCACGTCCCGGTCGCCGAAGTTGGTGACGCTGCCGCGCACCACGACCTCGTTCGGGGAGCTCTCGGTGACCCGCGAGGTGATCTCGTCGACGGTGATCCGCACGAACTGCGCGTCCGGGAGACCGGCCCCGCTGAGGGCGGGCACACCGGTCAGGGCGACCAGGAGCGTCAGCACGCACAGGAGGCGGGCCGACCGGGTCACGTCTGACCGCTCCCGCCGCTCCCGCCACTGCGCCGGCCCCGCGAGCGCCGGCCGCCGCGCCGCCTGCGCGGCTTGGGCGGGTCGTTGCGGACCGCGTTGCGCTCGGCCGCCGCCTTCTCGTACGCCGACGGTTCGCTCCGGGGCTCGGCGGCCATGCGGGCCGCGAGCTCCGACGGATCCGCCGTGAGGTCCTCGATCACGGTGCGCGCCGTGGCGACGAGTTTGCGCTCGTCGGAGTAGGTGAGCCGGGTCGCGAGCTCCGCGAGCGGCACCCACGCCACCTCCGAGACCTCGTAGTCCTCGGCCGACAGGTCCCCGCTCTGCCAGGACAGCAGGAAGTGGTGCACGGTCTTGTGCACGCGGCGCCCCTCGACGGCGAACCAGTAGTCGATCTTGCCGATCGGTGCGAGGACCGAGCCCGTCAGGCCCGTCTCCTCCGCGATCTCCCGGATCGCGGTGAGCTCGGCGGTCTCCCCCGTCTCGATGTGGCCCTTGGGCAGCGACCACAGGGTGCGGCCGCGGCGGTCGACGCGGCCGATGAGCGCGGCCCGCAGCTCGTCGTCACCGTCGAGCCCCGCGACCACGAGCCCGCCCGCCGAGGTCTCGCGGACCGTCCGGATGCGCGGGTCGGGCCGCCCCCGCCCCGGTGCCGGGCGCTTCGACGTGGGCGTCGGGCCGCCCTGCTTGCGGGTGGGCTTGGCCGGCCGTACCTGGTCCGACGGTGCCGCCTCGGGCTCCGGCGCGACCTTCTGGTCGGTGACGGCCGACAGCTGCGCCCGGCCCCGCCCACGGCCGCCACGCCGCCGCCTGCGCCGGGGCCGGGAGGCCGCTCCTCCCGCGGAGTCGCCGGCGGAACCCTGGCGCTGGGGGCGCCCGGGGTTGTCGGCGGATTCGGCGGAGGTCACCCCCCCGATGCTACTGGCCGGTCGGTCCCGGATACGCCACCGTCGTGTTTTCGACCGCCGGTAGACTGGCGTGTCGTGACCGAGACCCCGGAGCAGGCGCGCGCGGAGCGGCGTACCCGACTATTGGCGGCCGCGCACATCTCGCTGCGCGAATTGGCCGACGTGCTGGTGCCACTCGGCGCCCGGTTCGCCGACGCGGGTCACGAGCTGTACCTGGTGGGCGGCTCCGTCCGCGACGCGTTACTCGGCCGGCTGACCAGCGACCTCGACTTCACCACGGACGCCCGGCCCGAGCAGGTCCAGGACCTGCTGCGTGGCTGGGCGGACGCGATGTGGGACACCGGGATCGAGTTCGGCACCGTCAGCGCCGCCTTCCACGACCAGCAGATCGAGATCACCACCTACCGCGCCGAGGCCTACGACCGGGTCACCCGTAACCCCGTGGTCCGGTTCGGCGAGAACCTGCACGATGACCTGGTGCGCCGGGACTTCACGATCAATGCGATGGCCGTGCGCATCGGCCGCGGTGGCGCCGAGGACTTCCACGACCCGCTGGACGGTCTGGACGACCTGCTCGCCGGCGTCATCGACACGCCGGCCACGCCGGAGGAGTCCTTCTCCGACGATCCCCTGCGCATGCTCCGCGCGGCGCGGTTCGTCTCCCAGCTGGGCTTCGCCGTGGCGCCGCGGGTGCAGGCGGCGATGGCCGGCATGGCGCCGGAGATCGACCGGATCACCGCCGAGCGGGTCCGGGCCGAGCTGGACAAGCTGATCCTGGGCCAGCACCCCGTCGACGGCATCGTGCTGCTGGTCGACACCGAGCTCGCGCAGCGCGTGATCCCCGAGATCCCCGGCATGAAGCTCGCGATCGACGAGCACCACCAGCACAAGGACGTCTTCTGGCACTCGATGACGGTGCTGCAGCAGGCCATCGACCTCGAGGAGTCGGATCCCGATCTGATTCTGCGCTGGGCCGCGCTGCTGCACGACATCGGCAAGCCCGACACCCGCCGGCACGAGCCGAACGGTGGCGTCTCCTTCCACCACCACGAGGTGGTCGGCGCCAAGATGGTGCGCAAGCGGATGCGGGCGCTGGCCTACCCGAAGGCCGTCACCGAGGACGTTGCGCACCTGGTGTTCCTGCACCTGCGGTTCCACGGCTACGGCGACGGGCAGTGGACCGATTCCGCCGTGCGGCGTTACGTGACCGATGCCGGCCCCCTGCTCCCCCGCCTGCACAAGCTGGTCCGCGCCGACTGCACCACCCGCAACAAGCGGCGTGCCGCGCGGCTGCAGGCCACCTATGACGGGCTCGAGCGCCGCATCGAGGATCTCGCCGCCCGGGAGGATCTCGCGCGGGTGCGGCCGGACCTCGACGGCAACGCGATCATGGAGCTGCTGGGCCTGCCGCCCGGCCCCGAGGTCGGCGCGGCGTGGAAGTTCCTCAAGGAACTGCGCCTCGACCGCGGTCCGCTCGACCGCGACGAGGCCGAGGCCGAGTTGACGAAGTGGTGGGCGGAGCGGCAGGGCTCCTAACGGGGCTCGGTACAGGGCGTGCGCGGTCCCGGGATCGCGGCGATCCGCGTTCCGCAGGAAACCAAGGATCTGATCAGCGTTGCCGTAGATCGGTCGCCCCGTCGACGGTGCCGTCCCCGTCGGTGTCGAACAACAGGACGTCCGGCGCACCGTCGGCGTCCGTGTCGACCACGGCCTGCCGGGGCGGTTGCCCGGGCTCGGCGGGGACGGGTGTGACCGGAGGGCTCGCTTCCGGTTTCGACGGCGGGGCCCCGACACCGGTGACTCCCGGGATCGGGCAGGTCGACGGTGCCCGTGGGGCGGTCCCGGCGGTGACGCCGGTTCCCGGGGACGAGGGCGGCGCGGCCGTGGCGGGCGTCGCCGACGTGTCGGCGGGAGCGGGCTGTGACCAGGTACCGGACCCGTCGTCGCCATAGCGGGTCTCACGGACGCCGTCGTCATCGAGGTCGAGCGCGGCGACATCGGCCCGGCCGTCCCCGTCGAGGTCGAGCATCGCGTCGTCCACGCGACCGTCACCGTCGAAATCGAGCAGGACCGCGCCCTGTGCGGCGGGCGAGATCCACCGGGTCACGTGCCCTTCGCCGTCGCCGAACCAGTACTCGATCGAAAAGTCCCCCATATCAATTGGACGCGCGAGCGGCCTCCGCGGTTCCCGTGCGGCGGTAGAGCAGCACCACGACGACCACGGCGACGGCGTAGAGGACCGCACCGGCGGCGGCGAGCGGCCGGGAGGCACCGTCGAGCGGGACGACGGCGGCGGCGACCGCGACCGCGCCCACGAAGGTCACGTTGAAGAGGGCGTCCTGGAAGGCGAAGACCTGCCCGCGGCGTTCGTCGGGAACGTCGAGCTGCATGGCCGCATCGCCGGACAGTTTGACCACCTGCCCCGCGAGCCCGAGCACGGCTGCGGCGAGCACCAGGACGACGAAGTTCAGCGACAGCACGGCGACCTGGGTGAGGCACGCGGCGATCAGCGCCCCGACCACGGTGTTCCGCCGGCCCCACCGCGCCACGGAGAACGGCGTCAGTACCGCGGCGACGAACATGCCCACCGCCGTGGCGCCGGCGACGGATCCGAAGCCCGCCAGTCCCAGCGTGCCGTCGGCGAAGCGGTGCCGGGTCAACAGGAGCAGCATCAGGGTGTTGAATCCGAACACCACACGGTGTGCGCCGATGCCGCTGAGGGCCGCCGTCACCGACGGTGCCCGCCACGCCGCCCGGGCGCCGTGGGCGAGGCCGGCGGCGACATCCCGGAGGGCGGTCGGCGACCGCTCGGCGGCGGGGATGTCGTGATCGGGTCCGAGGACGCCCCGCGGGAACCGGGTGGACAGTATCGCCCCGAGCACGGTGACCAGCGCCGCGCAGGCGAGCACCCCGCCGCTCCCGGCGTCGTCGGACCCGAACAGCGCGCGCAGCCCGACCGCCGTGCTCGCGCCGAGGGCGGTGGCGCCCGCGCCCAGGGTGGTGGTCACGGAGTTCATCGCGACGAGCTGCGGCCGGTCGACCACGTGCGGCAGCGCCGCCGAGAGGCCGGACGCCACGAACCGGCCGGCGCCGCCCACGGCGAGCGCGACGATGAAGATCGCGGTCTCCCCCGCTCCGGATGCGAGTACGGCCGCGCACGTGACGATGAGCAGCGCGCGGACCAGGTTGGCCACGATGAACACGCGCCGCCGGTCCCACCGGTCCAGCAGCGCGCCCGCGAAGGGGCCGATCGCCGAGTACGGCAGCAGCAGGACGGCGAGGCCGGTCGCGATCGCGGCGGGCGAGGCGTTGCGCTGCGGATTGAAGACGATGGCGGTACCGAGCGCGGCCTGGAACAGGCCCTCGGCGTACTGGCTCAGGAGGCGGACGCCCAGGAGTCGCAGCAGGTCGGGCAGGTCACGGAAGGTCCGCCACGCGGGTTTCGGCGCGGCCGCTGGGGCGTCCGGGCCGCTGGTGGTCACGGACTACAGCCTATCGAGGTGGGGCCTTCCCCGTCGGCGGACCCCATTGCTGTTCCGCGTGCCATGATGGGGGTGTGGGTCCCGATCGTTCGAATGAGTCCGCTCCCCGGGACGCGTCCTCCGGTGAACCGGCGGGCGCGGGTTTCGACGTGTCGTCCGGCACGCTCCTGGTGGCCTCGCCCGAGCTGATCGAGCCCACCTTCTCCCGCACGGTGGTGTATCTCATCGAGCACAACGAGTCGGGCAGCCTGGGGGTGGTCCTCAACCGCCCGAGCGAGTCCGCGGTGCACGGCGTCCTCCCCCAGTGGCACGACCTCGCGGCCAAGCCGAAGGCCGTGTTCGTCGGCGGTCCCGTCAATCAATCGGCGGCCCTGTGCCTGGGTGTCGTGAAGGCGGGCGTCGACGTCAGCGGTATTCGCGGATTGCAGCCGGTGTCCGGACGGGTCGTGCTGGTGGACCTGGACTCGGACGTCGAGATGATGGACGAGCTGCTCGACGGTGTGCGCGTGTTCGCCGGCTACAGCGGCTGGGGCATGGGCCAGCTCGACGACGAGCTCGACCGCGACGACTGGATCCCCTGCGGTTCGCTGCACACCGACGTTCTGGTGCCCGCGCGGGTGGATCTGTGGGGCAAGGTCCTGCGCCGCCAGGGCTTCCCCACGTCCCTGCTGGCGACCCATCCGGTGGACGTCTCCGTCAACTGATCGTAAATTAGGCTAGTCTTACCTTCCTGGCACTCAGGAGGGTTCATGAAGCGGAGCACGACGGCGTTAGTCGCAGCGGTTTCGGTGGTCGGGTTCGTCACGGCGGCGTGCGGTGGTTCGGGCTCCGACGGTGCCGCTCCCGCTGCCAAGACGGTGACGATCACGCAGGTCCAGGGCGTCACGGAGTTCCCCGTCGGGCCCACGCGCATCGTCGCCGCCGGCTACTCGATCGACAATCTGCTCGCGCTCGGCATCAAGCCAGCGGCCGTGATCGAGGGGCAGATCCCGCTCCCCGCGCCCTGGCACGGGAACAGGCTGGACGGTGTCCCGATCATCAAGATGCCCGACAAGCGGACCGTCCCCGTCGAGGAGGTGGCCAAGTACCGCCCGGATCTGTTCGTCGGCGACAACCAGGTCGTGTCCACCAACTACGACCGGCTCGCCCCCGTCTCGAAGGTGCTCGGTGGCATCGACAAGGATGGCTCCAAGGCGGCGTGGGATGTGCAGCTCGAGGCGCTCGGACAGATTCTCGGGAAGCAGGCGGAGGCGTCGAAGGTGATCGCCGACGACAAGGCGAACGTCGCGGCGGTGCGCACGCGCAATCCCGGCCTCGACGGCAAGACCGCCGTCGTCGCGCAGTACATCGCCGCGTCCAGCAACTTCAACCTCGTCGCCCAGGCGAACGACCCGACGAACCGGTTCTTCGCCGAGCTCGGCATGAACCTGCCGAAGGGCATCCGGGAAAACCCGGCGTTCTCGGCGAACACCACGATCCAGGGCGGCCGCGCCCCGGTGTCGCTGGAGCAGTTGCCGACGATCGGCGCGAACTTCATGGCGATCTACCCCAACGGTGCCGGCGAGGCCGACCTGCAGCGGCTCCCCGGGTACGCGGGCCTTCCCCAGGTGGTGAGCGGCACCACGCTGGTTTCCGACCTGCACACCATCGTGTCCATGAACCAGCCGACCCCACTGAGCCGCGCGTGGATCCTGACGAAGATCGAGCCGCTGCTCGCGAAGGTCGCGACGCAGCCGGCGGTGGCGTGATGAAGCGGATCGCCGGCGTCGTCGCCGCCCTCGCCGTGCTCGCGGGCTGCGGATCGAGCCCGACGGGGACCGCGGCACCGTCGGCCTCCACGGTCTCGATCGCGCAGGCCAACGGGACGGTGGAGTACCCGGTCGGCGCGAAACGGATCGTGGCGCAGGGGTATTCGATCGACAATGTGCTGGCTCTGGGAATCAAGCCGGTCGCGATCGTGCAGCTGACGCAGCCGCTGCCGGCGGCGTGGCAGCGGGAGCTGCTCAAGGACGTGCCGGTGATCACGGCGTCCGGCACGAGCCTTCCCGCCGAGGAGATCGCGAAGTACAAGCCGGACCTCGTCGTGGGGGACCACCGCGTGATGAAGGGCGCGAACGTCACCGCGGTGAGCGGTGTGACCAAGGTGCTGGGCGGTATCGCCGCGACGGGCAAGGATTCGGGCTGGGACGCCCAGCTCCTCGCCCTGGGGAGGATCCTCGGCAAGGAGGCCGAGGCGAAGCGGGTGATCGCCGCCGATCACGACGCCGTCGCGGCGTTCGCGAGCAAGCATCCGGGGCTGAAGGGCAAGACCGGATTCGTCGCGCAGTACGCCGCCGCGGCGTCGAGCTTCAACGTGATCGCCGGTCCTGAGGACCCGACGAACAGCTTCTTCGCGGAGTTGGGCCTGACGGTGCCGAAGGCCATCCGCGGGGAGCCGCGCTTCGTCAACCCCGCGACGCGCGGGATGGTCTCGCTGGAGCTCCTCCCCAAGGTGGCCGCCGATTTCATGGCGATATACCCCAACGGCGCGACGGGCGAGGACCTACTGCGGCTGCCGGGCTACTCGGCCCTGCCCCAGGTGCAGCGCGGCACCGCGGTGGTCGCGGACCTCGACCTCACGTACTCCGTCTACCAGCCCACGTCGCTGAGTCGCGCGTGGTTCTTGCGGACGATGGAGCCGACGCTCGCGAAGGTCGCGGAGCAGGCCCCGGTGGCCTGACTGGTTCACGATGTCGGGTTCTACGGCCTCGGAGGTGCGCACGAACACCTCTGACCCGTCAGGACCCAAAATTGTGAATGCATCAGGCGGGGACGGTCTCCGCTTCCAGCTCCCGCCCGTACCGGGCGGCCAGCCACGCGCACATCATCAGCTGGATCTGGTGGAAGATCATGAGCGGCAGCACCAGCAGGCCCACGGGTTGCCCGGCGAAGAGCACGGCGGCCATCGGCAGGCCGGTGGCCATCGACTTCTTGGTGCCGCAGAACTGGATCGCGATCATGTCTGCGCGGTCGAAGCCGAGCTTCTCCGCGGTCGCGCGCGTCATCCACAGCATGAGCAGCACCAGCGCCACCGACAGTACGATCAGCTGCACGACGCCCGCCCAGGAGACCTGGCTCCAGATGTGCTCGCGCATGCCCGCCGAGAACGCGGAGTAGACCACCAGCACGATCGACCCGCGATCCACGTACTTCAGCGCCGCCGCGTGCTTCTTCACGAATCCGCCCGCCCAGGGCCGCAGCAGCTGGCCGAGGAGGAAGGGCAGCAACAGTTGCAGGCACAGGTCCACGATCGAGCTGCTGTGGAAGGTCACCTCGCCGGTGGTGGCCATCAGGGCCAGCACGAGCAGCGGCGTGACGAACACGCCGAGCAGGTTCGAGACCGAGGCGCTGACGATCGCTCCGGGCACGTTGCCGCCCGCGATCGACGTGAACGCGATGGACGATTGCACCGTCGACGGCAGCAGCGTCAGGAACAGGAAGCCCGCGTACAGTTCCGGCCGCAGCAGTACCTCCGGCGCGAACCGCAGCAGCACACCGATGATCGGGAACACCACGAAGGTGAAGCTCAGGATCACCACGTGCAGGCGCCAGTGCCGCAGGCCGGCGATGGCCTCTCGCGGGTGGATCCGCGCGCCGTAGAGGAAGAACAGGATCGCGATGGCCACGGTCACCGCGTCGTCGACGACCGGCTCCGCGCGACCCGTCGCCGGGAACAGCGCCGCGACGCCCACTGCGGCGAAGATCGCCAGGATGAAGCCGTCGATCGACAGCTTGTCGAGGAGCTTGCGCATGGGCTACGCCGGGCGTGCCTCGTGGTCGCACATGCCCTTGAGGGCACACGCGCCGCAGCCGCCGGTCACGCCGCAATCGTCCGCGGGGTCGTCCGACGGTGCCTCATCGGCACTGCAGCAGGTGGCCTGGGGCATCTGCAGGCGCGCTTGGATGGACGCCGCGCGGGCGCCCTGCAGGGCGCCGAAGCCGGCGAGGAAGAGGCCTGCGACCACGGCCACCGCGACCGCGATGAACGACCAGGGGGCGTCCATCGCCACGCCGACCAGGGCGCCGGCGCCGAAGATGACACCCGCGGCCACGAGGCCCGGTCCGGCGACGCGGTTGGCGGTGCGCCACAGCAGCGGGTCGGAGAGGGTCTGCTCGGTGCGGACGCCGACGATGCCGTTCTCCGGGAGACGGCCGGCGAGCCCGGCGCCGCCCACGATGACGGCCGCCACCGCGGCCAGAGCGAGGATCACAACCAGCACGAACACCCGTCCAGTCTAGAGACCTGCGCAAATCCGTCCGGGATCGGTGCGCCCTCCCCGCTTCCGGGGTGGCCGCCGCCGCGCGCGGGCCCGCGCAGAGGTGACGGGCCCGGGCTGTTTACGCTGGTGGGGTGACGCAGAACGGTGAACAGACTCCCTCGGCCGGCCCCGCCCACCGGTACACGGCCGAGCTCGCGGGCGCGATCGAGCAGCGGTGGCGCGATGAGTGGCGCGAGGGCGGCGTGTTCAACGCCCCGAACCCCGTCGGGCCGCTGCGGGGCGACGACGCGCTCCCCGCCGAGAAGCTGTTCCTGCTCGACATGTTCCCGTACCCGTCGGGCGCGGGCCTGCACGTGGGTCACCCGCTGGGCTTCATCGCCACGGACGTCTACGGCCGGTACCACCGGATGAACGGCGCCAACGTGCTGCACACGATGGGCTTCGACGCATTCGGCCTGCCCGCCGAGCAGTACGCCGTGCAGACCGGCACGCACCCCCGGGTGACCACCGAGAAGAACATCGAGCGCTACCTGGAGCAGATCGCCACGCTCGGCCTGGCCCACGACGAGCGCCGCCGCGTCTCGACGACCGACCCGGAGTTCTACCACTGGACCCAGTGGATCTTCCTGCAGATCTACAACTCCTGGTACGACGCCGCCCAGGACCGCGCGCGGCCGATCGCGGAGCTGGAGGCGGAGTTCGCTTCGGGGACCCGCGCCGTGCCCGACGGCCGCGAGTGGTCGGGCCTGACGGTGCCCGAGCGCGCCGCCGTCCTCGACGATCATCGTCTGGTCTACGAAAGCAACTCGCTGGTGAACTGGTGCCCGGGCCTGGGCACTGTGCTCGCGAACGAGGAGGTCACGGCGGACGGCCGCAGCGAGCGCGGTAACTTCCCCGTCTACCGCAAGCAGCTGCGGCAGTGGATGATGCGGATCACCGCCTACTCGGATCGGCTGATCGACGACCTGGCCGTGCTGGACTGGCCCGAGAAGGTCAAGTCCATGCAGCGCAACTGGATCGGCCGCAGCCGCGGAGCGCGCGTCGCCTTCACCGCCGCCGGCGAGCGGATCGAGGTGTTCACCACCCGCCCGGACACGCTGTTCGGCGCCACCTACATGGTGCTCTCCCCCGAGCATCCGCTGGTCGACGTGCTGACCGCGACGGCATGGCCGTCGGAGGTCGATGAGCGGTGGACGGGCGGCGCCGGCTCCCCCGCTGAGGCCGTCGCCGCGTACCGCGCGTCGATCGCCGCGAAGTCCGACCTGGAGCGCCAGGAGGGCAAGGAGAAGACGGGCGTCTTCCTGGGCACCACGGCTGTCAATCCGGTGAACGGCGAGCAGGTTCCCGTGTTCATCGGCGACTACGTGCTCATGGGCTACGGCACCGGCGCGATCATGGCCGTCCCCGGCCACGACGTGCGCGATCACGAGTTCGCCACGAAGTTCGGCCTGCCCATCGTCGAGGTGGTCGGCAGCGAGGCCGGCGTCACCGACGAGGCGTACACGGGCGAGGGCCCCGCGGTGAACTCCGCCAACGCCGAGCTGGACATCAACGGCCTTCCCATCGCGGAGGCCAAGGCCGCCGTCATCGCCTTCCTCGAGAAGTCCGGCGCCGGCGAGGGCACGGTGCAGTACAAGCTGCGCGACTGGCTGTTCGCGCGCCAGCGGTACTGGGGCGAGCCCTTCCCCATCGTCTTCGATGCCGACGGTGCGCCCCACGCCCTTCCGGAATCCGAACTGGCGGTTCTGCTTCCGGAGGTGAAGGACTACGCTCCCGTGGCCTTCGATCCCGAGGACTCCGACTCGCAGCCCTCTCCCCCGCTGGCGAAGGCCACGGATTGGCTGCACGTCGAGCTGGACCTGGGCGACGGGCTCAAGGACTACACCCGCGACGCCAATGTCATGCCGCAGTGGGCCGGAAGTTCGTGGTACCAGCTGCGCTACGTGGATCCGACGAACACGGAGACCTTCTGCGCCAAGGAGAACGAGGCGTACTGGATGGGCCCGCGGCCCGAGGTGAACGGCCCGCAGGACCCGGGCGGCGTGGACCTGTACGTGGGCGGCGTCGAGCATGCGGTGCTGCACCTGCTGTACGCCCGGTTCTGGCACAAGGTGCTCTTCGACTTGGGTCACGTGACCTCGCGGGAGCCCTACCGGAAGCTGTTCAACCAGGGCATGATCCAGGCCTTCGCCTACACGGACTCCCGCGGCGTCTACGTTCAGGCCGACGAGGTGGTCGAGCGCGACGGCACGTTCTTCCTGGGCGATCAGGAGGTGAACCGCGAGTACGGCAAGATGGGCAAGTCCCTGAAGAACTCCGTGGCACCGGACGAGATCGCCCGGGACTACGGTGCCGACACCCTGCGGGTGTACGAGATGTCCATGGGGCCACTGGATCAGGATCGCGCGTGGGCCACGAAGGACGTCGTGGGTGCGCAACGCTTCCTGCAGCGTGCGTGGCGTGCCGTGATCGACGAGGAGACCGGCACGGTCCGCGTCACCGACGAGACCCCGTCCGACGAGTCGATGCGCGTGCTGCACAAGACGATCGCCGGGGTGCGCGAGGACTACGCGGAGATGCGCGACAACACCGCCATCGCCAAGCTGATCGAGCTGACGAACCACCTCACGAAGGCCTACCCGGGCGGTGCGCCTCGTGCCCTGGCCGAGCCGCTCGCCCTGATGCTGGCCCCGGTCGCCCCGCACATCGCGGAGGAATTGTGGAACCGCTTGGGCCACACCGAGTCACTCGCACACGGCCCGTTCCCGCGTGCCGAGGATCAGTGGCTGGTGCAGGACACCGTCGAGATCCCGGTGCAGGTGAAGGGCAAGGTCCGCGCCCGGATCACCGTCGGCGCCGACGCCTCCGACGCCGCCCTCGAGGCCGCCGCCCTGGCGGAGCCCAAGGTCGCCGAGTTGCTCGACGGTGCCCCGCGCAGGGTGATCGTGGTGTCCGGCAAACTCGTCAACATCGTTCCTTAGCAGCGGAGTCCGGCCATGAGTCCTCTCGCTGAGCAGCTCATGGCCGGGCCCCGTGGTAGGGCGCTGTGTCTGTTCACCGGTTCTCAGCGCGAGTACTGGAGCGCGCGAGCAGGGCACGCCACGACATTCGATCTAGTGCCATGCATGAGAACTGATGTTCCCGGTGCGGATCATGCTCTAGCCTGGGGGTCGGGAGAGGAGGCACCCGGATGCGCCTGATCGACGATGCGGAACGTCGTGCCCGGATGGCACGCAACCACGCGCTCGCCCGCTCCGCCGGGTCGATCGGGGAGGCGGTCCGGTCGGTGGTCGCGCTGCACGCCACCGAGCCCGCCACGCCCTACCTGTCGTTGCGGGCACGCCTGGGAGCCTTCGCGATCGGCGATCTCGAGCGCGAGCTGTACGCCGAGCGGAGCCTCGTCAAGCAACTCGCGATGCGGCGCACCATGTTCGTGTTCCCCCGGGCGGCGCTCCCCGCCGCGTTGGGCGGACCGTCGGCGCGGGTGGCTGCACAGGAGCATGCCAAGGTGCGCAAGGACGTCGAGGCCGGCGGGATCGCCGCCGAAGGTGCCGCCTGGCTCGCGGAGGCCCGTGCGGCGGTCCTCGACGCCCTACGCGGCCGCGAACTCAGTGCGCAGGAACTGCGCGAGACCGTGCCCGAACTGACCGGGCAGATCTCCCGGTTCGAGGGCAAGAAGTACGGCGGCGATCAGCATCTCGCGCCGCGCGTGCTCACCTGGCTCGGCGCGACGGGTGATCTCGCCCGCGCGCGCAATGCCAGCCACTGGCGGGTGAACCGGAATCTCTGGGCACGTGCCGAGGATTGGCTCGGTGCGCCGACGGAGCACGCGGACGCGGCTGAGGGCTATGCCGAACTGGTGCGGGAGTACCTGCGTGCCTTCGGACCCGCCACGGAGACCGATGTGGTGTGGTGGTTCGGCTCCACCAAGGCGGTGATCCGGCGGGCGATCGCCGACATCGGCGCGGTGCCAGTGCAACTCGAGCGTGGCGCCACGGGCTGGGTGCTGCCGGAGGACGAGGATCCGGTCGAGTCCGTCGAGCCCTGGGCGGCGCTGCTGCCGGCGCTCGACCCCACGTCGATGGGGTGGAAGGAGCGCGACTTCTATCTCGACCCGGGCTTCTACCCGGCGATCTACGACCGGGCGGGCAATGCGGGAACCACGGCGTGGTGGGACGGCCGGATCATCGGGGCGTACATCCAGGACGAGGAGGGCACCGTCGACCCGGTGCTCCCGGCGGGGACGCCCCGGGCCGCGCGCGAGGCCCTGAACAATGAGGCCGAACGCCTCACCGCATGGCTGGCCGGTGAGCGAGTGAACTCGCTGTACAAGTCCCCGATCACGGTGCCGGGCTTCGGCTCCTGATCAGCGCACGACGGCCATCGCGAGGCCGTCCCAGCCCTTGATGCCCACGGTCTGCAGCGCGGTGGCGTCGAGCCGCGGGTCGGAGCCGAGCCGCTCAAGGGCGCCGCGGATGCCGTCGGCGTCGGGGCCCTCGTCCTGCAGCCGCCGCACTACGTTGTCGAGCACGATGACGGTGCCGGGTGCGCTGAGCCGCAGCGCCCAGTCGAGGTAGGCGCGGTTGTTCGCCTTGTCGGCGTCGATGAACACCAGCCCGAACGGACCGTCGATGAAGGGCAGCGAGTCGAGGGCGGCGCCGACCCGGATGTCCACTCGCTCGCCGAGCCCGGCGGCGGCGAGGCTCGCACGCGCGACCGCTGCGTGCTCGGGCGAGTACTCCAGAGTGAGGACGGTGCCCTCGGGCCCGACGGCGCGGGCCAGCCACGCCGTGCTGTAGCCGCCCAGGGTGCCGATCTCGAGTACGCGCTCGGCGCGGGCGATGGACGCGAGCAGGTAGAGGAACTTGCCCTGCGTGGGGGACACTGCGATATCGGGCAGCCCGCCCGCGGCCTGCGCATCGCGGATCGGCGCGAAGGCGGCGGCATCCGGTGCCACCGACCGTTCGAGGTAGTCGTCCGTCTGGGCCCACAGCTCGGCGCTCACCCCTCCGACCCTACGCCCGAGGGCCCCGGCGGCGGGCCTCAGCGGGGACGGAGCACGATCTCCGTCGGGTGCGCGTCACCGGCGGTCGCTACGGCCTGGGCGACGGCGGCAGCCACCGTCTCGGGGCGTAGGAGCCCCTCGGCCGAGTACTCGCGGCCCTCGGCGGCGAAGATGTCCTGCTGCATCTCGGTGTCGATGCGGCCCGGGAACACACTGGTCACGCGGAGCTCCGGTTCCTCGGCGCGGAGCGCCTCCGCGAACGCGGTCAGCCCGAACTTGCTCGCTGCGTACGCGCCCCAGCCGGGGTTGGCCCGCTTGCCCGCGCCGGAGTTGATCAGCACGACGTGCCCGCCCGAAGCACGCAGCGCGGGCAGCAGGGCCTTGGTCAGCTCGACGACGGAGAGCAGATTGACCTCGAACATGTCGCGCCAGTCCGCGGCCGGCGTGTCCTCGATGCGCCCGATCCGGCCGAGCCCGGCGTTGTGCACCAGGACGTCCAGCCGGTCGACGGGCGCGGCCAGGGCCGCGACCGCGGCACCGTCGGTCAGGTCGGCGGGAAAAGCGCCGGCACCGTCGAACTCGGCGGCGGCGGCGTCGAGTGCGGCTGAGGGCCGGCCGCCCAGCAGGAGGCGGTGCGACGGGGCCAACTCCCGCGCGATCGCGAGGCCGAGGCCGCGGGAGGCGCCGGTGACGAGGGCGAGGGGACGGGCGTCGTCGGTCATCCCCTCACGGTACCCAACGTGCATACGCGCGAGAACCCCGGACGAATCCTGGTGATTCGCCGGGGTTCTCGCGGGGAGACGATCAGAACTCCGCGTCGCCCACCAGCGCGGCCTCGGCGGGGACGGTGCGCGAGTCGGCCTTCGACCCGCGGACCCGGGTGAGGATCACCGCTGCCACGACGCAGGCGCCGGCGCCGATGTAGAAGGGCGCGGCCGGGCTACCGAACCAGTTCGCGAAGTGCGCGACGAAGGTCGCGGCGAGAGCGCCGCCGGCCCAGCGGAGGAAGTTGTAGCCGGCGCTGGCGACGGGGCGGGGCGCATCGGCGATGGACATCGCGGTACCGGTGAACAGGGTGTTCAGCACGCCCGACGGGATGCCGGAGAGCACGACGACGGTGACCACGACGGGCACGCATCCGTGGCCCACGGCCGCGACCACGAGCAGCGCGCCGTAGACGAGCACCGCGACGATCGATCCCGCTCGCTCGCCGAGCGAGGCGGCCACCTTGGGGGCGAGCCACACGCCGCTCACGGCCACCAGCAGGCCCCAGCCGACGAACACGGCGCCCACGAAGTACGCGCTCTGATGCAGCACGAACGGCGACCAGGCGAGGATGGTGAAGAAGGCGGCGGTGTAGAACGCCGAGCCGAGGCCGGTGAGGAACAGGCCGCGCTGACGCAGGGCCTTGAGCGGTGCCAGGGGCGAGACGACGCCCTCGCGCTGCCGCTTCTCCTTGGCCTCGGCCGCGTCGGAGCGCAGCATGGTGGCGCACAGGACGGCGCCGATCAGCATGAGGATGGCGGTGCCGGCGAACGGTCCGCGCCACGAGACGCCGCCGAGGACGGCGCCCAGCAGAGGGCCGACGGCCAGGCCGACGCCCAGCGCGGCCTCGTAGAGCAGGATCGCACCCTGCTGGCCGCCGGTGGCGGCGGCGACGATCACGGCCAGCGCCGTGGCGATGAACAGCGCGTTGCCTAGGCCCCAGACTGCGCGCCAGGCCACCAGCACGCCGATCGAATTCGCGAGGGCGCAGGCCGCGGCGGCGACGACGATGAGCAGCAGGCCCGCGATCACGGTGCGCTTGGCGCCGAACATCGAGGTGAACCAGCCGATGAACAGCATCGCCACGACCTGCACGCCGAGGTAGGACGAGAACAGCAGCGTCGTCTGGCTGGGCGTGGCGTGCAGCGACTCCGCGATCGACACCAGGATCGGATCGACGAGCCCTATCCCCATGAACGCGATGACCGCGGCGAACGCCGTGACCCACACCGCCTTGGGCTGATGGGACAGGGTGTCACGCAGGCTCGGGTGCGCGTGCTCTGTCTGGTTACGTTCGGCGGTGATCGTCATCGCAGCTCCTCTCGGTTACTACGAAAGTCTAACTATTACCTCGGGTAATAGACAAGCCGGTGTGACCGATTGCTCAGGGGTCCTCAGTGCGGTCGCGTCAGGTCGCGTCCCGGTACAGCTCCATCAGTCGGTTCAGAGCGGGCACCGCCGCATCCAGGCTGCGGCGCTCGGCCTCGGTGAGCTCGGTCAGGTGCCCTGCGAGCATCGTGTTGCGCGCCGCGATCAACTCGGATGTCAACCGGGTGCCGTGCTCGGAGAGCTGGACCACCACCGCCCGGCCGTCATCGGGATCGGGGTTGCGCTCGGCGAGGCCCAGCCGTTCCAGCCCGTCGACGGCGCTCGTCGCCGAGGGCAGACGGATCCGCAGGTAACGGGCGAGTTCGCCCATCCGGACGGGGCCGAGCCGCAGCAGGCTCTGCAGCGCGGCCTGCTGCGCGGGCGTCAGGTCCGGCCCCGGCGTGTTGCGCCGGACCAGGAAGTGCAGCTGCAGGAGGGGCGGACGCAGCCGCGCGGCGAGGTCGTCGAGCGCGGCCTCGGAGGCCGGCGTCGACGGTGCGTCGGGGGCTTCGGGCGCGGGAGTCATGATGTCGATATTAGGCACATATGCGACGGTGCCGGTCCCGTCGCGTGAGTGACCGGCACCACTGGATGGAGAACCGTTGGCGCACGGCGGAACCCGGAGCCGCAGTCAGCGTTGCAGGTGCCGGGCGGCGAAGGCGTCGAGGGCGGCCTCCGTGCCCTCGTAGGGCTCGTCGGCACGCGGCCAGTGCAGGATCACGTCGGTGAAGCCGAGCTCGGCGGCGCGGCCCACGGCATCGTCGGCCGCATCGGTGGAGCTCAGCGAGTAGGTCCCGCCGGAGTCGATCGACAGGTAGCGGTCGATGCTCCCGGGAGCACGTCCGGCACCGTCGAGTGCGTCGTCGAGGCGCTTGCCGAGCTCCGCGACGCGGGACCACCAGGCGTTACCACCGTCACCGTCGGGCCCGGTGGTGACCCAGCCCTGCCCCTGCTCGGCCACGAGCCGTAGGCCCTTCGGGCCGTTGGCCGCGAGTACGAAGGGCATGCGCGGGGACTGCGCCGGAGTCCCGACCATGCGCGCGTCCACGGCGCGGTAGCGCGGACCGTCGAAGGAGAGGGGCCCGTCCTGCTCGAACCGGAGCAGGACGTCGAGGTCGCGCGTGAACTCGACGAACCGCTCGTGTCGTTCGCGCGGGGTGAGCTCGGGTTGTCCGAGCACGAAGGCGTCGAATCCCGTACCGCCGGAGCCGATCCCCAGGAGGAGGCGACCGCCCGAGATCTCGTCGACGCTCGCGAGATCCTTCGCGAAGGGCACGGGGTGCCGGAAGTTCGGGGAGGTCACGAAGGTGCCCAGCCGGATCCGTTCGGTGGCGGTGGCCGCGGCGGTGAGCAGCGGGATCGTCGCTCCCCACGGCTGGTCGGCGAGGGTGCGCCACGACAGATGGTCGTAGGTCCAGGCGTGGTCGAAGCCCAGCTCCTCCGACTTCCGCCAGCGGCGACGGGCCTCGGGCCAGGGGTACTGGGGCAGGATCACGACTCCGAATCGCACCCGTCCACCTTACGACTCGTGACCACGCCGCACGACCTGGCGCGTTCCCGTCGTACGATCGCGTGCTTGGACCTAGGGTTTTCACGTTCGGCCGAACAGGCCACCGTCCTTTTGAAGGGATAGCACCATGTCCACTCCGCTCACCGCCGAGCCGCGATCCGGCATGCGGGAGTTCACGGCCCGCGCCGTCGTCCTCGGCGGCCTCATCACGCTCGTGTTCACCGCGGCGAACGCCTACCTGGGTTTGAAGGTCGGCCTGACCTTCGCCACGTCGATCCCCGCCGCCGTCATCTCGATGGCGCTGCTGCGCTACTTCGCGAACCACTCCATCGTGGAGAACAACATCGTCCAGACGATCGCGTCGGCGGCGGGCACGCTGTCGGCGATCGTCTTCATCCTCCCCGGTCTCGTCATGATCGGGTGGTGGCAGGGCTTCCCCTACTGGATCACCATGCTCGTGTGTTTCGTGGGCGGCGTGCTCGGCGTCATGTACTCCATCCCGTTGCGTCGCGCGCTGGTCACCGGTTCGGACCTGCCGTTCCCCGAGGGTGTCGCGGCCGCCGAGGTGCTCAAGGTCGGCGACACGGCGGAGGGGGCCACCGAGAACAAGCGCGGCCTGCGGCTGATCCTGCTCGGCTCCGTGGCGTCGGCCGGATATGTACTGCTCGCGAAGATGAAGATCGTGGCCGAAGGGCTGTCGGCCACCCTGCGGGTCGGCAGTGGTGGCACGGTGTTCGTGCCGGGTCTCTCCTTCGCGCTCATCGGCGTCGGTCACCTCGTGGGCATCACCGTGGGTATCGCGATGATCGTCGGCCTCGTCATCTCCTACTTCGTGCTCCTACCGATCTGGACCGCGGGCGACCTCGATGGCGTGGCGGACATCAGCAAGGTGATCAACGCGACCTTCAAGCACGACATCCGGCTCATCGGCGCCGGCGCGATCGCCATCGCCGCGGTCTGGACGTTGATCAAGATCCTCGGCCCCGTCCTCAAGGGCATCGCCGATTCGATCGCGAGCTCGCGCAAGCGGCGCGAGGGCGAACTGGTGGACATCACTGAGCGCGACATGCCCTTCCCCTACGTCGCGGGCGTCGTACTGCTGTCGATGATCCCGATCGGGCTGCTCCTGTGGCGTTTCACCGCCGACCCGAAGGCGGGTTCCGACAGCAACCCACTGAGCGGGGGCTCGGGTGGGATCATCCTCACCAGCATCCTGTTCATCCTGGTGCTCGGCCTGGTCGTGGCGTCGGTGTGCGGCTACATGGCCGGCCTGATCGGCGCGTCGAACAGTCCGGTCTCCGGCGTCGGCATCCTGGTGGTGCTCGCCGCCGCGCTGCTGATCCGCGTGGTGTACGGCCCGGCGGAGGGGACCACGGCCGACGGGCTGGTGGCGTTCACACTGTTCACCGCGGCGATCGTCTTCAGCATCGCCACGATCTCCAATGACAATCTGCAGGACCTCAAGACGGGTCAGCTCGTCGGCGCGACACCGTGGAAGCAGCAGGTCGCGCTCGTGATCGGGGTCGGGTTCGGCGCTGCGATCATCCCGCCGGTGCTCGGACTCCTGCAGAGCGGCTTCGGATTCGCGGGAGCCCCCGGCGCGGACGAGAAGACCGCGCTCTCGGCGCCCCAGGCATCGCTCCTGGCGGACCTGTCCAAGGGCGTCTTCGGCGGAGACCTCGACTGGGGTCTCATCGGTCTCGGCGCGCTCATCGGCGCGGTGGTGATCGTGCTCGACGAGGTGATGGGCCGATTCTCGAAGTTCCGGCTCCCTCCGCTGGCCGTGGGCATGGGCATGTACCTGCCGATGAGCGTGACCCTGATGATCCCCGTGGGCGCCCTGCTCGGCTTCTTCTACAACCGCTGGGCCGACCGATCCGGCGACGGTGCCGAGGCCCGCAAGCGGCTCGGCACGCTGCTCGCGACCGGCCTGATCGTCGGCGAGTCGCTGTTCGGCGTGGTCTACGCCGGCATCGTGGTGGCGACCAACAAGGACGAGCCGCTGGCGCTGCCCTTCATCGGGGAGGGATGGCTGCACGGGGGCGAGGTGCTGGGCGTCGTCGTCTTCGCCGCGATCTGCGCGGTGCTGTACCTGCGCACCAAGAAGCTCGCCGCGAGCACCTAGCCCGGCCGTGTCCCGGGGAGGATCGACCTCGCCCAGCGGGGTCGATCCTCCCGGGCGTCACGCCAGGAAGCGCGTCAGCTGCGGGACCGCGTCGCGCGGGGTCTTGGCGTTGATGCACTCGCCGATCGCCTGCAGCTTCCACTCGCCGCCCTGACGCCCGATGGTGCACATGACGATCCCGGTGTAAGGCATGCCGCCCGCGAGGGCGAACCGCGCCAACTCGACGCCGGTCGTGGAGTCAACGAGCCGGCAGTACGCGTTGTCCACCTGATCGAACTTCTGTCCCTGGTACGAGGTCACGATGAACACCAGGGACGTGACCGCCGCATTCACCGCGGGCAGGTCGACATTGATCACCTCGTCGTCGCCGTCGCCCGCGCCGGTCAGGTTGTCGCCCTGGTGCTGGATCGAGCCGTCCTTGGAGCGCAGGTCGCCGAAGTAGACGGTGTCGACCTTCTGCTGTCCGGAGAACATCACCACGGAGGCGTCGAGGTCGATGTCCTTGCTCTTCGCCCCGAACAGGCCTTGCTTGCGCACCGGGTCCCACCCGAGTCCCATGGCGATCCGGGTGAGCTGCACGCCGCCGTCCTTGCGCAGCACCACCTTCTGGCCCTTCGTGAGGTCCACGCGCCGGTTCTTCGTGAGGCTGATCTCCCCGCTGCCGGGCGGCGGCTGCTGTCCGGCCAACTGCGCGGTGGGGGTGAAGGGCTGCTGCGGGGGTGCCTGCGGGGCAGGGCCGTTGAAGTAGTCGACCGGCGCGCTGCCCGCCGGCGCCGACGGTGCCGTACCGCTCGCGAAGTAGTCGATCGGCGTGCTCGACGGGGCCGGAGGTGTGTTCTGCGTCGGGGTGGGCGGTACGGGGCTCGACGGTGCCGCGGCCTGCGGTGGCGTGGGCTGCGGTGGCGTGGGCTGCGGCGCGCGCTGCTCGGGTACGGGCGGCGGTGTCGCTGCGGGGGCCGGCGCGGCGGGTGCGTCGTCGACGCTGACGCCGTGGTCGCGCACCATGTCCGCGAAGCCGCCCGCGTAGCCCTGTCCCACGGCGCGGACCTTCCAGTCCGCGCCGCGCCGGTACACCTCGACCGCGATCACCACCGACTCGCTGCGCAGGCCGTCGACGGCGTAATCGTAGAGGGGGGTTCCGGCACCGTCGGCGACCCGCGCGACGGGAGCGCCGAACCGCCCGAACGAGGACGACGCATCGTCGAGTGTGATCGCGACGCGGACCTGCGCGATGTCGGCGGGCAGCTGGGAGCCGTCGATCCGCAGTGCGCCGTTCTGCAGGCTCACGCCGGGGCCGGTGGGCTGGTTGAAGAACACGAAATCGGCGTCGGAGCGCACCTTCCCACTCTCGGTGACCAGCAGGGCGGAGACATCCGCGGGGGCCGGCAGTTCGACGGTGACGGTGACCGGCCCGGCGGGCAGCGGCCCGTTCTGGCCCTTGGACAGTGCGGTCATCGGATCTCCTTGATCGGATCGGGGACGGGTACAGCGGTTGCGGTGGCGCATGCGGCGGTGAGCCAGGCGACGATCTCGGCGCCGGCGCCGATGCCGGCTGATGCGGTGAGCGCGAGGTGGGGCAGGGAGAGGCCCAGTTCCTCCAGCTCGCCGTGCCGGGGCCGGATCGAGCCATCGGCGGCCTCGAGCAGATCCGCGTCCAGGGCCCCGTCGCCCGCGGCCAGCCAGCGCGCTCCGGGTTCGAGAGCGCCGGACTCGACCAGGCGTCGTCGGACCTCCTGGGCGGCACGGGACTTCGTGACCGATGCGGGGATCGTGTAGAACTTGCGGCCCTGCTGCGAGACCGTCCACCCGCGGGGCGTGCAGTACGCTCGCCACGCGGCCACGGCCTCGGCCGGGATCCGCACGTCGGAGACCACGTAGGCGAACAGGCCCGGAACGAGTCGCAGCCGCGCGCCCCACGCGGGTTCCAGCCGGAGCTCGAGTTCGGCGGCGATCGCATCGAGATCCGCCGGGAGTGCAGCGAGCAGGCCTCGGACGTGGTCCTGCCACAGCGGGTCCGGAGCGCCGTCGACCAGGATCTCGCCACCGTTGGAGCAGACGGCGTATCGGGCCTGCCCGCCCGGCAGCCGTACCCGGAGGTACTGCTCGGGCGTGCGGGTGGTCGTGGGCACCACGGGAGTCGCGGCGGCGAGCGCGGCCAGGCCGGCGTGCGACGCCGCGGACATGTACGACAGGGGCGCATCGCGGTACATCTCCACGCACACCGGGTCGTGGATGTCGAATCCCGGGCCGGCGGCGGCCCTGGAGTAGATCAGGGTGCGGTCGAGATCGCTGGTGACGAAGGCGATCACGAGTCCTCCTTGATCAGGCCGATGCACGCGTACGCCAGATCCGGCACGATCTCCACCGGTACGCCGCGCTCGGCGGCGAGGCGGCGGATGTGCCGGTGGTCGGGATCGTCCGGGTCGCGCAACAGCACGCGCCACGGCACCCGCCGCAGCAACACCCGCGTGGTCTCGCCGATCCCGGGCTTGACCAGATTCGCGGTCGAGACGCCGTACGCCTCGCGGACGCGTTCGACCGTTGCCCACCCGGACCAATCGGGTTCGCGTGAGGCAGGATCGGCGACGAGCCGCGCGGCCGCGACGCGCGCGGCGGGAGCCGCACCGTCGAAGGCGGCGGCGACGGCGTCGAGGAGGACTCCGGAGACGTCGTAGGGCGCGAGCTCGGCGTAGAACTTGGCCCCGTGGAACTCGTCCGGCCCGATCAGGTCGGCGTTCAGGACCGTCCGCGATACCAGGCCGGACACCGTCGAATTCAGGCACGCCGACGCGATGAGGAAGTCGTCGCGGGTGCCGAAGGTGCGCACGCAGTGGCCCGGGTCGGCGAGCACCGCGAGATCCGGGTTCAGCCGGATCCCGGTGGCGGCGGCGTACTCGTCGAGGGCCTCCGCGAGCTCACGTGTGATCGCGCCCTTGCCGGTCCAGCCGTCCACGAACACGATCGAGGCCGGGTCGTGGTGTGCCACCAGGTGATCCAGCGCCGCGTGGTCGATGCCCCGCCCGCGCACGATGGACACGGCGTAGTGCGGGAGGCCGAGTCCGTGGAAGCGCCGGGCCCAGCGGCGCACGAGGATCCCGACCGGCGTGCCCGCCCGCGCGAGCGAGACCAGGACGAGATCGTGCCCGCGCTCGGCGAGAAGCAGCTCCGTCACCGTGCCGACGGCCTCCGCGAGCCGGGGTGCGGAGCCGGCGAGCGCCGCGTCGAACAGGGCCCGGTACTCCGCGCTCGGCTGGTACTCGACGGGCAGCGACTCGGCGTAGTGTGCCTCGCCCGACTGGATGCGGCGCTCGCGCTCGGCGATGTCGGCCTCCAGTGCCACGTGGGAGAGGTCCTTGAGCAGCCAGGTCACCTCGTCCGGTGCGTACGAGCCGAACCCGGGCCCGCGCAGCGGCGGGGTGATCGCGGTCATTGTTGCGCCGCTTCGGCGCGGGCGGCGGCGAGCTCGGACTGGTCGGACGCGGGGACGATGGCGACCAGCACGTCGTGCCCGGCCGCGGCCAGCACGTCGAGGAGGCCACCCGGTGCGCGCAGCCGATCGGTGTCGGCGGGTGAGTCGACGATGAGCACGATCCGCGCCTCCTCGCCGGCCCACTGGGCGTTGTACAGGTACCGGCGTGGCGCCTCGGGATCCGGCTCGGGGGAGAGGAATTCGAATCCCCTCCGCAGCGGGTACCCGTCCTCGTCGCGCACGAGTGCCGGTGAGCGCGTGGTGGTCTGGAACCGCACCCGGTGACCGTCGGCGGCCAATGACTCGGCGACGCACAGCGGCAGGTACATCAGCTCCTCGTGGCCGATCACGATCACGGGCCGCCCGTCGAGGTGGGGTGCGAGCTCCGCGGCGACCTCCGCCGCGGCGTCCCGCAGCCGCGACTGGTCGGCCGCGAGCACGCCGTGCCGGCCACCGTCGGGCACGTCCGAGGGCCACGGGGCGGACAGCACCTCGACGGTGCCCCGCCGCCCCGCGACGGGGTTGAAGGGCGTCGCGGGGAGCCCGGCCACGCGCTCGGGCAGGCCGTCCGGCAGGTCGACGGTGCCGTGCGCAAGCGCGACGAAGACGATGTCGAGTCCGGAATCGGCTGCCGCCCGCGTGTTCTCGGCGGCGCGGGCGGGCGAGCGGACGTCCACCAGCGAGGCCACCACGTACCGGCGGTGCGGCGCGAGCGCGTGCAGCGCGCGGATCGAGTCCAGCGCCGTTGCGCCGGTGGAGATCTCGTCGTCGACGAGGACCAGCACGTCGGCGGCGGAGAGCAGGTCCGGCGAACTGGGCTGCAACAGGTGCGAAGTGGCGTGCGAGTGGCCCTCGGTGAACTCGCCGTACACCGTGGCCCCCGTGCGCCGGGTGGACTGCAGGTACACGGCGGCGTCCAGGCGCGCGGCCACGCAATGCCCCAGACCGGTCGCGGTCTCCGCGAACCCGAAGACCACGCACGGCTCTCCGTGCAGCTCCAGCGCCACGAGGTCGGTGAGATGATCCGCCGCTGACCGGACCGCCGCGGGCTCCGCGGGGATGTGCTTGCCGAGCACCGTCGAGACGAGCAGGTGCGCGCGGCGCGGATTGCGCCGCAGTGCGGGTGCGATGAGACGACCGAGTGCGACGTCCCCGTGCACGTGCATGCCGAGATCGCGGCACAGGTTCGGCGGCTGCATCTACTGCTCCTCGACCAGCGCGGTGAGCAGGTCGACGAATCCGACCTCGGGACGGGTCACGCCGAACATGTCCGCCCGGATCAGCGTTTGCCGAGCCCAATTCCGGTGCGGCTTCATCTCGTTCATCTTGTTCCGGTAGCGCGACGCGCCGACGCCGCCGGATGCGCCGGCCATGACGTCGAGCGCGTCCTGGTGCTCCTCGTGCGTCACGGCCGAGAGCGCGTGCACGGCCGCGACGTGGGACGGGTGGATGACCGTCTTGCCGTGCAGGCCGTTCGCGCGATCGAGGGCCGTCTCCCGGAGCAGCCCGTCGAGGTCGCGCCCGACGAGCTTCTCGCGGAAGCGGGCGGCGTGATTGCGCTCGAAGGGCGTGGCGCGCAGCAACGGACGGAACATGCGCTCGTGATCGGCGAAGTACTCCCACACCGGACCCGTGACCACGAAGCCGGTGCCGTCGGAACGCGCGAGCCGGTTGACGATCGCCGAGATGGTCTCGGCGACCACGTGCACGTCGTAGATCGTCAGGTCGCGGTCGCGCCGGATGCCGAACAGGGCCGACATGTCGGTGGCCCCGATCCGCACGGCCAGGATCCGCTCGCGCTCCTCGGCGAGCAGTTCGCTGATGCTGCCCAGATGCTCGTCGCGGCTCTCGCGGTAGACGATCGACGGGGTCTCCAGGACCGGCATGGCGTACAGGTGCGCGTCGCGGGTCGCGAGGGCGGAGAGGGCGTCGCGTCCCGCGGCCGCGGTGAACTTGGGGAGGACCACCCCGGTGAGGGCCCGCGCACCGTCGCCCACCGCGTCCAGCAGGGAGGGGGTCTCGGCGGTCGTGCGCGGGCGGAGGAACAGCAGCGGCAGCGGCCCCGGGCCGTCGGCGAGCTCGGACAGCGCCTCTGCGGCGGCCCGGACCGCGTGCTGGACCTCGTCGTCGGCGACGGCGTCCTCGAGATCGATCACCATGGACAGCACCCCGTCGGACCAGCGGCGACGGATGGTGCCGGCGAGGTCCGGCCGGGTCGCGGGTACGTACAGCGTGGCGCCGAGCCCGACCGCGAGCTCGTCCCGGGAAGTGGCGCGGTCGAAGGGCTGCGGCGACAGGTGGAACAGGCGCCGCCGAACCTCGTCCGGCAGCTGGTGGAAATGGCGCAGCTGGGTGCTCACGTCCGCCCCCGCATGCGGTTCACCGCGTCCGCGATCACGCGGTCGATGTCGGCGAGGGTCTGCAGGTACTGCCAGTAGTCGGGGTGCACGCGCTCCAGATCGGCGATCGCGCGCTCGATGCGGGCGTTCTGCGCGTCGAGCACGCTGCCCCAGCGGTAGACCTGCTGCTTCTGGACGGTGAGCAACTGGGCGTCGCGGAGCGCGAAGCGCGTGCGATCGGCGCGCGCCGCGGGATCGGCCTTCACCCCGCGCAGCGTGCGGAGTCTCTCGCCGACCGCGTTCACCGCCGCGTCGGCGGTGTCGAGGTGATCGCGGGCGACGGCGACGTCCTCGAGCGCCAGGTCCGGGGTGCCGGCGCGGAGGCTGTTCGAGGCCGAGGCCAGGGCGGTCTCCGCGGCTGCGGACTCCCGTTCCGCGACCTTGTCGTTGTCGACGAGGTCGGCCGAGCAGGCCGAGCTGAACTCGCGCAGCAGTGCGGAGCGGGTGTCGGCGATGTCCGCGGCCCGGTTGCGGACGGCCTGCAGGCGCGTGCCCGCCGCCGCCAGTGCGTGCTGCGCATCGTCGCCGATCCGCGGGGCGGCGCCGACGGCGGCGGTGAGCTCCGCGGCCTTCTCCAGCACGCTCTGCGCGGCGGCGTCGCGGGCGGGGAGGTCCGGCGCACCGTCGAGCGCCTGGACGGCGAGCACAAGGGCGTCGGTGGCCCGGATGACCGGCCGCAGGCCCAGGTACGGCGCGGTGGCGGGGGCGGCGAGGAGGTCGGTGGCGCGCTCCGCCGCGACCCGCGCCGCCTGCTCCTGGGCCGCGGAGCTGGCCCGGGCCCCGCGCGCGGAGGCGAGGGTGCGCTCGTGGTCGCTGTGGAAGCGGTCGAGGACGGCGACGAGGTCGGACAGCTCCCGGGCGGTGGCGGCCTGATCCTGCGGCGTGGGCGGGCGCGTGCCGGACTGGCTGCCGCTGGCCCACAGGTACCGCTCGGTGGCCCCGCCGAAGCGGTCGCGGATGGCGGGCCACTGCTGCACGGCCGAGGCGCCGGGATTCTGTGCGGAGAGGGTGCGCACGTCCTCGTCGAGCGAACTGAACCGACGGTCCGCGTCGAGGTAGGCGCTGGTCAGGCCCGTGTCGACGGCGCCGGCGCCCGCGGCGTTCGATGGAGAGCGATCGGGCTCTCCACCGAACAGCCGACGGAACGCACTACCTGCCATGGTGAACCCGGCTCAGGCGTCGATCCGCTGCGCAGCCGACACCGGGGCGTCGCCCTCGGCACCGTCGCCCTCGCGACGGTTGCGGACGATGCTCGAGGCGAGCGCGGCCAGGATGAGCACCACGCCGATGAGGCCGGTGACCACCTCCGGCACCTCGGTGTGGATCGAGTACAACAGGATGCCGGCGAGCGCGCCGATGGCCCAGTGCGCGCCGTGCTCGAGGTACACGTACTCCGAGAGCGTGCCCTTCTCCACCAGGTACACCGTGAGCGAGCGGACGAACATCGCGCCGATGAAACCGAGGCCCAGGGCGATGATGATCGGATCCGCGGTGATCGCGAACGCGCCGATGACGCCGTCGAACGAGAACGACGCGTCGAGCACCTCGAGGTAGAGGAACAGGAAGAAGGCGGCCTTGCCGGTGACCTTCGCCAGTTCCGAGGGGCCGGACCGGGCGCGTTCCGCCTCCTCCTCCATCTCCTCGACGTGGAAGAACTCGCCGAGGCCGTTGACCACGAGATAGGTCACCGTGCCGAGGATGCCCGCGATGAACACGGTCTTCGACTCGTCGACGGTGTGCGCGGCGAGCGTGCCCGTGAGGACCAGAGCGACGAGGGCGACGACGATCGGGAAGCGGTCCAGCTCGCCGATCTTCTGCAGCGGCCGCTCGATCCAGCTGAGCCAGGTGAGCTCACGCTCACCGTCGAAGATGAAGTCCAGGAACAGCATCAGCAGGAACATCCCGCCGAAGGCCGCGATCTGCGGGTGTGCCGCGGTGATCAGGGTCTCGTAGCTCGCACTGCCGTCCGGGAAGTACTTGGCACCGCCGGCGGGCGGGTTGAGCGCGAGGTCCATGGCCTTGACCGGGTCGAGACCGGCGGTGATCCAGACGATCGCGAGGGGGAACACCAGGCGCATGCCGACCACGGCGATGAGGACGCCGACCGTGAGGAACATGCGCTGCCAGAACTGGCTCATGCGCTGCAGCACGGTGGCGTTGATCACCGCGTTGTCGAACGAGAGGCTGACCTCGAGGATGCCCAGGATGGCGGTCAGCAGGAGGGCCTGGGGCCCGCCGTAGAGGAAGGCGACCACCAGCGCGGCAATGGTGACGAGGAAGGAGAGTCCGAAGATGCGGAACACATCGGCCTTTCGAAGGAGGATTGCGGGAGCGCGAGACCCGGCGGGCGGTGGTCCGCTCGCCGGGTCTGCGCGCTCCGCGTGAGGTCGGAGTTAGACGTTGACGCCGTAGTCGCGCGCGATACCCGCGAGACCGGAGGCGTAGCCCTGCCCGACGGCGCGGAACTTCCACTCCGCGCCGTTGCGGTAGAGCTCGCCGAAGACCATCGCGGTCTCCGTCGACGCGTCCTCGGAGAGGTCGTAGCGGGCGATCTCCTGGCCGTTGGCCTGGTTCACGACGCGGATGAAGGCGTTGCGGACCTGGCCGAACGACTGGCCACGGTTGTCGGCGTCGTAGATCGACACGGGGAAGACCACGCCCTCGACGTTCGGCGGGATCGCGGCGAGGTTCACCTTGATGACCTCGTCGTCACCGTCGCCCTCGCCGGTGAGGTTGTCACCCGTGTGCTCGATGGAACCGTCCGGCGTGCGCAGGTTGTTGAAGAAGACGAAGTTCTCGGGCGAGGCGACCTTCCGGTTCGCGTCGATGCCGATGGCGCTGGCATCGAGATCGAAGTCGGCACCGGTGGTGGTGCGCAGGTCCCAGCCGAGGCCGACCGAGACGGCGGTGAGGCCGGGGGCCTCCTTGGTGAGCGAGACATTGCCGCCCTTGACGAGACTGACGCCCATGGATCGTGGTCCTCCCAGTTGCACGACGGCGCCGGTCCGCCCCCGCGTGTGATTCGAACTATACCGACGAAACGGATATCGGCCGGTGGTGAATCCGGGCCTGATGTCAGATGTTCACGCCGAAGTCGCGCGCGATGCCCGCGAGGCCCGAGGCGTAGCCCTGGCCGATGGCACGGAACTTCCACTCGGTGCCGTGGCGGTACAGCTCGCCGAAGACCATCGCGGTCTCGGTGGACGCGTCCTCGGAGAGGTCGTAGCGGGCGACCTCCTGACCGTTGGCCTGGTTGATCACACGGATGTAGGCGTTGCGGACCTGGCCGAAGGACTGGCCGCGGTTGTCCGCCTCGTGGATCGAGACGGGGAAGACGATCGCATCGATCTGCGGCGGCACGGCCGCCAGATTGACGTTGATGGTCTCGTCGTCACCGTCGCCGTCGCCGGTGAGGTTGTCACCCGTGTGCTCGATCGAGCCGTCCGGCGAGCGCAGGTTGTTGTAGAAGACGAAGTGCTGATCGTTGAGCACGCGCTTCGCGGTGTCGACCGCCAGGGCGCTCGCGTCGAGGTCGAAGTCGGCGCCGGTCGTGCTCCGCGCGTCCCAGCCCAGCCCGACGGCGACCGCCGTCAGTCCGGGGGCCTCCTTGCTGAGCGAGACGTTTCCACCCTTGCTGAGGCTGACTCCCATGTGATTCCTCCCGAGAAACTCTTCGGCGCCGGCGCACCGCCGCCTGATGACGTGGTCGCGAATTCACAGTACGCGGTTTCGGCCGGCGAACGCTGGGTTCGCGCGGCAGTCATCCGGACGAACGACATGTCAGTCTGATCCCTGCGTTCCGTGCCGATTCGCCGGATTCTTGCAACAATCGATGTGTGACATCACTCGCACGCGGCCAGAACACGGCCCTGTCCCAGACCACTCTCGCGGTCGCCATCGCCGGCGTCGCGCCCGGGTCGGTGGACCTGTTCGCCATCCAGGTAGGCGACGACGGTCGAGTCCGCAGCGACGCCGACCTGGTGTTCTTCAACAGCCCGACCTCGCCCGAGGGAGCCGTGCGCCTGACCGGTCCGGACGCGCTGACGCTGGATCTCACCGCGATCCCGCCCGCCATCAGCACCGTGCGATTCGCGGTGGCTCTCGACGACAAGGTCCCCGGGTCGCTCGCGTCCGTGCCGGGCCTCAGTGCGCGCGTCGGCGCCGACGACTGCCCGGCGGGCGGCCTGACGACGGAGCGGGCCGCGGTGCTCGCCGAGGTCTACCGCCGGAACGGCGCGTGGAAGCTGCGCAATGTCAGCGCGGGGTGGGACCGGGGCCTGGTCTCCCTGCTCACCGAGCACGGGGTCACCGTCGACGGTCCGCCGCCCGCCGCCGCGCCGCCGGCACCCGCGTATCCCCCGGCGCAGCCGGCCTACCAGCCCCCGCCCGCGGCACCGTCGTACCCGCCCGCGCAACCGGCGTACCCACCGGCTCAGCCCGCCTACCAGCAGCCGCCGGCGTACCAGCCGCCGCCCGCGGCGCCGTCGTATCCGCCCGCGCAACCGGCGTACCCACCGGCTCAGCCCGCCTACCAGCAGCCGCCGGCCCCGGTGGGCCCGCCGGTCAACCTGTCCAAGATCACGCTCACCAAGTCCGCGCCGACGGTGTCTCTGGCCAAGTCCTCCGAGCGGCCCACCGGCCACATGCGGGTCAACCTGAACTGGACGCAGGGGAAGAAGGGGCTGTTCGGCGGCGGCAACGCCATCGACCTGGACCTCGCGTGCTTCTACGAGCTGCGCAACGGGGACCGGGGCGGCGTGCAGGCGCTCGGCAATGCCTTCGGCAGCCTCGACCGCGCGCCGTACATCCAGCTCGACAGCGACGACCGGTCGGGTCAGTCGCAGGGCGGCGAGAACCTGTACATCAACCTGGCGCACCTCGACGACTTCGTGCGGATCCTGATCTTCGCGTACATCTACGAGGGCACGCCGAACTGGGCGTCGGCCAATGGCGTCGTCACGCTCTTCCCGCCGGGTGGCCCCGAAGTGGAAGTGCGACTGGATAACCCGGACCGGCGTGCGATCTCCTGCGCGATCGCGCAGCTGCACGTGGTGAACGGCGAGCTCAGCGTCACGCGCGAGGTGCAGTACATCCACGGCTCGCAGCGCGCCGTCGCCGAGGCGTACCACTGGGGCCTCAACTTCACGCCCGGCAGGAAGTGACTGCGGCCGGGCCGCCGGCGCCTTCCGCAACTTCTCGAATTCGGCTGTGGTGTCCTGCGTTCGGAGGATACTGCGGACCGTCACCCGCAGTGAGCGTTGTCGTAGCCGGTCGCCGCATCGAATTGGCGACCTCGACGGAATGCGGTGTCGCCATGGCCAACTCACAAGTGCGAGAAACAACGATCGACATCCGGACCTCGATCCCTGCCGAGGAGCTCGCGGCGTTGTCGGTGCAGACCGCGGAATCGACAAAGTTCCTCGGCGGGGGAGTGCGTTTCGAGGGAGCAGAGTCGGGACGGACGAACTGATCGGCGCGGGTACCGCTGGCTTCGCCGAATTGTTGAAATTCCACTTTGCGATCGGTCGCGATGGTGTGGCGACCGAGGCGCGCAGCGAGACCGAGACGTACAGGACCTCACAGCAGACGCCGATGTTCAATCCCGTCTCCCCGAAGTCGATGGAGGGCTACGGCTCCTACCGCAAGTACAAGCGCAATAGGGAGACGCCCACAGTGGACGGATTCAGCGTGCGGACGGAGCGGGGAGCCGGGCTCGGGCCCCGGTGCCGACGAACCCGGTAAGCGGACCGGGGCCTCAAAAGTCGCCGCCCCCGAAGTCGCTACCGGAGGTCCCACCCGCCCCGTGACCGATGTCCCCGGGTTGAGGGTATCGTCGGCCGCGATGCTGCGGCGGGTAGTAGCTCGGGGGGACGATCCGGTGGGCTGAGGATGCCCGGACGGTGTGGCCGGCGACATCCATGGAGCGGTCCTCGTGGACAGAGCCGGCGGAGCGCTCACAATAGGATGAGGCATCCGCGGTGCGCGTCGAACGCGAGGGTTCTCGACGAAGTGCGCGTAGTAGGGGAGCATCACCAAAGCTCCAAGGCACTCTCTGAGGGACCCTGCGCGCACAACCCGGCCATCTAGCAGGAGCATCCAGCTGCAGTTGAGGGCAAACAGGAGCAGTGCTGCGGCCAGCCGTCATCCGAACGGATGAATTTCGCCGATCTGTCCTGGGGGAAGACCGAACGAACGGTGTGCGAGATGGGTCGGCGCAATATGCTCCAACCGCCACCTGAAGGACGGGTGGGAACGGGAGGGCGGGGCGCGATGGCGATCGACATGACGAGGCCGCCGAAGCGCAGCCCATCGGGCGGGACGCCCCCGCCGGATTCGGCCGCGCCGAGTTCCCTGCCGGGCCAGCGGATCGATATGACACGGCCCCCTAAGCGCAATGGATCGGGTGCGGCTCCGGGACCGGATTCGGTCGCGCCGAGTTCGCTGCCGGGCCAGCGGATCGATATGACACGGCCCCCGAAACGTCAGGGCTCGACTGCGACGCACGCGCCGGAAACGACGGCCTCGGCTGCGCAGACGGGGCAGCGGATCGATATGACGAGGCCCGGACCAGAGGGCAGGCCGAGCCGGGCGGAGGCACAGCTTTCGCAGAGCGCGCCGGTCGATACCTTAGGGGCGAGTTCCGTGCCCATCTCTTTCGATCGTCCGGGTCGCAAGGGGGCCGGGGATTCGGTGAGGACACAGGCGGCAGCGTCGGGGGCTCTACGTCGGCCCAGTGTCGAACCGCTGACTTCGAGTCTTGTGCTCGGGAGCAATGAGCTTCGCGGACTGATCCAAACGTGGCAGCAGGACGCAGCGGACGTGGCGACGATGGCGAAGGCCATCGTCGACGAATACGCCGCCGCACACCTGGACATCGGAGCGTCGGTCTCGGCATTGGAGTCTGCGCGGTCCGACCTGTGCGCTGCCTACGACCATCGCTTCGGAGAGGGCACCAGCCGCTACATGTCGGGGCATGCCGGCGCGGTCCCGTTCGGGCAGTGGATCGAGGCAGCAGGTCGGATCACGTCGCGATTGCTAACGGCATCTGTTCCGTGGACCGATAAGGGACGAAAGCAGCTGGCGACCGAGATGCGGGAGCTGACGTCGGGACACTTGAGCTCGTATGATGCGACGCGCCGGAAGCTCTGCGTCGACGCGTGGCACCAGATGGCGAAGGATGGCGGTCAGCGGGCGCTTCGGCATCAACCACAGATGCGGACGGGACGTGCGGGAGCGGTTCCGAAACCGCCGATCGGGCCACCGGACACTGGTTTCGCGGAAACGGTTGTGCCAGGCGCGGGCCCGCTCAACGTCTATCTGGGCATGATTCGTCCCGCAGGCTTGACGTTTAGTTCGTCGAGCGTGAGCGACTACGAATCCACCACACATACGGCGGCGCTTGCGCCGGCTGAGATCCCGGTAGTGATTGATCTCGATTCTGCGGGTGGCGTGATCGTCAGCGATCCCTTGTGTATTGAGACGGCGGTGCTGAACCTGCTCGCCGCGTTGCCGGCCAATCAGCTGGCGATCCGGGTGTTCGACCAGAAACGAAGTGGTGACTCCGCCAAGTTCCTCTACGGGCTCGGCGATGCCACTGAGAAGGTTCTCGGTGGCCTTCCAGCGACCAGCGAGAGACAGCTCGAAGAGCTTTTGCAGAACACCGAGGAGCACATCACCTTCGTGACCCAGCGGTTTCTCCAGGGGGAGCACCACAGCCTCACTGAGTACAACCGTGCCGCGGGCGAGGTGGCCGAGGCCTACCGTCTGCTGATTCTGTACGACTTTCCGGCGGGATTCTCCCGTTCCGGACACGAGGACGTCGATCAATTGGCGCGGCTCGCCAGAGTCATCCAGAACGGGCCCCGGTGCGGAGTATTCACCGTCCTGGTGGCGCCGAACATGGGGGTCCACGGCCAATTCCTCGACATGCTGCCGAGGTTTTTCTCGGGGCAACTCGTGCCGGATTCAGTCCTCAGCAAAATGAGGTCGTGGAGCGGCCTGGACCTTCCACGTGTGGTGTCCGCACCGGCAACGCGGGGCACCGTCGCGAAGCTCAGCTCGGGCGCGGTCTCGTGGAAGTTCGACGGTGCGCGCGCACCGAAACCGGACGTGGCCAGTGCACTACTCGACTCGGTGAAGCGCAGTCTGGCGACCGCAGACGATGTCAAGGTGACACCCGAGCGGGTCCTTGAGCTTGCAGCCCAGGAAGAGCGAAATGCGGCCGCAACGCTGCGCGTTCTAAGTATGGATCGTACGCCCGACATCTACCGTCCCGAGACCTGGTGGAGGGGTACAAGTACGGATCGAGTCGCCGCGCACTTCGGTCGTGTCGGAGCGCGGCAGGTCGCTGATCTCGTGATCGATTCGGAAGTGAACAGCTACGCAGCGCTGATCGGTGGCAGGCCCGGTTCGGGTAAGTCGGTGCTGATCCACGCGATGATCATGAGCCTGGCGCTCGAGTACTCGCCCTCCGAACTGGAGCTGTTCCTCATCGACTTCAAGGAAGGCGTTGAGTTCAAGCAGTACGCGGACGTCGGTCTTCCGCAGGCTCGTCTGATCGCCATCGAGGCGGAGCGGGACTTCGGGCTGTCAGTGCTGGAGAGAGCACAGGACGAGTACAAGACTCGGGGAGAGAAGTTCAAGGCCGTGGGAGCGGTCAAGGTGAGCGAGTATCGCGAGCGCACTGGTCGAGTTCTTTCACGCTACGTCGTGATCATCGACGAGTTCCAACAGCTGTTCTCTCAAGACGATCGCTTGGCGCAGGACGCGGCCCTAGTGCTCGAAGACCTGCTTCGTAAGGGGCGTGCGTTCGGGATCCACGTCGTACTGGCATCGCAGTCCCTCGCTGGCATGGCGGCGCTGGGCAAGCATGTGATCGGTCTGATACCCACCCGGATTGCGTTGCAGAGCAACGAAGCCGACTCGCGCCTCATCTTGGGTGAGGAGAACCCCGATGCGCAGACGTTGAGCCGGGCGGGTGAGGGCATCCTCAACCTCGACAGTGGCCGTCGGGACCTGAACAAGCGCTTCCAAGCCGCCTTGTGGGAGCCTGAACTGCGGGCTGCCGTGTTGGCGCAAGTGGTCGAACGAGCCATGGCGGAAGGCTTTGACGAGCCGACCGCGATCTTCGAGGGCCATCGGGCCGCACCTGTGGGAGGTCTCGATCCGGGCAGGCTGGCGGTGGTCGACGAGGGCATCAAGAAGCTCGGTCTGCCGTTGGGGCTTCCACTGTTGCTCGACCCGGACCCGCATCGTGAGCACTTCCAGCGGGTCGCGGGTAGTAACCTGTTGATGATCGACGAGCAGGGCGCGGGCACGCTCGCGGTGTTGCTCGCGAGTCTGGCACTGCGCGGGGTCGCGGTCGACCTAGTGGACTACGCCGCCGACGATGAAAACTGGACTCCTGTTGTCGAGGAGCTCGAGTACTTCCCGGGTATCACTGTCGAGCGGCGGCGCGGTATGCGCGCGTTGTTGAATGGACTCGCCGACACGGTGAACGATCGTCACGAGACGAACTGCCTTCGCGAGCCAGCCCGCGTGCTGGTGATCGCGGGGATGGGGCGGGCCCGGGATTTCGACCCAGGCAACTACGACGACGATTCGGCGACGCGGGTACTGGGGCGAATCCTCCAGGACGGTCCTGAGGCGGGGGTACACACCATTCTGTGGTTCGAGAGCGCTGGTGCAGTGCGCAAGCGAATGGGTGGAGATCAGATCAACGAATGCGGACTCCGCATGATCGGGCCGATGGGGCGCGATGAGTCCTCCGAGCTTGCGGATACCCCGGACGGTGCCTCTCTGAAGTCGGGGCAAGCGATCATTGCGGATGTCGACCGGTCACGGAGCACGAAGGTTCGGCGTTTCGCGCCACCACCGCCAGGTTGGCTTCAGTCACTGAACAGAAGCGGGGCACGTGTCTAGCGGCGGTGCGCGGGTCGAAACCGCGGTCTTCGACTTCCTGAGGCCGCGGCTTAAAGAATACCGCGAACAGACCGCGGACCTTAAGACGGCGGTTGCAGGATCGGTGGCGAAAGCCGTGTCCGCCGCAGACGACGTTGTTTCCGAACGGCGGCGGCTCCTGCAGGTTGCGACTGTGGAGTACGAGAGTTGTTGTCGAGACCCCGAAGCCGACTGCAGTGGATATTGGCGCAGAATGAAGCTCGCGCAGGACAAGCTCGATGAGGCGCGCCGTGGTCGCGAGATCATCGAGCGTGCTCGGGAAGTGTTCCGGCATGCGCAGATCAAGCACGACACCGTCGTCGACCGTGAGCTCCTGCGGGGGGAGAAAATGGTGCGCGAAGCCGACGAGCGGACCGTCGGCTATCAGAAGTCGATGGGCAGCTCCCCGTCGGTGACGTTTCTTTCAGGCGCTACCCTGGGTAGTGGCGGAGGACTTGGTGGATCAGTGGTGTCCTCGAACACGGCGATACCGATCAGTGCCGGCTCGGACGTCGGTTCCGGTTCGGGTAGCAGTGGGCCCTTGTCGTGGCGCGATGCGCCCGGGGTAGTGGTACCTGTGGCGTTCCCTGCCGGTTTCGCGCTCGTTCCCGTGGGCTCGATTGCGGATACCGACCCTGTGGCGGGGTCTCAGGATTTCGATTCGGGGCAGGATTTGCCCACGCTGAAGTGGTCCGCGAACGCCCTACTGGACGTGGTTCTGCCCGCCCTCATCGGCGCGGGTGCGGACTTGGACTCGGTTCGTGTGGCCCTGTCGGAGAAGGATTTACGACAGGGGCTCAGTGGGGAGCGTACGTACTCTCGAACACTCGACGGATTCTTCGGGGACATCTCGGCGATGAAAGTCGGATATACTCCCGCGGCGGGTTTCGACCTGCAAAACGGTAGGCACCGATTGTGGCTGCTCAAGCGCCTCGGCGCCGAGCAGGTCCCGGTGCGGGTCAGTGGAGCGGGATCGTGAGTCGAGTCTCCGGTGATATCGGTCGACACGAGTCGGACCGCGCTGGGCGCTATCGCTCACGCTTGCGCGCGGAGTCGTTGTGGTCTGACGCGGCTGCCCGCCAGTTTCTCAACGTCCTCGACCTTCTTGAACAGGAGGACAAAGCATACGGCGCCGCCCTCAAGCAGTTGGATGCGGAGTTCAACAAAGCACAGAGATTTCTTGGACCGGTTGTCTAGTCGAAGGATTTGGTGAAATGTCGAGAATCGATACGGACCCGGACGCGCTTGTCGCGATGGGGCGTGAGTTGAAAGCGGCGAGCGCCGCGATCGACGGGTCGGTGCGCAAGGTTCGGAGCGCACTGAACTCGAGTCAGTGGAACGACTCGATCAGGCGCGACTTCGAGCGGAATCTCGAGGCAATTGCCCGGATGGCGAAGCAGATCGACACCGTCAGTGACGAGAGTCAGAAGATGCTGAACCGCAAAGCGGCTCAGCTCAAGGCATACCTGGGGAAGTAGGGAGATCATGACGGGAACCACGGAAACTTCGATACAACTCCGACAGCGCGGGCTCGTACTCGTCGGAGTAGGGACCACAGCAGAGGTCATCGGACTACTACTCTGCCCATTGGCGATATTTCTCCGCGGCAAGGACGACCCGTCGTACGGCGACTGGGGCCTGATCGCCGGTGCGTTCGGATTCATCGGAACGGTGGCGGTGGTAGTCAGCGTCTGTTCCATTGCACTCACGGTGATACGCCACAAACGGCCTACCGGAACCGCGGACCTAGCGGGAGCTGTGGCGACGGGCGCGAGTCTCCTCGCAGCGCTGATGTCCACCGGCATGATAGGGGTGATCTTCCTCGCCATCGGCGCTGCCGTGAACTACGTCGGTGGCAAACAGCTAGAGGCCGCTTCGCAGCGCTGAGCCAACGAGCGTGAATCACTAGAAGTCGAAGCCGCCGAAGTCCCCGCCGTCGAAATCGCCACCGCCGACATCGCCGCCGGAGTCCCAGCCGTCCCCCGCGTCTGCGCCGAAGTCCCCCGCGTCGGCGGCACCGTCGACCCCGGGATCGGCGAGGACGGCCGGGCCGATCCCGGCCATTCCGGCGAACATGGAACTGAACAGCAGGTAGCTGCCCACGCCCCAGGCGCCGGCCACGAGGGCGGGCTTCCACCAGGGCTCGCTGTACCAGCCCGCGGGTACGGGCCGACCTGCGACGACGCCACCGGGGTAGTAGTTCGGGGTGCGGTCCGACGGTGCGGGGGACGCCTCGAGCGTGCGGCCCTCGACGTCCACCGAACGGTCCTCGGAGACCGAACCGGCGGAGCGCTGACCGTCGAGCTCGGGGATCGGCGGGCCGGGATCCATGTCCATGGCCACCCGCGCGGCCCGCGCGTAGTAGAGGCCCTCGAGCGCGGTCTGCTTGGCGAGCCGGGCCTGCGCGGGCGTGTTCGCGCCGCCGACCTGGGCGCCGGCGGCGGTGTACCGCTCGCCGGCATCCGCGAGGGCCTGACGTGCCGCGTCGTTCGACCCGACGAGGTTGTTCACCTGCCCGGCGAGCCGGTCGATGGCGGCCCGGGCGTCGGCCTGTGCGTCCGACAGGGCGGTGGTCCGGGCACCGCGATTGCGTACGACGTTCGCGATGACGAGTGCGATCGCCACGATCACGACGATGATGAGCAGGGTCTTCATGCCGTCGACGGTACCGAGACCGGACGTCGCGCGGCTTACAGTGATCTGAAGATCCGGACTTTTCGCCGACGGTGAACGACGGAGGACCCGCCACCCCACGCGGGTGACGGGTCCTCCGGTCCGGGTTGTGCACCCGCCGATCGCGCGGACTACTCCGCGCCGATGATGAACTCCTCGAGCTGCTTGCGCGCCACGTCGTCGGCGATCTGCTCCGGCGGGGACTTCATCAGGTACGCCGAGGCGGGGATCACGGGGCCGCCGATGCCGCGGTCCTTGGCGATCTTCGCGGCGCGCACGGCGTCGATGATGATGCCGGCCGAGTTGGGCGAGTCCCAGACCTCGAGCTTGTACTCCAGGTTCAGCGGCACGTCGCCGAAGGCGCGACCCTCGAGGCGGACGTACGCCCACTTGCGGTCGTCGAGCCACTCGACGTAGTCCGACGGGCCGATGTGCACGTTCTTGTCGTGCACCTTGCCGGCCAGCGGGCCGTTGAGGTTGCTGGTGACGGCCTGGGTCTTGGAGACCTTCTTCGACTCGAGGCGGTCGCGCTCGAGCATGTTCTTGAAGTCCATGTTGCCGCCGACGTTCAGCTGGTACGTACGGTCCAGCGTGACGCCCCGGTCCTCGAACAGCTTCGCCATCACGCGGTGCGTGATGGTCGCGCCGACCTGCGACTTGATGTCGTCGCCGACGATCGGGACGCCCGCGTCGCGGAACTTCGCGGCCCACTCGGGGTCGGAGGCGATGAAGACGGGCAGCGCGTTGACGAAGGCCACGCCCGCGTCGATGGCGCACTGCGCGTAGAACTTGTCGGCCTCCTCGGAGCCCACGGGCAGGTACGAGACCAGCACGTCGACCTCGTTGTCCTTGAGCGCCTGCACCACGTCGACGCCCTCGCCCGGTGCCTCCTCGATGGTCAGGCGGTAGTACTTGCCCAGGCCGTCGAGGGTGTGGCCGCGCTGCACGGTGACGCCGGTGGGCGGCACGTCGGCGATCTTGATGGTGTTGTTCTCCGAGGCGTTGATCGCCTCCGAGAGGTCGAATCCGACCTTCTTGCCGTCCACGTCGAACGCGGCGACGAACTCGACGTCGCGAACGTGGTACGGGCCGAACTTCACGTGCATGAGGCCCGGGACGGTGGCGTCGTCGGCCACGTCCTTGTAGTAGTGGACGCCCTGCACGAGCGAACTGGCGCAGTTGCCCACGCCGACGATCGCAACGCGGACCTTGGTGGAGTTGTCAGTCACCGTTCTTCCCTTCAGTCGGTGTCAGTCGGTCGTCGGAGCGGGATTCGGCGGCGATCAACTCGTTGAGCCACCGCACCTCACGCTCCGACGTTTCCAGTCCCAGCTCGTGCAACTGCCGCGTGTACGTCTCGCTCGAGCCCCCGGCCGCGAGGGCCCGACGGAGCTCCTCCCGTCGCTCCTCGACCTGCCGGCGGCGACCCTCGAGGATGCGCAGCCGGGCCTGGGCGGGAGTGGCGGTGAAGAAGGCGAGATGCACGCCGAACCCGTCGTCCGTGAAATTCTGCGGTCCGGTGTCGGCGACCAGGGCGGAGAACCGCTCCTTGCCCGCCGGGGTCAGACCGTAGACACGGCGCGCTCGGCGCTTCGACGGGCCCGGCCCGTCCTCCTCGGCGATGTAGCCGGCATCCTGCGCGCGGCGCAGGGCGGGGTACAGCGAACCGTAGGAGAACGCGCGGAACGGACCCAGCAGTTCCGTCAGCCGCTTGCGGATCTCGTAGCCGTGCATGGGGGATTCGTGCAGCAGACCGAGTACTGCGAGTTCGAGCACTGCCGCCTCCTCTCCGGGCACGGCGCCGAGCCCGTGCGGCCGACGCGAGTGGATCTATCTCATCAATCGATCGGCAGTTGTATCGCGCCGATATATACGACGATACCCCAGCGATGAACGTGCGATGAACGGCAGGCGGCCTCGCGGCCGGTGCGAGCGCTCGGACCGGGGGAGGATCGGCGTGGGCGGAATGCCCTTGTCGCGGCAGTGCGCACCTGAGCCACGTACATTGGATCCGTGCGGACGCAGAGGCAAACGGTGGACTACGCGCTGCAGCGGCGATCGCTGCTCGCGTCGGTCAATGCCGGGCGCACCGCGGTGAAGTCCGTGTGCGATGCCGATACCTACCTGCTGCGCGCAGCCAAGTTCCACGGCCGCACGTCCGAGGTGCTGTGCCCGATCTGCCGCAAGGAGCAGCTGACCCTCGTGTCGTGGGTGTTCGGTGATTCGCTCGGCCCGGCGTCGGGTTCGGCACGGACGGATGCGGAGCTCAGCGACCTCGAATCCACGTCAGCGGAGTTCTCCGTGCATGTCGTGGAGGTCTGTAGGTCGTGCAACTGGAATCATCTGGTGCAGTCGTACGTCGCGGGGCTGCCCCCGCGGCCGAAGCGGAAACGTCGCGCGGCGCCCGGCTAACGGGATCCGGCGGCCGGTCGGCACGACGGGGGTGGCGCGGGGGCGCACGAGAAGAACGAAGAGACGAGCGGAGAACCAGCGGTGACGAACCCGGGTGGCAACGACGAGCGGAACGGGGCGGCCGGAGGGCCGTCGCGACCCGGAGGGGCGGTCCCTCCGCGGCCCGCGCCGAAGCCGCCGGTCCCGCCGCAGGCGGCGCCGACCACGCAGTTCCCGCTGGTGCAGCCCAGCGGCCAGGGCCAGGCGCAGGGCGCCGGGGCGAATCCCGGCCGTCCGGCTCCGGGCGCGAACGCGGCCCCGGCACCGTCGGGCCCCGGCGCGAGCCAGGCACCGTCGGGCGCGACCGTGCCGCCGGCGGGCACCGCGCGCGCCGCCTACCAGCCCCTCTCCGGTCGTTCGGTCGACGAATCCGAGTTGGCCGCCGAGGCCGATCGCGGCGGGCAGCCGCGCCCGGAGCAGCCGGAGCAGCCGGTCGTGATCCGCAAGGCCGCCCCGGTCCCGCCCCCGCCGGCCGACGGTGGCGGTGACGGCCCGGGGGGCGACGGTCCGGGGAACGACGGGCCCGGTGGGGGCGACGGGGACGGGCCGGACGAGCCCGAGGACGGCGATCATGACGACTCCGACAAGAAGGGCCTGCGAGCACTCGTGAGCGGATCACTCTTCCGACGCGTCGTGACCGGCGGCGTGGCCGCGGTCGCGCTGATCCTCGTGGTGGCGCTGCTGGCGTTCCTCATCGGCTACTGGCGCACCGACGTGCCACAGCCCGGTGAGATCCAGACCGAGCAGGTCGCGACGGTCACGATGAAGGACGGCACCACTCCGCTCGCGCGAATCGTCCCGGCCGGCGGCAACCGCGAGATCCTGCCCGCGCAGGACATCCCGGACGTGATGAAGAACGCCATCATGGCGGCGGAGGACCGGGACTTCGCGACGAATCCGGGCTTCTCGCTCAAGGGCTTCGCGCGCGCCGTCTGGTTGCGCGTACCGGGCGTCGCGGGCGACGGTCAGGACGCGGGCGGTGGTTCCACGATCACGCAGCAGTACGTGAAGAACGCGCTGGTCGGCGACGAGTCCTCGCTGACGCGCAAGTGGAAAGAGCTCATCATCTCGACCAAGATGTCCAACTCCTGGTCGAAGGACGACATCATGGCCGCCTACCTGAACACGATCTACTTCGGGCGCGGCGCGTACGGCATCCAGGCCGCGGCGAAGGCCTACTTCAACATCAACGCGAAGGACCTCAAGGCCGAGCAGGCGGCGCTCCTGGCGGGCGTGGTCCGCGGGCCGTCGCTGTACGAGCCCACCACGCACCTCGCCGACGCCACCGGGCGGTGGAACTACGTGCTCGACGGCATGGTCGACATGAAGACGCTCGATCCGACGCAGCGGGCGAAGATGCAGTTCCCGAAGGTGACGGCGCTGAGCAAGAGCAGCGGTGACGACCTGTCCGCCGGTCCGAACGGCCTGATCAAGACGCAGGTGCTGCGCGAGCTCAAGGACGCGGGCATCGACGAGTCGACGCTGAACACGCAGGGCCTGAAGATCACCACCACGATCGACCCGCAGGCGCAGTCGGCGGCGGTGAAGGCCGCCAAGAACATGGCCGAGAACCAGCCGAAGGACCTGCGCACCGCGATCGTCTCCGTCGACCCGAAGACGGGCGGCGTCCTCGCCTACTACGGCGGCGACGACGGCAACGGCTACGACCGCGTGCAGGCCGGCCTGCAGACCGGATCGTCGTTCAAGGTGTTCGCGCTGGTCGCCGGGCTCGAGCAGGGCATCGGCCTGTCGAAGGTCTACTCCTCGTCGCCGTTCAAGGCCCAGGGCGTCACGGTCACCAACTCGGACGGCGAGTCCTGCGGCAGCTGCAACCTGGCCACGGCGATGAAGATGTCGCTCAACACCGTGTTCTATCGGCTCATGATGGATCTCAACGGCCAGGCCCAGGCGGTCGCGGATGCGGCGCACAAGGCCGGCGTCGCCGAGAGCTTCGGCGATATCAAGAAGACGCTGCAGCAGTCGGACGGCAGCGGCGTCGAGGGCGGCGTCGTGCTGGGCCAGTACCAGAGCCGGCCGATCGACATGGCCTCCGCGTACGCCACCCTGGCCGCCGAGGGCGTCTACCGCAAGCCGCATCTCATCTCGAAGGTCGTGACCGCCGACGGCCGGACGCTGCTCGACCGCCAGAGCGATCCCGGCGAGCGCCGCTTCAGCAAGGACGTCGCGAACAACGTGACCGCGGCGCTCCAGCCCATCGCCTCCTACTCCAACGGCCACGGGCTGGCCGGCGGTCGCGCCTCGGCCGCCAAGACCGGCACCGCGCAGTACCAGGACACGGGGCAGAACAAGGACGCCTGGATGGTCGGCTACACCCCGTCGATCTCGACGGCGGTCTGGGTCGGCAACGACAAGGGCGGCCCGATCACCAATTCGTACGGCGGCATCATCTACGGTTCGGGCGTCCCGTCGGACGTCTGGAAGCAGACGATGGACGGCGCGCTCGCCGACTCGGATTATGAATCCTTCCCGACCCCGGGCTACATCGGCGGTTCGGCGGGCGTGCCGGTGGAGACCCGGGTGCGCACCAGCTCCGTCGGCACCGCGTCGGCGTCGGCGTCGGCCGATCCGAGTGCGAGCCGCACGGTGCCGGGCCTGCCCGGCGTCCCGATGCCCACGTTCCCGTGGGATCCGACGACCACGCAGCCGGGCAACGGTTACCCGACCTACCCGGGGCAGCAGCCCACCACGCGCCCGCGCCCCGGTGGCGGCACGGGTAACGGGAACGGCGGCCAGACGGTGCCGCCGCGGGTGACGAACCCGGTGCCGTGACGGGAGTCCCGGGCGACGTGGGCACGGGTGGGGGCTCCGACGTGGACGACGACCGTCTCCACGTCAGCCCCGGCCGCTACGAGCCGGCCACGGCGATCGAGCCGGACCGGGACGTCCCGAGCCGCACCGATGCAGTGGCGCGGGACTTCTCGACGGCGGTCGGCGGCCCGGTCGGTGCGCACGCGCAGCTGGGCTTCCAGCGGTTCTTCACGCCGCTGCGCCTGATCCTCCTGGTCGCGGTGCTGTTCCTGGCCCTCGGCTGGACCACGAAGGCGGGTTGCCTGCAGCAGAAGAACGACGGCGGGCAGCTGGTGCTCGACTGGTCGGGCAATCGTCCGTACGCCGCGATGTGCTATTCGGACACGGTGCCGCTGTACGGGGCGGAGCGCCTGAACGAGGGCCTCATGCCCTACAAGACGCAGTTCTTCGACACCGATCCCACGGGCGCCCGGCAGGAGCGCTACATGGAGTACCCGGTGCTCACCGGCATGTACCAGTACGCCTCGATGCGGATCGCCAAGACCTGGGCGGCGCTGCACGACGAGTGGGGCGTGCCCGCGGCCATTGAGGTCGTGCTGTTCTTCACGGTCGCCGCCGTCGGGCTCGCGATGTTCTGGCTGATCGCGGTGTGGGCGACGACCCGATCAGCCGGTGGCTCGGCAGGCCCCGGGCACGGAGCGGCCCGCAGGCCGTGGGACGCGATGCTGATGGCTGCGTCGCCGCTGGTCGCGGTGCACATCTTCACCAACTTCGACGCGATCGCCGTCGCCGCGATGGCCGTCGGAATGCTGCTCTGGTCCAGGCGGATGCCCGCGTGGGCGGGCGTCGTGATCGGGCTCGGCACCGCGGCGAAGCTGTACCCGGCGTTCCTGTTGATCGTGCTGTTCTTCCTGTGTCTGCGTGCGGGCCGGCTGCGGCCGTGGCTCACCGCGTCGCTCACCGCGGCCGCCGCGTGGCTCGTCGTCAACCTGCCGGTGCTGGCCCTGTGGCCGCAGGGCTGGTGGGAGTTCTTCCACCGGAACTCGATCCGTGCGGTCGACATGGACTCGATCTACGCCGTCATCAGCTCGTTCACCGGCGGCTGGGTGTTCGGCGGCGCGGGCCCGCGGGGCGGCGCCTCCGCGCTCGCCAATGCGATCACCCTCGTGCTCTTCCTCGCGGTGATCGCCGGGGTGGGCTACCTGGCGCTGAAGGCGCCCCGCCGGCCCCGGGTCGCGCAGCTCGCGTTCCTCCTGGTCGCGGGCTTCCTCCTGGTCAACAAGGTGTGGAGCCCGCAGTACTCGCTGTGGCTGGTACCGCTGGCCGTGCTCGCGATCCCGCACACCCGGATCCTGCTGGCGTGGATGACGATCGACGCGCTGGTCTGGGTGCCGCGCATGATGTACTTCCTCGGCATCCAGAACAAGGGACTGCCGGAGCAGGCCTTCACGGCCACCGTCCTCCTGCGCGACCTGGCCGTGATCGGCCTCTGCGTGCTCGTGGTGCGGCAGATCTACCGGCCCGATGAGGACCTGGTCCGGTCGACCTTCCCGGGGCCGTACTCGCCCCCGTTGGACGACCCCGCGGGCGGCGTGCTCGACGGTGCGCCGGACGCGTCGTGGCTGCGCAGCCGCAGCGATGCGCGGGGGAGGTACCAGAGGAAGACCACCAGCAGTGCTGCCCGGCCCCAGACGCCGATCCACACACCCCACTGAACCCACCACGTGATGGGCGTGTTCGCGGCGTGCTCGGAGAAGTAGTTCCACACCGTGAGCTCGAGGCTCAGATCGAACAGCAGGTACGCTGCGACCAGCCGCCAGTCGACCTTGAGCAGGATGAAGAAGGGCAGCAGCCACAGCACGTACTGGGGTGAGTGCACCTTGTGGAACAGCATGAACGCGGCGAGGAGCGCACCGCTGACGCCGACCCACGGGTAGACGCCGGTGCGGCGGTAGCGCAGCCACCCGACGACCAGCAGCGCGACGATCGAGACCGCGATCAGTAGCGGTGAGAGCGCGCCGACGAGATCGTCGTAGGCCTTCGGATCGTCGTAGGCCTTGAGCACGCCCCAGTACCAGATGGAGTTGGTCGACAGGTCCGCCGTCCGCAGCTCCTGGAACTTCAGCGAGGCGCGCCAGCCGTCGAAGCCGAACACCATGAAGGGCACGTTGATCGCTACGGCGACCACCACGGCCGTCGCCGCGGTGGCAGCGGCGCCGACCCAGTCGAGCAGTCGCCAGTCGATCCGGGCGCGCCGCCCGGGACCGTCGGGCAGTGCGACGGTGCCGCCCCGCCCGTGGGTGAGCACGTACAGCACGAGCGGCGCTACGAACAGGCCCGGATAGATCTTGAGGTCGAAGCCGACGGCGAGCACCGCGGCGGTGGCGATCGCCGGGACCCGGATCGAGCCCTCGGTCCGGTCGGCCCACGCCATGATCCCGAAACCGAGGGTCGCGGCCGCCACGACGGGGAGCTCCATGTTGTGGAAGGCGTACAGCGCCAGCGGCGGGGCCACCGCCCACAGCGCGGCGGTGCGGCCCGAGACCTTCGCGAGCACCCAGGCGGTGAGCAGTCCGAAGGGCGCGAGCAGCAGGGCCATGTGCAGCAGGAACTCGGCGTCGTTGTGCGCGCCGATCGCGCCCACCCAGAAGAGCAGCCCGCTGAGCACGGGGTACTCGATCGCGCCGCCCTGCAGTTTGCCGTCGGCGTCGATCCACCCGTTCAGGTACGGGAAGACGTGGTTGTTGACCTCGCGACCGCTCCAGAGGAACTGCAGGTCGGAGTAGCAGATCCGGCCCGGCGTGTTGGCGAAGCCCTCGGAGCGGCCGAACTGGTCGAAGGGTGCGCCGGTGCACTGCGCCTTGATCTGGTAGCCGATGACGAGCGCTGCAACGGTGAGACCGAGCACGGTCCACGCCACCCGGTCGGGGCGGAATCTGGGCCGGGACATGCGCTCCACCCTATCGGTCGAGGTCGACGGTGCCCTTCCCGCTCGGCCGAGAGTCGATTCCGGCGCGGATGAGATGCCCCTGCTGCAGTGCTGAGCTGGGGGAATGAAGTGCCCGGACGGGCGGTCCGGCTCTTCGTTAACGGTCGCATCGATATCGGCGATGACAGTGGGAGGACCCGCACGCGCGGGATCGCACGGGGAGGGATCGGCATGAGGACCACCACGAAGGTCGCCGGCGTGGTGCTGTTCGCCACGCTGGCGATGGCGGGTTGTACGGACCGGTCACCGTCCCCGGGGCCGACGGTGATCGTCACCGCGGTGCCGAGCGCGAACCCGGGCGGGCGGAGCGCGGGTCCGTCCGCCGTCGAACCGCGGACGCCCACGGTGACCGGGCCCGGGCGGACGGCAGCCCCGGCGCTGTTGCCGCTGCGTGACGGGGTGGTTCGAGTGACTACCGAGTCCGGCACGACGAGCTGCAACGTTCGAGCGCAGTTCGTCGAGTGCCAGTCGGCGGAGTTCGCCGCGCACCGGAGGACCGCAGACGGGCGGCCGGCATCCGGATTCCGTTACACCGCTGGGGCGCTCGAGTGGTACTACGGCAACATGTCGGTCGCGACCCCGCCCGTCACGATCGCCTACGGCCGTACGTACACGGCGGCGGGGTGGACGATCACCGCGGCATGTGACGCGACGGTCTTTCGCCGCGGTGGCCACGGTGTACGGGTGGATGTCGCGAACACCACCGTGTTCTGAGGCTCGCCGCCCCGCGCGTGCTGCGCAGGCCCTCATGACGCCCGCGTCCGGGCGGCGATGTCCATCCACGGCCCCGTGGGGCCCGAAATCCTCGCCGCCGGTACCGCTGTCCGGAGGTCGCCACTCCGACGGGTGGTGTGGGCCGCACCACATCGATAGCACTCTGTGAGTCGTATCACGATGCGGTCGAGTCCTCGCCGCATCCACCGGACGATTCGACGAGGAGGCCCTCATGGGGCGACTGATCAACATCGATAACGGGGGAACGCTCACGGACATCTGTGTGATCGACGGCGACGCCATTCGGCGCACCAAGACGCTCACCACGCCCCACGATCTTTCGCGCTGCTTCGTCGAGGGGCTCCGCGAGGCGTCGAAGCTGGTGTACGGCGAGGTGGACCTCCAGTCGCTGTTGGCGACGACCGACAGCATTCGGTACTCGACCACACAGGGCACCAACGCGATCGTCGAGAAGAAGGGGCCCAGGATCGGTGTGGTGCTGTCCGGTGAGGTGACGGCCGAGGATCTCGCGGAGGGGCCGGCTCGTGACTTCTGGGACGTCCTCGTCGGTGAGCGGGTCGTACGGATCGACCTGGCGGGCGATCTGCAGGCGGAGGTCGTCGCGGCGATCAACCACCTGACCTCGCGCGGTGCCAGTCGCGTCGTCGTCATCCACGGCGGGGAGGACCGCGCGGCGGTGGAGTCCGGCATCCGCGCCGTCGCGTCGGTCAAGTTCCCCAAGCACCTCCTGGGAGCGGTGCCGGTTCTGTACTCGCACGAGGTCGCGGACGATTCCAACGATGCGCGCCGCGCCTGGACCGCGGTGTTCAACGCGTTCCTGCACCCCGCCATGGAGAAGTTCCTCTACAACGCCGAGCACCACCTCCGCGCGAACAAGAACCAGAGGCCGCTGCGCATCTTCCGGAACGACGGATTGTCCGCGCGCGTCGCGAAGACGACGGCGATCAAGACCTACAGCTCCGGCCCGCGTGGCGGCATCGAGGGGATCAAGGCCGTCGCCGCGCACTACGGATTCGATCACGTGGTCTCGATGGACGTCGGGGGAACTACCACGGACCTCGCGGAACTCAAGAACGGCGCGGCGCGCACGGACCACTACGGGCTCATCCACGGCATCGCGACCAGCTTTCCGCTCAGCGAAGGCGAAAGCCTCGGCGTCGGCGGCAGTTCGGTGATCCGGGCGGTGGACGGCGCCATCGCGGTCGGCCCGGAGTCGGTCGGCAGTGCACCGGGGCCGGCCTGCTTCGGACTCGGCGGTGACCGGGCCACGATCACCGATGCCGCGGTGGCGAGTGGCCTGATCGATCCGGCGACCTTCTTCAGCGGCAATCTGGCGCTCGATCGGGACCGCGCGGTGGCGGCGATCATGGAGCACGTCGGAACGCCTCTCGGGCTCACGCTGGAGCAGGCGATCGCCGCCATGCAGGAGGCGTGGGTGGCGAAGATCGCCGACGGACTCAACGACTTCGCGCACCTCAGTGAGTCGACGACCCTCGCGGCATTCGGCGGCGGAGGGCCCCTTCTCGCGTGCCAGGTGGCCGACGCAGTGGGGCTGAACGAGGTCTTCATCCCCGGTCTGGCGCCGGTGTTCTCGGCGTTCGGACTCGGGTTCTCCGACATCGGCCACCGGTACGAGACCCTGGTGGACGACGCTGCCGCGGTCCCCGCCGCGCTCGCAGAGATCCTCGAGGCGGCCAAGCGCGACATGTTCGCCGAGGGCGCCGATCTGGCCGACTGCACCGTCTCCGTGACGCTGCGGATCGAGAACGACGGTGCGGTCACCGAGCACGATCTCGGCGATGGCTCCGGAACTGCCGACTACCCGGCGGCCCCCGGCGACGAGGCCACCCTGGCGGTCTCCGTCGTATCCGTGGCGCCCCACCCCGTCCTGAGCGGTCGACTCGGCGTGGAGATCCCGGCGGGCACGCCGCGCGCGGTCGCGGCGGGTACCCGGAAGGTGCTTCGCGACGGTCAGGAGATCGATGCGCCGCTGTACCGCGTCGAGGACCAGGTCGGTGCGGTGTACGCCGCTGGTCCGGCGGTGTTGGAGGACGAGTTCTTCACGTGCCGGATCGACCCGCTGTGGCAGTTCCAGATCAATGAGAACGGCGACATTCTGCTCTCCCGTCAGTAAGCGGATTGCTCCTTCTCCTATCAACGATTGAACCGAAACACGAGGATCACCATGAAGAAAGTCCTAGTCACCGAGAACCTCCGCATCGACCTCGACGCGGAGTCCTGGGAATGTCGGGGTTGCGACGCTGAGCTGATCTCCGCGCGGGAGAACTACAAGCGTGGCCTGCTCGTCTACGACCGTGACCCGCGGGAGATCCACCAACCTCTGCTCGATCCGGAGATGTACGAGTTCACCTTCGCTCCGGATCCGACGTGGTGCCGCATCCTCGAGTACTACTGCCCGACGTGCGGGCTACTGGTGGAGGCGGAGTACTTGCCGCCGGGCCACCCGCCCACGCACGACATCGAGTTCGACATCGACGCGCTCAAGGCCCGGTGGCGCGACGTCGAGGTCACCGAGCACCCCCACGCCCGCCCCGGAGAGGAATTCTGACATGCGTCGAGTATCGGTAGACATCGGCGGAACCTTCACCGATTGTTTCGTCGTCTGGGACGAGCACACTCTTCTCCAGAAGTCGCTGACCACCCACCAGAACCTCGCACTCGGCTTCAACGACGCGCTCGCGACGGCGTGCAAGGAGCTCGACCTCACGACCCGCGAGCTCCTTTCGGGCGTTGATTCGGTCCGCTACGCGACCACTCTCGGCACCAATGCGCTGATCGAGCGCAAGGGGCCGCGCGTCGGCCTGCTGACCACCGCGGGGTTCCGCGCGTCGGTGCCGCTGGCCCGGGCGAAGGGCTACGGCGTCGGCCTCGACTGGAAGTCGCTGCTCGACATCCCGAACGCTGAACGGCCCGACGCGATCGTGCCGATCCCCCTCATCCGTGAGGTCAACGAGCGGGTGGATTTCGAGGGTGATGTCCTGCTCACGCTGAACGAGAATCGAGTCCGGGATGCGCTGCGCGAGCTGATCGACCGGGGCGCGGAGACCATCGTCGTCTGCCTGGCGAACAGCGTCGTCAACCCCGCCCATGAGCTCCGCGTCCGGGAGATCTTCCTCGAGGAGTACCCGGGCCACCTGCTGGGTGCCGTCCCGATGCTGCTGTCCCACCAGGTCAGCGGGCGCAAGGGAGAGTACACCCGGGCGACGTCGACCATCATGGACGGCTTCCTGCACAGCCCGATGTACCACGGCCTGGGCAGCCTCGAGCTGCACCTGCGGGAGGAGGGCTACGAGAAGCCGATGCTGGTGATCCACAACTCCGGCGGCATGGCGCAGCTCAACTCCACCGACGCACTCCAGACCGTGCACTCGGGGCCGGTCGCCGGCATCGGCGCCTCCGAGGCGCTGGCGAAGAAGACCGGCATCGGCAACGTGGTGGCCACGGACATGGGTGGTACCAGCTTCGACATCGGCATCGTCGTCGAGGGCGGCGTCAAGCACTACGACTTCGAGCCGGTCATCGAGCGCTGGATGGTGAGCATTCCGATGGTTCACCTGGTGACCCTCGGAGCGGGCGGCGGGTCGATCTGCAGCTACGACCCGGTCTTCAAGACGGTGGCGGTCGGTCCCGAGAGCGCGGGCTCCGACCCCGGCCCGGCGTGCTACGACCGCGGCGGCCTGCGGCCGACCGTCACCGACTCGGATCTGCTCCTCGGCTACCTCGATCCGGAGAACTACGCCGGCGGCAAGATCGCTCTCAACCGCCGTCGGAGCAAGCGGGCGGTGGAGGACGAGTTGTGCGACGACCTCGATCTCGACGTGACCGAGGCCGCCAAGCTGATCAAGCGGACGGTCGACGCCAACATGGCCAACGGCATCGCCACCGAGCTGCGGGTCCGCGGGCACGAACCCGCCGATTTCACCGTCCTCGCCTACGGCGGCAACGGCCCGCTCCACGGATGCGGGATCGCCACGGCTCTGGGTACCGACCGGGTGCTGTGCCCGCCGCACGCGCCGATCTTCTCGGCGGTCGGTGCGGGCGACATGAACCAGATGCACATTCACGAGGCCAACGCGTGGATCGTGCTGTTCGACCCGACGAGCGCGTACTTCATGAGTGAGTACACCGATTTCAACAGTCAGGTCGAAGAGCTGGAGGCCCGCGGGCGCGCGGATCTCGAGCGGCAGGGGATCGACGGCTCGCTGGTCAAGCACCGGCTGGAACTGGACATGCGATACGGGAACCAGCGCGTGCAGACATCGGTCCAGGCCGAGAGCAACCGGATCAACTCGCAGAAGGACGTGCTCGACCTCATAAGTACCTTCGATCGGCGGTACGCGGAGCGGTTCGGCGAGGGAAGCCAGGCCACCGCGACCGGCGTGCGCATCAACACCGTGCGCGTGCTGTCCTGGGTCGAGACGCCGGGTGTCCAGTTCGAGGATCTGACCCCGCTCGAGAACGGGACCACCCCCGAGCCGGTCGGCACTCGTGAGTGCCATTTCGTGGGTGTCGACGGTCCCGTCGAGACCACCATCTACGACGAGGCGGCCCTCACCCCCGGCACCGACATCACCGGGCCCGCAGTGGTCGAGACGGAGGCGACGACGTACCTCGTGGAGCCCGGTTGGCGGTACCAGGCCGTGGCCGGTCGTGCGGCGTGGATGACCCGGATCTCGAACTGATCTTCGGCACTCGAACCAGACTTGAAAGAAGGAAACATGTGCGAGAACACCACACTGAGCGCTGAGGACCAGGCGCTTCGGGACGAATTCCTTGCCGGCAACGTCCTCTTCCACGGTCCCGACCCGGAGATCTTCCGCAATCATCGGATCGAAGGACGGTCCGAGCGGGAGACCCGGGTCCTCGGCGAGGACGGGATCGACCCGCACCTCGTCAACCAGATCCGTGGCCGGATCATGGCCGCACTCGACGAGTCGAACACCATGATCGAGCAGATGGGAGCGGCCCCCGGCGCCAAGTGGGGCGACCTCGTCGCGGCGATCTTCACCGCGTCCGGTGACCTGTCGATGATCGCACCGAAGGGCGTCGTCGGATTCGCCGGTTGCTGCCACTATCCGATCAAGTACATCCTGCGCACCTGGGCGGACGAGCCGACCGTCGGCATCAACGACGGTGACGGCTTCATCCACAACGACGCGCGATTCGGCGGAATCCACAACACCGATCAGTCGACCATCATGCCGCTGTACCACAAGGGCGAGCTGGTCGCGTGGCTCTCTGCGACGATCCACGAGGGCGAGAACGGCTCGATCGAGCCCGGTGGCATGCCGGCGGCCGCGGAGAGCAAGTTCGACGAGGGGCTCAAGATGCCCCCGTTCAAGGTGATCGAGAACTTCAAGATCCGCCGCGATCTCCAGACCTTCCTGCAGAACTCGGTGCGCGACCCGAAGTTGCAGTACGAGGACATGTCGGTCAAGCTGCACTCGCTGCTGCGGCTGCGCAAGCGCATCGAATCGGTGCTGGACGAGTTCGGTCCCGACGCGTTGATCGGCACCATGCGTCAGCACATCGAAGGGGTGGAGACCGAGGTCCGCCGGCGCATCGGCGAGCTCCCCGACGGCACGACGCGAGTCACCGGATTCTGCGACTCGACGCTCCGCGAGAACGTTCTGATCCGGATCAACTGCGCGATCACGGTCGAGGGCGATGAGATGACGATGGACTTCCGGGGCACCTCGCCGGAGTTCCTGAACCGGTCGATCAACACGAGTCAGGGCTCGATGAAGACGATGCTGATGTCGGGCTTCCTGCAGAACATCTGGCCCGACCTGCCGCAGACGCAGGCGGTGTTCACGCCCCTGAACTTCGTCTGGGACGAGAACTCCCTCGTCAACGCGTCGTTCGTCACCCCGCAGGCGATGAGCCTCATCCCGCTGTTCAAGGCGATGACCTTCCCCGTGATCCCCATGGCGAAGTTCATCTACCAGCTCCCGAAGCAGTACACGTCGATCCTGGCCTCGCAGTACGACCAGCCCGCCACGATGATCTACGGCGGCCTCACCCAGCACGGGCAGGAGGTCGGCAACTTCTGCGCCGACATCAACGGCGCCGGCCAGGGCGGACGCTACAACCGGGACGGCGAGCACTCGGTGTCCCCGCCGTTCGCGGCGTACTGCGACATCGGTGAGATGGAACTGGCGGAGGAGGAACTGCCGATCGTGCGCCTGGGCGCGTTCACCCTCGCCAAGGACCGGATCGGGTTCGGCAAGTACCGCGGCGGCCTCGGATACGAACAGATCGCGACCTCGCAGAAGACGGACTTCTGGGGATTCATGTTCGGCTGCACCGGTTCGAAGTTCTCTGCGCTGCAGGGGCTGTTCGGGGGATACGGCACGCCCGCGTACCCGCTGTGCCGCGTCGAGGGCATCGACGTCCTGGACCAGCTGGCGCAGAATCCGGACAACGCGAACTTCGACATCGTCGACATCATGAACCGCCGGCCCTTCGAGGGTGGCAAGTACTCCACGGCGCCGATGGCGCAGACCTTCAAGCTGGTGCAGCGCGGAGAGCTGAACATGATGTGCCAGGGCGGCGGAGCCGGCTACGGGGATGTCCTGGAGCGGGATCCGGAGCTGGTGATCAAGGACATCGAGGAGGATCTCCTTTCGGTCGGGGTCGCGCAGACCGTCTACCAGGTCGTCGTCGATCCCGCGACGGGGATCCTCGACGAGGCCGCGACCGACGAGGCACGTGCTGCGGAGCGCCGGGCGCGCATCGCGCGCGGGGTGCCGTACGACGAGTTCGTGGAGCAGTGGGTCACTGCGGAACCGCCCGAGCACCTGCCCTACTTCGGCGCGTGGGGGGCCTCGTCGGTCGTGTACGGCAGTTCCATGGGGCAGCGCGTGGCGATGCCGGGTGACGCGTTGCAGAGCATGATGATGCCGAACCCGAAGGACGTCGAGATCGCGCGGCTCGAGGGTGAGCTCGCGGCGCTGCGCGCGCAGGACAGGGGCTGAGACGATGACCTTGGCGGCGGCCCTCGCCGGCGAGCGGGCGGACGCGGTCTGGTTCGCCTACACCGATTACGTCACCGAGCTGCTCGGAGAACCGGTGCCGTGGCTCGACGTCGACGGCGTGGTCGCCTGGCACCGCCGGGCGACGGGTCTCATCGACTCCGCCGTCGTCGAGGTCGACGGTGCCGCGGTCCTCGCGACCTGGATCGGGGCGCACCCGGACCTGGTCAGCGAGATGGCGGAACGCACACGGCCGACGGCGCCGCTCCGGACGCTGTTCGCCGACGAGGGGCTGCGCGTCCTGCTCGCCGATCTCGTCGGGTCGCTGAAATCGGCGCTCGGCGGCAGGAGCGTTGCGCTGGTCCTCGGAGCGCCGGAATCGATGGCCGCCCTGGCGTATCGCAGCGCGTTCGACGGCGTGGAGCCGGAGTGGGATGAGGACGACGTCGACTCGGCGGCGGTGTACACGGCGGATCTGCTTCGGACGCTGTCCGAGAGCGGACTCGACGCGCTGGTGATCGGCGAGTCCGATTCGGGTGAGCCGCTCACCGCGGACCGGGTCGAGTTGTACGGGCCGATCCACAATGTCGCCGCGCACTACCGCTGGGCGTTCGGACTGGTCGCGCGTTCGGTTCCCGCGGATCTTCCGGCCTCCCGGGCACCCCGCTTCTGGGTGACGGGCCGGGAGGTCGACGGCGTGGCGACGGCGGTGCTGATCGACGAGGGGTTCTGGGACGGGGACCCGCCCGCGGAGCGGCCGGCCAGGGGTGTGCTTCTGGCGCGTGTGCCGGCTCGCGCGCAACCCGAGCGCGTCCTGGAGCGGGTGCGCGTGCTGACGGCCTGATCGCCGGAGGCTGCCCTGAGAGCGTGGGGGAGTGCGACCTAACCTTGTCCCGTGTCCGATGCCGTCGATGTGAATGAGTGGTGAATGATCAGCCCGCGGCCCGCTATCGATCCGAGCGGAACTCCTCCGGCCTCGACGAAGTTCGAGTCCCGGATGGTCCGTCGTGCCCTGGTGCGGCGCCAGCGGCTGCTCGACGTGCTCGCCGCCGGGGGCGACAGCGCGCTCACGGTCATCCACGGTCCGGCGGGATACGGCAAGAGCACCCTCGCGGCGCAGTGGCAGGAGCTCCTGCGCGGCGAGGGTGTCGCCGTGGGGTGGCTCAGCATCGATCGCGACGACAACAACCCCGTCTGGTTCCTCCGGGATCTGATCGCCGCGATCACTCGCGCGGACGCAACGCTGGGTTCGGGGCTGATCGCCATCGCCGAGCAGAACGCCCAGGACGGTGTGCGCGCGGTGGTCGCCGGCCTGATCGATCAGATCAGGGAGTACGGTGCCCCGGTCGCCGTGGTCATCGACGACTGGCACCTGGTCGATGATGAATCGGTGCTCGATGTCTTCGCCTACCTGCTCGGCTACTGCCCCGAGAACCTTCGGTTGATCGTCACCAGCAGGATGCGGGTCCATGCCGTCGCCGAGCTGCGGGTCCGCAACCGGCTCAACGAGATCGACGCCCGGCAATTGCGGTTCGACGAGGAGGAGTCCGCGGTCTTCCTCCGCGAGATGAACGCGCTGCGCCTCGGCGACGAGGACGTTCACCGGCTCTGGGCGACCACCGACGGCTGGGTCGCGGCACTGCAGTTGGCGACCCTGTCGCTGCGCGAGAGCGCGGATCCCGCGGCGGCGATAGCGGCCTTCGGCGGCCGGCACCATTCGATCGGGGAGTATCTCGCGGAGGCGGTACTCGACGCCCTGTCGTCCGATCTCCTCGACTTCCTGCTGGCCACGTCGATCTGTGACCGGCTGTGCGCCGACCTCGCGGCGGTCGTCAGCGGTGTGGCGGACGGCCATGCGGCGCTGGACGAGTTGCAGCGCCGGAACCTGTTCCTCATTCCGCTCGACGACGAAGGGACCTGGTTCCGATACCACCACCTCTTCGCGGGCTATCTGCGACGGCGACTCGAACGAGACGCTCCCACCCGGATACCCGGCCTGCACCGGGCCGCGTCCGTCTGGCTCGGGAAGGCCGGACACCTGTCCGAGGCCGTCGACCACGCGCTTCTGGCCGGTGAACCGGAGCGGGCTGCGGATCTGGTGGAGGCGGCCGCGATGATGCTGGTCGAGGAGAGTCGGATGGCGACGATGCTCGGCACCGTCGACAAGCTGCCGGCCCGTATCGTCGCGACGCGGCCCCGGCTGCAGATCGCAATAGCCTGGGCGTACTGCCTGCTGCACCGACTGGACGAGGCGGACCTCGCGCTCGCCCGCGTCCGCACCGCGATGTCGGCGGATCTGCCCGACGCGCTGCGCAGCGAGGCCGACATGCTCGCCGCGTGCATCGAGGTGTACAGCGACCGGATCGACCGCGTCCCAGCGCTCCTGGCGCCGATCGTCGGCGACCCGCGGAGCTTCCGCCCGTTCATGGTGTCGGGTACGGCGAACCTGGTGTCCTTCGTGGAGCTGCACAGCTTCCGGTACGACGAGGCGCTGGCGACCCAGCGCTCGGCGAGCGCCTATCACGAGCTGAATCCCGGTTCCTTCGCGCCGGTGTACGGCCAGTGTTTCGCGGGTCTCGCCGAGGCCGCGCGACTCGATCTCGACGCCGCGGAACGGCACTACCGTGCCGCGATCGGGGTCGCGGTCTCCCGCGGGGATGCAGGCACGTACGCCGAGCGGCTCGCGTCCGGCCAGCTCGGTGTCCTGCTGTACGAGCGGGACATGGTCGACGATGCCGAGCGGCTGCTCGAGAAGTGTCTTCTGCTGGGCATCGAGGGCGGCGTCGCGGACCTGATGATCTCGTCCTATACGACGATGGCCAGGATTCGCCGGCTGCGCGGCGACGAGGACGGCGCGCGGGCGCTGCTCATCGACGCTCGGCGGGCGGGCGCGAAGCTGCGACTGCCCCGACTCGCGGCCGCGGCCGACCAGGAGTTGACGGCGTTGCTGATCGCGAGCGGAGACATCGCCGGTGCGCGCGACCTCGTCGCGCGGAACGGGGCCGGTGCCGATGTCCTCGGGCCTCGCGTGCATACGGGCATCTCGTTGAGCATCCATCGGAGTCGGCTTGCGATGCAGACCAAACTGGCTCTGGCACAGGGAGACCTCGGCGGGGCCGCGACCGCTGCACGGGAGCGGGTCGACGCCGCCGTCGCGGCGAAGTGGCCGTACGAGGAGGTGGCCGCGCGGGTGGCGCTCGCCGAGGTACTGAGCTCCGGCGACCGGGACGAGGCGTTGCACGAGCTCCTCCCGGCCCTGGTGGCGGGAAGTCGCGCGGGGTTGGTGCGGACCGTCGTCGACGGCGGCCCGGCGGTCGTGCGCGTCCTCGCCGATCTCAGCGATCAGCTCCGGGTCGGTCGCCGGACGACCGAGGTCTCGGAGATCCCGTCGGACTACCTGCGCACGCTGCTCACCGCGGCGTCGCCCCCGAGTGACAGGGCCCTGAGATCGGGCGTCGCGTCCGGCGAACGGGGGGCCCTGCCCGAGGAGGCACTGAACGGTCGGGAGGTGGAGATCGTGCGACTGCTCGAGCGGGGCATGCCCAACAGTGGAATAGCCCGCACGTTCGGTATCAAGCTGAACACGGTCAAGTGGTACCTGAAGAACATCTACACCAAGCTCGGCGTGGTCAGTCGCGGCGAGGCGGTCGCGGAGGCCCGGCGCCGGGGACTCGTCGACTGAACGTGCGGCCACTCCGACGGGTGGTGCGACTGGGCGGCCCCGAGGCCAGAGTGGAGTGATCCCGATCACGGTGTAGGAGGCCAGGCCGATGGTGAACGACGGTGAACTGTTGTGGACGCCGAGCGAGGAGTTCGTGCGGAACTCCAATGTGACCCGGTACCTGGACTGGCTGCGGGCCGAGCGCGGAGTGGACCTCGAGGACTATCAGCGGCTGTGGCAATGGTCGGTGGACGACATCGCGGTCTTCTGGGAGTCGCTCTGGGACTATTTCGGATTCGATTCCGCCACACCGTATTCGACGGTGCTCACCGGAACCGCGATGCCCGGGGCGCGCTGGTTCGTCGGCGCGCAGCTCAACTACGCGGAAGAGGTCCTGCGCCGGGCGCGGCCGGGTGAGGTCGCGATTCATCACCTGTCGGAGGCCGGTGGGGCGGGCGCTCTCACCTGGGATGAGCTGGCGCGTTCCGTGCGCAACGTTGCTACCTGGTTGCGCAGTGTGGGCGTCGTCCCCGGGGACCGCGTCGTGTCGTACCTTCCGAACAGCCCGCAGGCGGTCGTCGCGCTCCTGGCCACCGCCGCGGTCGGCGCCGTGTGGTCGAGCTGCTCACCGGATTTCGGGCAGAACAGTGTGCTCGACCGATTCCGGCAGATCGCCCCGAAGGTGATGTTCGCTCCCGACGGGTACCGGTACGGGGGGCGTGACTTCGCTCGGACCGCCGAGTCGGCGGCGATCGCCGAAGCGCTGCCGGATCTGCAATGGCTCGTCCATGTCCCGTATCTCGATGCCGATTCGCGTCCGCGCGCCCGCCGGGCGAAGGTCGCTCATTGGGACGAGGTCGCACCCGCGGACGGAGACGCCCGGGACTTCGTGTTCGCCCCCACCGGGTTCGAGGACCCGTTGTGGGTCGTCTACTCGTCGGGGACCACGGGGCTGCCCAAGCCGATCGTGCACGGTCACGGCGGGATCACGCTGGAGATGACGAAGCTGCTCCACTTCCACTTCGACCTCCGCCCCGGCAAGTCGATGTTCTTCTTCACCACGACGGGATGGGTCATGTGGAACATCACCGTCTCCGCCCTTCTCACGGGGGCTGCCGCCGTCATCTACGACGGCAGCCCCACGTACCCCGGCCACGACGTCCTGTGGCGCATGGCGGCGGAGACCGGCACGACCTTCTTCGGCACGAGCCCCGGGTACATCGCGCTGATGGAGAAGGAGGGCGTCCGCCCGCGGGAGCGATTCGACCTGTCGAAGATCTCCGGCATCATGCTCGGGGGATCACCGGCGAGCCCCGAGGTGATGGAGTGGTGTTACGAGAACATCCACGACGACGTCTGGCTCACCTCGCAGAGCGGCGGGACGGATGTGGCGACGGGGTTCGTCGGCGCTGCTCCGACGCTCCCGGTCCATGCCGGCTGGATCCAGTGCCGCACCCTCGGAGCCGATGTCCAGGCGTACTCGGAGGACGGCCGTCCGGTGATCGGGGAGGTCGGCGAGCTCGTCGTCCGCCAGCCGATGCCGTCCATGCCGCTATTCTTCTGGAACGATCCGGATGGGGAGCGGTACAGGTCGTCGTACTTCGAGTCCTTTCCCGGGGTGTGGACGCACGGAGACCATCTGACCATCAACGAGGCGGGTGAGTGCCAGATCCACGGGCGGTCCGATTCGACGCTGAACAGGTTCGGTGTCCGGATCGGAACGGCCGAGGTCTATCGCACCGTCGAGGCGATGGACGAGGTCGATGACAGCCTCGTGGTGTGCTTGGCCCTGCCCGGCGGAACCTTCTTCATGCCCTTGTTCGTGCGGGTCGCCGACGGTGTGGATCTCGACGAGGAGCTCGTGACGCGGATCCGGCGGCGGCTCAGCGTGGAGAACTCTCCGCGCCACGTTCCGGACCGGATCTACCGCGTGGACCGGATCCCCTACACACTGACCGGCAAGAAGATGGAGATCCCGGTCAGGAATCTGTTGCAGGGCATGCCCGTCGAGAGGGCCGCGAACCGTGATTCCATGGCGGATCCATCGGCGCTCGACTTCTACGTCGAGTTCGGGGCGGCGCAGCGCGACTACCCGTCTAGCTGATCGGCCTACCCGGACCGGGCCGGGTAGCGGCACTGGAACGGGCGTTGCCGTCGACACCGAAGCCGCAGTTCAGTGCCCGTAGACGTGGCGCAGCATCAGGCGCACCGCCTTCATGTCGCGGGGCTTGCGGTCGAAGGTGAGCAGGTTCATCGGTGACGTGAACTTCTGCACCGCAACGGCTTGCGGGTGACTGAACTCGCGGAGCCCGTCCGCGCCGTGGATCCGGCCGAAGCCGGAGTCGCCCAGCCCGCCGAAGGGCAGGGCGGGCACGGAGGCGAAGGACAGGAACGAGTTGACGGCCACCGAACCGGCGCGGAGCAGGCGCGCCAGCTCCCGGCCGCGGGAGACGTTGCGCGTCATGATCGCCGCGGACAGCCCGTAGGTGCTGTTGTTGGCCCGCTCGATGCCCTCCTCGACGGTCGCGACCCGGTTGACCACCACGGTGGGGCCGAAGGTCTCGTCGGTGACCGCGGTCGAGTCCTCGGGGACGTCCACGAGCACGACGGGCTGAACCGTGGTCTCGCCCACGGACTCCCGGCCCCCGACCAGTGCCCGCCCACCGTGGGCGAGCGCGTCGTCGATGTGACCGGCGATGATCGGCAGCTGCCGGGCCATCGTCGCCGGACCGTAGTCGGCGCCGTCGTCGTCCCCGCCGCGCACGGTGCGGGTCCGCGCGACGAGCTTGTCGACGAACTCGTCGTACCGGTCGGACACCACGTACACCCGCTCGACGCCGGCGCAGGTCTGCCCGGCGTTGCCGAAGGCGCCGAACGCGGCGGCGTCCACCGCGGCGCCGATGTCCGCGTCCGAGTCGACGAGGAAGGCGTCCTTGCCGCCGCCCTCGATGGTGACGGGCGTGAGCGATTCGGCGCAGGTGGCCATGACGGTGCGGGCGGTGCGGGCGGAGCCGGTGAAGGCCAGCTTGTCGACACCCGAGCGGCACAGCGCGGCACCGGTCTCCCCGCCGCCGTGGATCACCTGCAGCACCGGCTGTCCCGGGCAGGCGGCGTTCCAGGTGTCGGCGAGGAACTGGCCCACGGCGGGCGTGAGCTCGCTGGGCTTGAAGACGACGGCGTTGCCCGCGGCCAGCGCGTAGGAGACCGAGCCCATCGGTGTGAAGACGGGGTAGTTCCACGGGCCGATGCAGCCGACGACGCCGAAGGGCCGGTACTCGACGGTGGCGGCCAGGTTCGCGCCCAGCAGGCCCGACGGGACCTTGCGCCGGGCGAGAACCTTCTCGGCGTTCTTGGCGGCCCAGTCGATGTGCACGACGGCGAGCATGACCTCGAGCAGCGCGTCGTCGGTCGGCTTGCCGGTCTCGGCGGAGATCACCGCGGCGAGCTCCTCCGCCCGCCGCGACAGCTCCGCGCGGAAGCGCAGCAGCCAACTCCGCCGGGCCTTCGGCGCGAGGTCGCCCCACCAGGCCGCCGCCTCGCGGGCGGCGTCGACGGTCTCGATCACGGTCGCGGCGTCGGCCACGGGGAAGCGGGCCACCTCGGCCCCGGTGCGGGGGTCGGTGGAGATCAGGTCACCGGTCTGCAGGTTCGACGGTGCGGTCATGCGGTCCTCCGGAAGTTCTCGGGCATCTGAACCATATGTTAGAGACTGTTCTCTCATCTGTGCTAGCTTTCGGGCATGTTCTCAACGCGCTTCACCGAGCAGTTCGGCGTCCGGTACCCGATCGTCCAGGGCGGCATGATGTGGGTGGGGCGCGCCGGCCTCGCCGCCGCGGTGTCCGAGGCCGGCGGGCTCGGCATCATCACCGCCCTCACGCAACCCACGCCGCAGGCGCTCCGCGAGGAGATCGCGCGGGCGCGTGACCTGACGTCGAACCCGTTCGGCGTGAACCTCACCGTGCTCCCGACGATCGACCCGCCGCCCTACGAGGAGTATCTGCGGGCAGCAGTGGAATCGGGAGTGCGGATCATCGAGACCGCGGGGTCGAACCCTGCGAAGTTCCTGCCGTACCTGAAGGACCACGGCGTCAAGGTGATCCACAAGTGCACCAGCGTCCGGCACGCGCTCAAGGCGCAGGCCATCGGCGTGGACGCGGTGTCGATCGACGGCTTCGAGTGCGCCGGCCACCCGGGCGAGGACGACATCCCCGGCCTCGTGCTGATCCCCGCCGCCGCGGACGCGCTCGACATCCCGATCCTGGCGTCGGGCGGTATCGCGGACGCCCGCGGGCTCGTCGCCGCGATCGCGCTGGGCGCGGACGGCATCAACATGGGCAGCCGCTTCCTCTGCACGGTCGAGTCCCCGATCGCGCCCGAGGTGAAGCAGCAGATCGTCGAGAACTCCGAGCTGGACACGAAACTCATTTTCCGCACCCTGGGCAACACCGCGCGTGTGGCGAAGAACTCGGTGTCCATCGAGGTGGTCGAGACCGAGGCGGCGGGCTGCGAGTTCGAGGACATCCGGCACCTCGTCGCGGGCGCCCGGGGCCGCACGGTCTTCGAGGCCGGCGACGTCGAGGCCGGCATCTGGAGCGTCGGCCTGTGCCAGGGCCTGATCCGCGACGTCCCGACGGTGGCTGCGCTCATCGAGCGGATGATCACCGAGGGCGCGTCCATCGTCGAACGGCGCCTCGCGCCGCTGGTACGGGTGGAAGAGTCGGTGGCATGAGCGAGGACTTCCTGCGCACCGTCGAATCCGGCGTCCTGACGATCACCATCGCCCGCCCGCAGCGGATGAACGCCTTCGGCGTTCGCGCGGCGTGGGACCTCGCCCGCTTCATCTCCGAAGCGGACGCGGACCCCGGGATCCGCGTCGTGATCATCACCGGCGAGGGCAAGGCCTTCTGTACGGGCGCCGACCTGGCGGGGGAGGCGGCGGAGCCACAGGAGGCGCTCGACGCGGTGAACGCGTACGTCCGCGCGATCGTCGCGGCGTCGATCCCGGTGATCGCCAAGGTGAACGGTCCGTGCGCGGGAATGGCGGTCGGCTTGGCGCTGGCCGCCGACCTTACCTTCGTCGCCGACACCGCCTACTTCCTGTTGCCCTTCGTCGGCATCGGCCTGGTGCCCGACGCGGGCACCACCGCCCTCGTCCCGGCCGCCATCGGCCGTACCCGGGCTATGGGCATGGCCCTGCTCGGCGAACGCGTCTACGGGCCAGAGGCCCTCGCCGCCGGCATGGTCACGGCGGTCCGCCCGGCGGAGGAGCTCGACGGTGCCGTCGCCGCCGCGGCCGCGAAGCTCGCGTCCGGACCGCGGGAGGCGATCGCCGCCACCAAGCGCGCCATGAACGCCTCCACCCTCGCGGGCCTCGACGACGCCCTCCGTCGCGAGACCGACGACCAGGTCGTCCTCCTGCAGACCGACGACCACAAGGAGGGCGTCGCCGCCATGCTCGGCAAGCGCGCGGCCCGCTTCGCCGACTGAGGGAGTGGGCACGACGAACCTGGTACCGCCGCACCTGCGTTGACGAGGCGTCAGGTGAGCGACACCACGGCCACGCTCTTGTCGGTCGATCTCGTCACGTAGAGCGTCCGGCCGTCCGGCGAGACTTGCAAGCCCGACGGTGCGCCGTCCACCGCGAGCGTGCCGGCGATCCGGCGCGCCGCGATATCGATCGAGATGAGCGCGTCCCCCTGGGTTGAGACGTACGCGGTCCCGCCGTCGGGTGAGACAGCTATATGGATGGGTCCCTTGGGGACCGGGATCGGTGTGATCATACGTCCGTCGTCGGGATCGATAATGGAGACCGTGTTCTGGTAGACGTTCGCGACGAGGAGCTCGTCGCCACGCGGCGTGATCGCGATCGCGGATGCGTTGGGACCGGCCGGGAGGGAGCGCGTCACGCGCCGCGTGGGGACGTCGATGATCGCGATCGTGCTGGCGCTCTCCCAGGTCTGGACGTACAGGGTCCGTCCGTCGGGTGATTGCGCAAGGGTGTCCGGGCTGCCACTGATGGCGATCCGGTCCAGAATCCGGCGGGTGGAGAGGTCGATGATCGCGACCCGATCATCGACGGTCTCCAGAACGAACAGCAGTTTCCCATCCGCGGAGAGGGCGAGCGCTCCGGGCTTGGCGCCCACGGAGATCCGGTCGACCACGGCTCCGCGGCGTGGATCGACCACGGATACGTGGCTGCCCCCGTAACTGGGCAGATACGCGAGACCCGATGAATCGTCGAATACCACGTCGGACTGGTAGTCGCCGGGAACCGCCACCGTGCGTAGGGACTGCAACCGTGCCGGGTCGATCACCGAGAGCGTGGCGGCGGTGTTGTTCGCGACGAGCAGGAGCGATCCGTCTCGGGACAGTGCCAGTGACGTCGGATTCAGCTCAACGGGAACGGTTCCGGTGAGTGTCATGGTGCCGCGCACCGCTGGATGGTCGCCGGTGTCGGGTGACGTGGCGCGTACCGCGAACCAGGCCACCGCGGCGGCCATCACCACAACGACCACCGCGACGATCGAGACCGCTCGGAGACGGCTCCGGGGTGACGAGGCCGGATGGGAAAGGTGGTCGTCGATCCACAGCGGCCAGTCCTGCGGGACCGGCGGCCATTCCGGGTCGGGCTGCCACCCGGGAGCCGGTTCCCATCCTGCGGGGACGGGCGGCCAGTTCGGCGGCGGGTTGAAGCGCATGCGCGGAGCGTATTCGGCGAACGGGGTGATGGCCATCATCCGTTCGGACGATTTCCCGGAGACCCGCGGCGCACCGTCGAACCGGGAAACAAGAGGTCCGGTACCACCAGTGGCGGTACCGGACCTCTCAATAGCGTTGCGGCTCAGTGAGTCCTACTCGTAGGTCTCGCCGGCCTCGGCCTTGGCGACCAGGGAGGCGGGCGGGGTGAACTGCTCGCCGTACTTGGTCAGCTCCCGCGCGCGAGCGACGAAGGCCTTGGGGCCCACGGTTCCGTCAGCGCCCTCGTAGCCGTTGATGAACTGCAGCACGCCGCCGGTCCAGGCCGGGAAGCCGATACCGAAGATCGAGCCGATGTTGGCATCGGCGACGGAGTCCATGACGCCCTCGTCGAAGCAGCGCACGGTCTCGAGCGACTCGGCGAACAGCATCCGGTCGATCATGTCCTGCAACGGGATGTCCTGGCCCGCGGGCAGGAGATTCTTCAGGCCCGGCCACAGGCCGGTGCGCTTGCCGTCCACGTAGTCGTAGAAGCCGGCGCCGTCCTTGCGACCGGTGCGGCCCGCGTCGACCATCGCGTCGACCACGGCGTCGCTGCCGTGCACGGGCAGCGGCTTGCCGGCGGCCTCGGCGGCCGCACGGGTCTCCTTGCGGATCTTCTGCGGCAGCGTGAGCGTCAGCTCGTCCATCAGCTGCAGCGGCGCGGCCGGGTAGCCGGCCTGCTGGCCCGCCTGCTCGATGAGCACCGGGTTCACGCCCTCGCCGACGGCCGCGATGGCCTCGTTGACGAACGTGCCGATGACCCGCGAGGTGAAGAAGCCGCGCGAGTCGTTGACCACGATCGGGGTCTTCTTGATCTGCAGGGTGTAGTCGATCACCTTCGCCAGCACCGCGTCCGAGGTCTTGGCGCCGCGGATGATCTCGACCAGCGGCATCTTGTCGACGGGGGAGAAGAAGTGGATGCCGATGAAGTCCTCGGACCGCTTGACGCCCTCGGCGAGGATGGTGATCGGCAGGGTCGAGGTGTTGGAGCCCAGGATTGCGTCCGGCTCCACGATGTCCTCGATCTCCTGGAACACCTTGTGCTTGACCTCGACCGACTCGAAGGCGGCCTCGATCACCAGGTCCACGCCGGCGAAATCGGCGGCGTCGACGGTGGGCGTGATCCGCGCGAGCAGCTCCGCCGACTTCTCGGCGGTGGTGCGGCCCTTGGCGAGTGCCTTCTCCTCGAGCTTCTCGGAGTAGGCCTTGCCGCGCTTGGCGGCGTCCAGGTCGATGTCCTTGAGCACGACCTCGATGCCGGCCTTGGCGGAGACGTACGCGATGGCCGCACCCATCATGCCGGCGCCGATGACGCCGACCTTCTTGGCCTGGTACTTGTCGTAGCCCTCCGGTCGCGAGCCGCCGCCGTTGATGTGCTGCAGGTCGAAGAAGAACGCCTTGATCATGTTCTTCGAGACCTGGCCGGTGGCCAGCGAGACGAAGTAGCGGCCCTCGATCACCGAAGCGGTGTCGAAGTCGACCATCGCGCCCTCGACCGCGGCGGCCATGATGGCGCGCGGCGCGGGCATCGGGGCGCCCTTGAGCTGCTTGCGCAGGTTCGCGGGGAACGCCGGGATGTTCGCCGCGATCGCGGGCGAGGACGGTGACCCGCCGGGGATCTTGTAGCCCTTGACGTCCCAGGGCTGCACGCCGCCCTCGGGATTGGCCTTGATCCACGCCTTCGCGGCGGGGATGAGCTCCTCGACGGTGCCCACGACCTCGTGCACGAGGCCGACCTGCTGGGCCTTGGCCGGCTTCATCCGCGGGCCCTGCAGCAGCACGCCCATCAGGGCACCCTGCAGGCCGAGCAGCCGTACGGTACGGACGATGCCGCCGCCGCCCGGGAGCAGGCCGAGGGTGACCTCGGGCAGGCCGATCTGCGAGCCGCGCGCGTCGGCGGCGATGCGGTGGTGCGTGGCCAGCGCGATCTCCAGGCCGCCGCCGAGGGCGGCGCCGTTGATCGCGGCGACCACCGGCTTGCCGAGGGTCTCGAGGCGGCGCAGCTGCGCCTTCATCGACTCGACGTTGTCGGTGAGTTGCTGCGCGTCGGCCTTGGTGGCCTGGCGGATCAGGCCCAGGTTGCCGCCGGCGAAGAAGGTCTTCTTCGCGGAGGTCAGCACGACGCCGGTGATGGAGTCCTTCTCGGCCTCCAGGCGGTCGATGGTGGCGCCCATCGACTCGCGGTACAGGTCGTTCATGGTGTTCGCGGAGCTGGTGGGGTCGTCCATCGTCAGGGTGACGATGCCGTCGGCGTCCTGCTCCCAGCGGATCATGTTCTCAGCCATGTCTATTGTTGTCTCCGTAGTCTTTCCGGCCGGTCAGAGGCGCTCGATGATGGTGGCGATGCCCATGCCGCCGCCGACGCACAGGGTCATCAGGCCGTAGCGGCCGCCGGTGCGCTCGAGGTTGTCGAGCACCGTCGAGACCAGCATCGCGCCGGTCGCGCCGAGGGGGTGGCCCAGCGCGATGGCGCCGCCGAGCGGGTTCACCTGCTCGCGCTCGAGCTTCATGTCCTTCATCCACCGCAGCACGACGGACGCGAAGGCCTCGTTGAGCTCCCAGTGGTCGATCTGCTCCTTCGACAGGCCAGCCTTCGCGAGGACCTTCTCGGTGGCCGGCGTGGGGCCGGTGAGCATGATGGTGGGCTCCGAACCGGTCACGGCCGTGGCCACGATGCGGCCCCGCGGGGTCAGGCCGGCCTTCGTGCCGCCCGCCTCGTTGCCGATCAGCAGCAGGGCGGCACCGTCGACGATGCCCGAGCTGTTGCCGCCCGTGTGGACGTGATTGATCTTCGGGACGGTGTAGTACTTCTGCAGCGCGACGGCATCGAAGCCGCCCATCTCGCCGATGCCGTCGAAGGCGGGGCGGAGCTTGCCGAGGCCCTCGACGGTGGTGCCGGGGCGACGGTGCTCGTCGTTGTCGAGCACCGTCAGGCCGTTCATGTCCTTGACGGGAACGACCGACTTGGCGAACCAGCCGTTGTCCCACGCGGCTGCGGCGTTGGCCTGCGACTGCGCGGCGTAGGTGTCCACGTCCTCGCGGGTGTAGCCGTCGATCGACGCGATCAGGTCGGCCCCGATGCCCTGCGGCACGAAGTAGGTGTCGTAGTTGGTCGTCACGTCCTGGTGCATCGCGCCGCCGTCGGAGCCCAGCGGCACGCGCGACATCGACTCGACGCCGCCCGCGAGCACCAGGTCGTCGCCCAGCCCGGCGGCGACCTTCTGCGCCGCCATGTTGGTGGCCTCCAGGCCCGAGGCGCAGAACCGGTTGATCTGCACGCCCGCCACGGTCTCGGGCAGGCCCGCGACGGTGGCGGCGGTGCGGGCGATGTCGCCGCCCTGCTCGCCCACGGGGGAGACCACGCCGAGCACGATGTCGTCGATCGCGGACGGATCCATCGTGGGGTAGCGGTCCTTGAGCTCGTCGATCAGGCCGACGACCAGGTCCAGGGGCTTGGTGGCGTGCAGCGCGCCGCCGCGCTGCTTACCGCGCGGAGTGCGGATGGCCTCGTAGATGAATGCTTCGGGCACGGTGTTCCTTCCATGGGTGACTGTCGTCGGGTAGGTCACAAGTGAATCACTATTCTTTAACTTTGTGCGATTCGGCTCCCCGTCGAACATGTTCTAGAACACAATCCCATACATGACCGCTCTTGAGAACATCGCCTGGTTCCCGCGCACGGAGGAGCCCCGCAGCTCACAGCGCAACACCTGGAACAACCAGGTCCGCAATCACGCCGTCATGCGCGGCGATCAACCGGCCCTGAAGTACCTGGACAACACGCTCACGTGGGGGCGGCTCGCGGACCGGGTGAGCGCCGTCGCCGGCGCGCTCGCCGAGCGCGGCGTCTCGTTCGGCGACCGGGTGCTCGTGCTCGGCCTCAACCGGCTCGAGTACGTCGAGGCCGTCCTCGCCGTGACGGCCCTGGGTGGCATCGCCGTGCCCGTCAACTTCCGGATGGCCCCGCCCGAGGTGGCGTACCTGGCGCAGGACACGGGCTGCAGCGCCATCGTCTACGAGGCCCCGTTCGACCCGCTGGTGGCGGCCGCGTCCGCCGCGGGCGCGGAGTTCGGCCTGCGCATCCGATTCGACGGTGCCGACGAGGCCGCCGGCGCCCTGGCCTACGAGGACCTCGTCGCGGAGGGGCGCCCGGCTCCCGTCGTCGACGTGCCGGAGGATTCCCCCGCCCTCATCATGTACACCTCGGGTACCACGGGCCGCCCGAAGGGCGCGGTGCTCACCCACGTGAACATGACGGCGCAGGGCTTCAACAATCTCATCGCGCCCGGATCGGTGGACAGCGAGGCCGTCGGGGCCGTCGCGGTGCCGCTGTTCCACATCGCGGGCTTCGGCGTGCTGGCGACCGCGTTCATCGCCGGGACCACGTCGGTGATCTTCCCGCTGGGCGCGTTCGATCCCGCGCACACGCTGGACGTCCTCGAGCGCGAGGGGATCACGACGATGTTCATGGTGCCGGTGCAGTGGCAGCTCGCGGTGGCGGAGCAGCAGGCCCGCCCGCGCGACCTGAAGCTCAAGTACGTCTGGTGGGGCGCCGCGCCCGCCAGCGAGACGCTGCTGCGCGCCCTGGTCGAGACGTTCCCGGACGCCACCATCTGTGCCGTCTTCGGCCAGACCGAGATGTCGCCCGTCACCTGCGCCCTCGCGGGAGAGGACACGCTCCGCAAGCTCGGCTCCGTCGGAAAGGTGGTGCGTACCGTGGCCGCCCGCGTCGTCGATCCCGAGGGCGAGGACGTGCCGCGCGGCGAGGTCGGCGAGATCGTCTACCGCGGACCCAACATGATGGCCGGGTACTGGAACAACGTCGAGGCCACGCGGGCGGCCTTCGACGGTGGCTGGTTCCACTCGGGCGACCTGGTGCGGATGGACGACGAGGGCTTCGTCTACATCACCGATCGTGCGAAGGACATGATCATCTCGGGCGGCGAGAACATCTACTCGGTGGAGGTCGAGAACGCCGTCGCGGCTCACCCGGCCGTCGTCGAGGTGGCCGTCATCGGCAGGCCGGATGAGAAGTGGGGTGAGGCCGTGGTCGCCGTCGTGAGTGTGCGCGACGGCGAGGAGCTGTCCGTGGAGTCGCTCTCGGAGTTCCTGAACGACCACATCGCCCGCTACAAGCACCCGCGTGATCTGGTGGTGGTGCCCGAGCTGCCCCGCAACCCCGCCGGCAAGATCACCAAGCCGGTCCTGCGCCGGCAGTTCGGCTGACGCGTCCGCGTCCTGTGTGGGATCGACCCCGCTCAGCGGGTCGATCCCACACAGGCCGGCGCCCGGACCGGCCGGCGCGGGTGGTCAGATGAGGGGGCGGCGGAGCTTCGCGCGCAGTCGCATGTCCGCGAGGAGCAGGCGGTAGGGCAGGCGCCGCAGCGCGAGCGGGACGAGCCGGTTCACGCCGGCGAGCACGCGCCAGAACAGGTCGAAGCGACGCTGATCGGCGGCGGTCCACTCGATCTGCATCGCCTCGCGGAACCGCGGCGCGAGGAAGCCCGCCGTCTGGAACCGGGAGAAGCCCTTGAGCGGGCCGGGCACCGCGCCGACGAAGGTGAGGTCGACGAGCTGGCGCAGGTAATCGCGCGTCTCGGTGGTGGGCCGGATCTTCTGCTCGCACAGCTCGATCCACAGCGCATCGAAGTCCTCGGGGGTGGCGGGCCACATGTCCGGGTGCACCTGCAGTGTGGTGCCGAGCGGCGCGGAGTCGCGGTAGAACAGGGCGCGCTGCTCGCGGCTCATCCGCCCGCGCAGCAGCTGGTGCGTGTCCTCGAACCCCACGTACAGGCACATCGCCACCCACAGCTGCAGGTTGCGGTCCATGCCGTTGTACTTGACCGGGCTGTCGGCGGTGGGCTGCACCTGACGGTGGGCACCGTCGACCGCCGTGCGATACCGGACCCGGTCGCTCGCGTTCCCGAGGATCGCGACGGCGAGGTAGGTGAAGGTGGTGCGGCTGCGTTTGATCGGATGCTTGTACAGCGCACCGGATTCCACTCGCGACTCCATCACGCCGTAGGCCACGGGAGGGTTGAGCAGCTGCATCACGACGTTCGCGGGCCCCGCGGCGGCCGAGGGCGCGTCCATGGAGTCGGCCAGGACGGTGAGCACGTCCGCGCGTCGCTCGGGGACCGCGAGGGCGATCCGGTGTCCGGTCGCGACGGGGTCGACGGTGCGTCCGACCTCCGCCGGGACGGACGCCGGGGCGAGGGGTGCAGTGGTGGTCATGCCGGGTTCCTCCGGGAGGTTCCATACCGAAACGGTGTGTGAATGTTCATTTACTTAGTAGGCTCGACGGTACACCGCGAGCGGGCGTTCGTCACCGAGTACGCTCGAAGCGGAGCAAGGAGGAGTGGCAGGTGACGCAGGCGAAACGGAAGCGCCCCAAGGATCGGCGCGAACAGATCGCGCGGGTCGCTGCGGAGGACTTCTCGCGGCGGGGCTATCACGGCGTCGGCATCGAGCAGATCGCCGCGTCGCTCGACATCAGCGGCCCCGCGGTCTACCGCCACTTCCCCAACAAGTACGCCCTGCTCGAGCACGCGATCACCTCCGCGTCGGACGCGTTGACCACGGCCGTCGCGGATGCGGCGGAGAAGACGGCGGGCGAGCCGCCCGAGGTACGGGTCCAGGCGATCCTCGACGCTGCGCTGGGCGTGTCCTTCGAGCGGCGCAACACGGGCGGCCTGTTCCGCTGGGAGCAGCGGCTTCTCGAGGGCGGTGATCGGGCGCGGATCCGGCACCAGTTGACCGGCATGATCGGGACCTTCGCGGATGCGGCGGAGGCGGGTCTCCCCGGCACGCCGCGCCGCGACGTCGAGCTGCGGTGCGTGGGCGCGATCAGCGTGACGGGCAGCGTGACCGCGCACCGCACGGTCCTCGCGCAGAAGCGCGCGGAGGCGGTGCTCGCCGCCGCCGGGCGAGCCGTCGTCGCCCTGCCGGACCCGCCCGTGCCGTACGTGCTCGCGCCCGAACCCGAACCGCAACCCGATTCCGGTCGGCAGGGGCAGGTGCTCGACGTGGCGATCGAGCAGATCTTCGAGCACGGTTTCCACAACGTCAGCATGGGCCAGATCGGTGCCGCGGCCGGCATCGTCCCGTCCGGTATGTACCGGTACTTCCCCAATAAGGCGGGCATTCTCGTGAGCGCGCTGGAGCGCGCGGGTGAGGCCACCGTCAGGGTCATCGACGAGGTGGTCGCCCGGGTCGACGAGCCGCGCGCGCGGCTGGCGGCGCTCGCCGAGGCGTACGTGCAGCTGTCCTTCGGCACCTCGAAGGTCATGACCGTCTACTTCCGTGAGATCGGCAACGTCCCCGATGCCGACCGGAGTCGTCTCGCGAGCGTGCAGCGCGCCAACATCGCGGCCTTCGCCGATGCGGTGGTGGCCGTCCGGCCGGATCTCAGCGCGGCCGAGGCCACCTTCCTCGTACACGCGGCCTTCGCCGTGGTCTTCGACGTGGGGCGCACCCGCCGCTTCGACCAGGATCCGGCCTTCCAGGCCGAGGTGTACGCGATGGTCTGCGCGGTGCTGTTCGCCCACTGAGATGCCCGTCGATCCCCGCCGATGGTGGGGATCGACGGATCAGATGATCGGCTTGCCGGCGCTGATCCGGTGCCGCAGGTCCATCATCAGGGAGTAGCTGCCGCCGAACCGCAGGAACCGCGGGATGAACCGGTTGACGAAACCCACGAAGACGAAGAGGTTCTCGAACCGACGCTGCTCGGCCGCGGTCCAGTTCACGCCCATCTGCTCGCGGAAATGAGGCGCGAGGAAGCCGATGGTCAGGAACCGCAGCAAGGAGCCGAACACCAGCCGCATCGGGAGGTTGATCATGCGCAGGTGCAGCAGGTCGTCGACATAGGCGGCGACGGGCTCGTCGAGCCGGGTCTCGGCGCAGGCGCGCACCCAGTAGTCATCGAAGTCGCCTCGGGTGGCCGGCCACATGTCGCGCGGCACTTGCAGCGAGGTCGCGAGGACGGCGGCCGACTGGTAGAAGCTCTCGGCGTGCTCGTCGGACAGCCTGCCGTGCAGCAACTGGTAGGAGTCCTCGAAGCCGATGAACAGGCACGCGGCCACCCACAGCTGCAGGTTCCGGTCGAAGGCGTTGTACTTGACGGCCGCGCCCGGCGCCGAATGCACCTGGCGGTGCGCGACGTTCACCGCCTCCCGGAACGCGTCGATCTCCTTCTCGTTCCCCAGGATCGCGACGGCCAGGTACTGCGTGGTGGTGCGTGCTCGCTTCCAGGGACGCTTCATCAGCGCGCCGCTGTCCACCTTCGACTCCACGACCCCGTGTCCCACACCGGGGTTCATCATCTGCATGGCGACATTGGCGGCGGCTCCGGCGAACGACCAGAAGTCGAGCGCGTCCGTCACGGCGAGGGGGCGCTTGGTGTACCGGCGGTGGACGCCCGTGACGGGGATGCGGGTCTGTTCGACGGTGAGGACCATCGCGGGCTCCTAGCGGGTCGGGGGGAGGGTGGCGAGGTAGTCGTCGAGAAGCACGAGCCCCGTTGCCACGAGTGCGATTCCGGCGATCACCAGGGAGATGAGGAACAGCCACGCGGCCAGCCGGACCACGGCGGGCACCGGTTGGCGACCGCCGAGGATCTTCACGTACTGGACCACCACGTCGATGATCCACACGAGCGCCATCACCGCATCGTCACATTCGCGAACAGCAGAACGGGCCAGCAGACGATCGCCCCGAGGAAGGAGACGATCCGGTCCAGGCCACTGAGGTTCCCCAGATGGTCCATGTGCGTGAGCGACCACACCAGGCCGATCAACCCGTACGGGATGCCGATCAGGATGAGGAAGCCGATGAACTCGGAGACCTTCATCTCGTAGTCGAGGAAGCGTTGCAACATCTCTCGTCCTTCGGGTCAGTTGGGGGTGCCCGACGGTGCCGGCGCCGCGGGAACGGACGGGGCGGCCGACGGTGCCGCCGAGCTCGACGGCGAGGTGCCGCCGATCCCGCTGAGCACGGCCGACGGGTTGGCGGGGTCGCCGGCTTCGGTGATCACCCAGGACCGGTTCCGGTCGAGCGTGACCGAGTAGGTGCTCGTGGTGACCGTTCCCTGCGGAGCCTGCACGTTCTGCGAGGACACGTCGACGGCGACCTTGACCTGGTAGATGCCGTTCACCTCGGACGTGGTCTTCGCGAACGAGGCCTTGCCGGTGGAGGTCAGGCGCAGGGGCGTGAGCACCTCGCGCATGAGGTCGACGATCGCGTCGAACTTCTTCGACAGCTCGGGCGTCGTCCCCTCCTTCACACCGTTGAGCCACGGCGTGAGGTCGCGGTAGTCCATGGTCGCCGCCTTGACCGCGTAGTCCGAGGCGATCTGCTCGGCGCGGGCGCGGTCGGCGGCGGCGTCCCGCTCGGAGCCCAGGGTGCGGGTCTGCAGGACCAGCAGGACCGACACGACGATCAGCGCGATGACCACCACCGTCGTGAGCACGGTCCTGACGGTGCCGGCCGGACCCCGTCGAGCGCGGGCGTCCGGCGCGCCCGTGCGGGACGAGGCCCCGGTGCTCTTCCCGTCCGCCGCTGCGGTGCGGGGCGCGCGGCGGTTCTCGGTGAGGACGGTCCGCTTCTCGTCGGCCTCGGTCTCCGGTTCGTCGTGAATGTCGTCGTGCTCCTGCGGCATGGCTACCTCTCGGTGGGGCCCGTCACGGGCGGGGGATGGTCAGGGTGACGCGCGCGGCGCCGTCCGTACCGGCGACCCGCAGTGCGTTCGACAGCATGGTGCTGAGGTCGATCTGGGGGACGGTGCGGTTGAGGGCGGAGAAGATGGAGATGAACGGCCCACCGGTCGTGGCCAGTGCCGGTAGGAGCTCGTCGAGGTACGGTTTCAGGCGTTTGAAGAACGGATCGATGGTGTTCAGGAAGGGGTCCGGGGCGTCGAGCGTCATCACCATCTTCTGCACGGCTTCGACCGCGCTGCGCACCACGCCCGTGGTGTTGTCGAATTCGACGCCGAGGCGGCGTATCGCATCGGGCGTCCAGCCGAGGTCTGCGGAGTAGATCTGGGTGTCGGAGAACATCGTGCGGATGGCGGGCATGCGGGTCAGCACCGTCGAGCTGAGCAACTGACCCGCCCTGCTCAGCGTCGCCAACTGGTCGTCGCGCCCCGAGGTGGCCTGCCAGGCGGTCTGCACGATCGTGCCGAGGGCGCCCGTGTCCGCGGTGCGGTTCAGCGCGGCGAGAGCCTGGAAGACCTCGCTCACCGATCGGGACTGCGAGACCGCGGTCGCGGGAACGACGCTCCCCGAGGAGAACACGGCACCGCCCGAGGAACGGGGCGCGATCTCGACGTAGGGCTCGCTCAACGCACTGAGCTGCTCGATCGACAGCGCGGAGTCCACGGGGATCCGGTACTCCGACGGGTAGCGCAGGCCGATCCGGACGCCCTCCGTCGACGGCTCGACGGAGGTGACGTCGCCGATCCGTACGCCGCGCAGGAGGATCGGCGAGCCGGTGGTCAGCTGCCCGGTGTGCGCGAGCTTGAGCGACAGCGTCGTGTAGTGCGCGCCGGGCCGGATCCCCATGTAGCCGTACAGCAGGATGAAGAGCCCGACCACGAGCACAGCCGTGAACGTGATCGCGTTCGCCACCAGTTCCTTCCTCATCGGACCGCTCCGATCATCCGCATGGCCCGGACGGCCTGCTCGGCCTTCTCCGCGGTGGGGACGGCGGGCCCGTCCGACACCCTCGCCACGTTGATCTTGGGACCGTGCTCGACCCACGGGATGATCGTGTCGCGGAAGAGGTTCCGCAGGTTGATCAGGTTGTCGGGCCGAGTCCCGCCGACGGGTCGATCCAGTAGGAGCAGTGGCCCGACCACCTGGGTGAACAGCGCGGCCAGGTCGCGGACGCCGGGTACCAGCGGGGCGGTGTTCCGCAGGAGGGGCGCGAGCGACGCGAACACCTCGGTGACGCGGGCGGTCTCGGCGATCGTGGCCCACCGGGTGAGCCCGGTCGGGGACAGGTAGTCGCTCAGCCTCTGGTGCTCGGCGGCGACGGTGCCCGTGACGCCCACCACGGACCGCAGCGCGGCGTCGAGGGAGCGGGTGTCGTCGGCCCACGCCCGCACCGTCGTGGCGAGATTGTCGGTGATCTTGCGGGTGCGCGCCGGATCGTCCGGGAAGGCACCGTCGATCCGCTGGACGGTGTTGCCGAGCTGAGCGACTCCGCCGCTCCCGAGGAAGCCGGACAGGCTCGTCATGAGGTCCTCGATGTGGTCCGGGGGCCGGCTCTGTGCGAGCGGGATGAGCCCGCCCGCGCGCAGTGCGTGCGCCTTGGAGGAGGGGGACGATGCGAGGGCGATGTACACGTCGCCGAGCAGCGTGTCCTGGCGGAGTTCGGCGGTGCTGTCGGCGGGGATCGTGGCGGGCTGCGTGATCGTCAGGGTCGCGACGGCGCGGTCGCCGACGAGGCGGACGGACTTCATCGTCCCGATGGATCGGCCATTGAATCGCACCTGCGCCTGGTCGGGGAGGTTGAGGGCGTTCGAGAACTCCACCCGCAGGGGCCATCCCGACGACCAGGTGGACGGGGTGGGCAGGGTCGCGGGACTCGCGCGAAGCACGCCGACGGTGCCGAGGCCGAGCACGACGAGGAGCAGCAGGACGCGGATGATCCTGCGGCGCAGGGTCGGTCGGTTCATCGTGCGGCTCCCGTCCCTCGGAGGATGGCGGAGATGAGGTCGACCTCGATGTGCCCGGGATCGGTGACCCGGCACTGTCCCGGCGCCAGCCGGTTGATGTTCGCGCACGTCAGTTCGGGATTGCGGGCGACCATCTTCGTCGACGGCGGCGCGTACACCACCTTCAGGCCGAGGGTGCGCTGATCGAAGGACACGTTGAAGGCGTCGATCAGCGGCGGAAGGAAGCCCAGTAGGTCGCCCCAGTTCTTCACGCCGGCGCTCACCAGGCGCGATGCGGGGATCACCGTGTCGAGGATCGGCCACAAGTTGTGGCCGTAGTGGGAGATCAGGTCGCGCAGCATCTTCCCGAGCGGGATCAGGGCGACGGCCAGCGTCTCGGTGGTGCGGGCCGTCGGCACGATGACATCGGCGAGGCCGTTGGGCGTCGTCAGCAGGAGTTGCTTGAGCGGGGTCCAGTTGGAGGTCATGCCTCGCGTGAGGGAGGAGAGGGCGTCGACCGTCTGCCCCACGTCGCCGATGCCGGGACCCGGGTCGTCGAGCAGCGCCGCGAGGCTGCCGATGACACCGTTGATGTCCGGACCGGTGCCGTCCGTGGCGGCGGCGAGGGATTTGATCGAATCCTCCACCTGCTTGGCCTGTTCGGGTCCGCCGCCCGTGGTGAGCCGCGTCGCCGCGTCGCCGAGTGAGCTCAGACTGCGGCTCAGGGACTGCGGTGTCTTCGTCTTCGTCAGGCACGAGCCGGAGCGCAGCGCAGGGGCCTTGCCGGCACCGTCGACCAGCGCGAGCTGGCGTGAGGCGATGAGGGAGGCGGACACGGTGACCGCGCCGTCGTCGGCGGTGACGGCCTGATCGTCGTCGATGTCGAACTCGACGCGCGCGGCGGCGTTCTCGGGTCGGATCGCGGTGACCTTGCCGATCGGCACGCCGAGCCGGGTGACGGGGTTGCCGACGTAGAGCCCGATCGCGTCCGGCATGAGGGCGCAGTAGCGGGCCTGCGGCTTGCCCGGCGTGCTCGCGACGTACAGCGCACCGGCGATCAGCGCGCCGATCGTGGCGATCGCGATCGCGGTGACGAGCCATGTCGAACCCAGGATCCTGGCGAGCATCAGCAGGGAGCTCCTTCCAGTGGGATGCAGTACTGGGACGAGATCGTGGGCACGGAACCGTCGAGGACGATCGTCCCGTCGGGCTTGACCGACGACTGGAGGCGCCGCAACAGGTTCATCGCGTCGTCGATCATCGTCTGGTACTTGGCGAGCAGCCCACCGATCTGGCCGGACATGAGGTTGAACTGGGACTCCATCGACGCGAGGTCGTTCTGGTAGAAGTTCGCCGCCGGGATGATCCGCTGGAGGACCGAGTCGAAGGCGCTCATGAAGCGCTTGTACCCGGCCACGTTGAGGCGCGCGGTTGAGAAGTAGATGTTCATGTCGCGCATCACCTGGGTGAGCGCGTCACCGTTGCGGTTGATGGCGGTGCTGTACTCGGAGAGGGTCTGGACGAAGCCGCCGACCTCCTCCTTCTGCGTCGAGATGCTCTTCACGACGCCGTCGAGCGTCGACAGCAGTTCTTTCAGCTGCCCGGGCCGCCCGCTCGTCGCGCGCTGGATCTGTGCGAGGGACTCGCGCAGCGGTGCCGGGTCGATCGCCCGGATCTTCGGTTCGGCCTGCTGGAAGGTCTCGACGAGGCTGTACGGGATCGTGACCCGCCCGGCCGGAATCACCGACGAACCCAGGGATTTCGCACCGATCGAATCGATGTCGACGAAGTAGCCGCCGACGCCCGTGAGCATCTTCACGGCGATCCGGGACTGGTCGCCGATGTGCACCTTGTTCTTGATCCGCAGTCCGACGGAGACGTGATCGCCCGCCAGCTCGACGCGGGCGACGGAGCCGACCGAGATTCCGGCGACGCGGACGTCGTCGCCCGCGCGGACCATCCCCGCCTCGGGGAAGTCCGCGGAGTAGGTGGTGGTGCCGACGGGGCGGACCGCCAGGACCGAGCTGGCGATCATCACCACCAGCGTGAGCCCGACCCCGAGCGCACCGAAGAAGAGCTGGCGCGCCCGCGAACTGGGTAGCGCCCACGCCTCCTCGAGGCCGGACGCGAGGTTCAGGGCCACGCGGTAGCCGTCGCGGAGCAGGGTCATGGGGAGGGTCAGCGCCGACACAGGGTCACCTTCGATCCGCGGAGGAACACCTGGACGCCCGCCGGCAGTTGCGCTTCGCCGCGGCTGCAGCCGGTGTCGCCGCCGGCGGCGGGAATCCGCTGCTGGGTCAGGTTCGCGAACAGGCCGGGCAGGAGCGCCGCGAGGTCCACGAGGCTCTGCAGGCGCGGCAACTCGGGCCGCGCCAGCTCGATGAGGGAGGTGCCGGCGGGCTGCAGGCCGGCGCCGCGCAGCAGCGCGTCCGCGGCGGTCATCAGCTCCGCCCCCTGATCGGAGAGGATCGTGGTCGACGATGCGGCGCCTCGCATCACCTCCCCCACGCCCTGGAGGTACCCGATCACCGTCGGCAGGGCGGTGGACTTGCCGCCGAGGCTGTCGTTGATCGTCTTGAGGTTGCGCACCAGCGTCTGCAGCAGCGCTGAACGGTCGTCGGTGAATCGGCTGAGCGTCTGCAGCGCGTCGAGCAGCGGGCCGAGGCCGGAGCCGTCGCCCTCGACGACGGCGGCGATCGACTGGGCGAGATGGTTGATCTGTTCCGGCTGCATCGCGGCGAGCACGGGTTGGAGCCCGTTGAAGATCGTCGTCACATCGAAGGACGGCACCGTCCGACCCGTGCCGATCGTGGACCGCGGGGCGATCGCCGCGGCGGCCGCATCGCTCGGCGAGAGGTCGAGATACCGCAGCCCCGTGAGGTTCTGGAACCGGATGGAGAGCGTCGTGGCCGTCGTGAGGCGCTGGGCCCGGTCGACCGTGAACGCGACCCGCGCGAGCGTGCCGCGCGCCGTGTCGTCCTGGTCGAGCGCGACCTCCTCGACCTTGCCCACCTGCACGCCGAGCAGCCGGACGTCGTCGCCGGGGCGCAGGCCCGACGCGTTGGTGAACAGTGCGGTGTACGGCGATTGGGCTGCCTGCGCGGGCCGGGTGAGCGCGCGCACGGTGAACGCCGCGCCGACGGCCACGAGGACGACGAAGATCAGCAGCAGAGTTCCGGGGTTCTTGGCGGTACGCATGTCAGCGGCCCCTCGTCGTGGTCGGCGCGGCGGCGGTGGGCGACGGTGCCGGGGTCCCGCCCGCGGGCCGGGCCGGGGTCGGCACCGTCGACGGGGTCGTGGCCGGCGCGGGCGCGCCCGGCGGGGTCACCGAGAACGACGGTGCCGGTGGCAGCAGCGAGGAGATGGCCGGGAACCGCTGGAAGGTGACATCCAGGTTGAGGACGGGGCCGGATCCGTTGTCCGGCATCGACCTCCGGATCCGCTCGATGAGCTCCTCGATCTGCCGGCCGTTGCGCGCCGCTTCGGGGAAGCTCGTGGTGGCCCGGGTGGCGAGCTCTCGGACCGGCACGAGGACCTCGGTGAGGGCCGCGACATTCGGCGCGCTGAGCAGCGCGGCGAGAGCGGGGGCGAAGTCGTAGGCGAAGGCCTGGATCGTGTCGTGCTGCCGCTTCGGGTAGCCGGGGGTGTCCGGCCCGGTCCATTCCCACAGGGTGCGCAGGCCCGGGAGCATGCGCTTCATCGACGTGTCGAGGGAGCCGAGGGTCGCGGCGATCGTCGGCAGCGTCTGCGCGGTGGGGATCCGTTGGGTGTCGGCGTTGGCCTCGGCGATGGCGCCGATCGCGCCGAGGAAGGGCAGGAACTGCCTGGTTGTGGTGTCCGCCTGGGCGATCAGCTGCGCCATGTGCGGGCGGAAGCTCTCGCGCTCCATCGTGCTCAGGGAGCGGAGCAGGGAGGCCATCGTCCCGTCGTCGGGGGTGCCGAGGGGCGCCCACGACGCGCCCCGCGCCAGGACCCGGCCGCCGCGGCCCGGTGTGAGCGCGACGACGGTGATGCCGAACGTGTTCCCGGGCGCGAACGCGACCTTCACGGCGTCCGTCACCAGGTCGTCGGCCGCGCCGTTGAGCCGCAGGGCCACGCCCAGCCGGCCCGACCCGTGGTCGGTGACGTCGGTGACCTCGCCGATCCGCAGCCCGTCCATCTCGACGGCGGTACCCGGCCCGACCCCGGGCGCCACATCGCGGACCACGAGCGTGAGGGTCTTCGGCGGCGTGGAGACGATCGACCGGACCAGCCAGAAGCCGGTCCCGAGGAGCACCGTCGCCAGGATCGCCGCGATGCCGCGGCGCAGCAGCACCGGCCCGGGCGTCATCATCCCCGTGACCGGGGCGACCAGGTTCGTCGTCATGCCCTCACCCCTTGAACACCAGGTCGCTGTTGATGCCCCAGATGGCGAGGGTCATCAGCATGTCGAGGACGACGATGGCGACCATCGACGCCCGTACCGCGCGGCCGGACGCCACGCCCACTCCCTCCGGGCCGCCCGCGGCGAAGAAGCCCTGGTAGCAGTGGATGAGGATGACGGCGCAGATGAACACCACCACCTTGGCGATCGACGCGATGAGGTCCGCGGGCGAGAGGAACTCCTCGAAGTAGTGCTCGTAGGTCCCGGCGGCGTCGCCCTGCGCGAGCGTCACGATGGTGCTGGAGGCGAAGAAACTCACGATGATCGCGATGAGGAACACGGGCACGATCGCGACGATCCCCGCGATCATGCGGGTGCTCACCACGAAGGAGATCGAGCGTAGGCCGAGGGCCTCGAGGGCGTCGATCTCCTCGGTGATCCGCATGGCGCCGATCTCCGCCGTCATCCGGCAGCCCGCCTGGACGGCGAAGCCCGCGGCGGCGAGGATCGGGGCGAACTCGCGGGTGTTGGCCAGAGCGGCGATGACGCCGGTGAGCGGGCCCATGCCGAGCAGGTCGAGGGTCGAGAAGGCCTGCACGGCGACGGTGCCGCCGACCGCCAGCCCCAGGACCACCATCATCAGCGAGGTGCCGCCGCCGACGATGACCGCGCCGCGACCCCAGGTGAGGTCGGTGACGGTGCGGATCGTCTGCTTCGGGTAGCTGCGGATCGCGTGCGGGATCAGCGCTATCGACGACACCGTGAACGAGAGCATGTGGCCCAGGCGTGCGATCAGGACGCGCAGGGTGTCGTAGACCGTGCCGAGGGTCCGGAAGCCCTTCGGGCGGTAGCGGGCGATGGTCATGATCAGCCCACTCTCGTGCGGGACGTAGTGGGTCGTGCGGGTCGTGCGTGGAGGGTCATGCTCAGCCCACCCGCATGGGGAAATAGGACGTGTAGACCTGCGTCAGCGCGAAGTTGAGGACGATGATGCCGACGGTGGACACGACCACCGTGGTGTTCACCGAGTCGGCGACGCCGCGGGCGCCGCCCTTCGCCTCGAGACCGTGCTGGCAGCCGAGCACCGCGATGATCAACCCGAAGATCGCGGCCTTGAGCAGGGAGAAGCCGAAGTCGCGGGTGGTGGCGTAGGCGCCGAAGCTGAGCCAGTAGCTTCCGGACGTGACGTTCTGCCCGAACACCGCGAGGTAGTACGCGGCGCCGATGCCGACGACGGTGATGAACACGCAGAGCAGGGGCGCGACGAGCGCGGCCGCGACCATCCGCGGGACGACCAGCCGGCGGACCGGGTCGATGCCCATGACCCGCATCGCGTCGACCTCCTCACGGATGGTGCGCGATCCCAGGTCGGCGGCGATCGCGGAGGCGCCGGCGCCGCCGAGGAGCAGACCGGCGGCGAGCGGCGCGGCCTGCTGGATCACCGTCAGGCCGCTCGCGGCGCCCATCAGGGAGCCCGCACCGATCTGGTTGACGATGCTGCCGACCTGGATCGTCACGATGACGCCGAAGGGGACGGCCATGAGGAAGGCGGGTACCGCGGTGACGCTGACCAGGAACCAGGCCTGGACCACGACCTCCCGGACCGGCACCTTGGCCCGGAGCACGTCGGCCACCATCGACACCGTCGCGTTGAGCACGAGCTCGACGGTCCGCCCGAGGGTGCGGACCGGCCCGAGCGCATTGGCGTCGAGGTTCGCGCGCAGGGCCGCGACGGCTCCGGGTCGGGCGACCGGAACGTCCTGGGGTGCCTGTTTCGGCATCGGCGCCTCCTTCCGCGTCATATGTTAAGGAACATTCTCTATCTGCGGGCGGTTTCGCGAACATATCCACGAACGCCGTGTCAGGACACTGATTTCGCAGGTGGCGACGGGTTGGGGTAGCCTGGTGCGGTTGCCGTCACGGCAACACTCCTGCCGTGGAGAGTCCACGGCCGCATAGTCCATAGGAGGAGGCGAAAAGCCCATGCGTAATTACGAACTGATGGTGATCCTGGATCCGAGCCTGGATGAGCGCACCGTCGCGCCCTCGCTGGAGACCTTCCTGAACGTGGTCCGCAAGGACGGCGGATCGATCGGGAACGTCGACATCTGGGGCAAGCGCCGTCTTGCTTACGAGATCTCGAAGAACGCCGAGGGCATCTACGCGGTGATCGATCTGACCGCCGAGCCCGCCACCGTGAACGAGCTCGATCGTCAGCTCAAGCTGAACGAGTCGGTGCTTCGCACTAAGGTGCTGCGGCAGAACTAGCCGTACTACAAGCAGGGAGAAACACCATGGCAGGCGAGACGGTCATCACGGTCATCGGAAACCTGACGGCGGACCCGGAGCTGCGCTTCACCCCGTCGGGTGCAGCGGTGGCCAACTTCACCGTCGCGTCCACGCCCAGGACCTTCGACCGGAATTCCAATGAGTGGAAGGACGGCGAGGCTCTGTTCCTGCGCTGCAACATCTGGCGCGAGGCGGCGGAGAACGTCGCCGAGTCGCTCACGAAGGGCACTCGCGTCATCGTCTCCGGCCGGCTCAAGCAGCGGTCCTACGACGATCGTGAGGGGCAGCGGCGCACAGTGGTGGAACTCGAGGTCGACGAGATCGGCCCCTCCCTGCGGTACGCGACGGCGAAGCCGACGCGCACCCAGCGCGGCGGTGGCGGCGGCGGTTTCGGTGGCGGCGGCCAGGGTGGCGGTGGCGGTTACAGCCAGCAGCCGGCCCAGCAGGCTCCGCGCCAGAACCAGCCCGCAGACGATCCGTGGGGCAGTGCCCCCGCGGCCGGGAGCAGCTTCGGCGGCGGCAACGACGATCCGCCGTTCTGATCCCGGGATCGAACACTGTGAAGGGCGCATCCGGCTCGCCGGACGCCCAAGTAGACCTCATCAAGGAGTACCAACACCATGGCCGGTAAGGGCAATGGCCGGAAGGTGCGCGTCGAGAAGGCCGTCAAGGCCAAGGCGTGCACGTTCTGCAAGGAGAAGAACACCAAGATCGACTACAAGGACACCACGCTGCTGCGTCGGTTCCTGTCGGAGCGGGGCAAGATCCGCAGCCGTCGCGTGACGGGCAACTGCGTCCAGCACCAGCGCGACATCGCGATCGCCGTCAAGAACGCGCGTGAGGTGGCTCTGCTGCCGTTCACGTCGACGACCCGCTAAGGAGGGGTGAAGAAATGAAGCTCATCCTCACCGCCGACGTCGACAACCTGGGCGCCCCGGGCGACACCGTCGAGGTCAAGGACGGCTACGGCCGTAACTACCTGCTGCCCCGCGGCCTGGCCATCGTCGCCACCCGTGGTGCTGAGAAGCAGGTCGAGGGCATCCGCCGCAGCCAGGAGGCCAAGCGCGTGCGCGGCCTCGATCACGCCAACGAGCTCAAGCAGGCCATCGAGGGCCTCGCCGCCGTCTCGCTGACCGTGAAGACCGCGGAGTCGGGCAAGCTGTTCGGCTCGGTCACCGTCGCCGACGTCGCCGCCGCGCTCAAGGCCGCCGGCGGCCCCGTCGTCGACAAGCGCAGCATCGAGCTGCCCGAGGGCCACATCAAGTCCACGGGCTCGTTCCCCGTGGTCGTCGTCCTGCATCCCGACGTCCGCGCGAAGTTCGCGCTCACTGTCGCGGCGCAGTAGCTTCCGACAGCGAAGAACCCCCACCGCCCGCGGCGGTGGGGGTTCTTCGCGTCTACGGGGCGATCAGACGGTGATGGTTCCCACGCAGGGCGTGCTGGTCTGGGTGCCGATCCACTCCGAGCCGGCGCCCGCCTTGATCACCAGGTTGAACGTGACCGAGCCCTTACCGGTCGTTACGGGCGTCTTGTTGAGCGTGGGGGACGCGCCGACGCCGGCCACCTTGGCTGTGCCGAACTTACCGGTCGAGGTGTTGTTCCAGGACAGCGAGCCGTTCGAGGCGAACTGGCTGAGCACGAAGTCGCGATAGCCCGCGCTGCCCGTCGCGGAGACCAGGATCTGCCCGGGACCGCCGACGGTCACCGTCACCTTCCAGGTGAGCTGATCGCCCCCGAGGGTGAACATCGGGTTCGCGCTCGAGCAGGTGGCCGTCACCGAGGCCGGCTTGGGCTTGGGTGCAGGCGCAGGCGCGGCCGCAGCGGGTCCGATGGCGAACGTGGCGGCAGCCGCGAGCGCGACCGCGACGCCGGCTGTGCGCGTCGAGATCGTGGAGGTGTTCATCGGTGCGTCCTTCCGCAGTCGTCAATGCTCGGACAAGAGTACGCGCTGCGGGTGACCCGGAGAAGGCACGTGCGGGGCCGGTGACGGGTTCGTGCAGGTAGGGAGCGCAGCGGGTGACCGGTGGGTAACAACGAGGGGTGGTTTTGCCTGCCTGTCGATGACGGGTGTACTGACGACACGCCCGAATGTGAGTTCAGTGCGACACGCGGAGGAATTTCGATCCACAGGGTGGGGAGGCGGATGCACCCCACCTGACCTGTGGCGACTCGATCCGGTGCCACAGGTTTCCACAGGTTTTCCCCATCGGTCCACACCGACGTCCCCACCCTGACCGCGCGCCGTGCACAGGAAGTACACAGGTCCGTCCACAGGTGGAGTTTGCGACGACGAGCGGAGGGCTTAGCGTTCACGTGCGTCGGTCGCGCGCCCGTGCGGGAGTCCTTCCGGAACCTGTCAGTGGTCCGCGCTAGACCTGTCGTGAGCATTGGTGAGTCTCCGTGCCGCCCTCGGGTGGTGCGGGTGCGAGGAGAGGTGGGTCCCGGTGTCGGTCACGGACGAGCAGGAGTTCACTCCTGGGCCCGCGAGGCGCTCGGAGCCCACGTCCGACGGTCCGCCGCCCGAGGACTTCGGCCGCCAGCCTCCGCAGGACATCGCCGCCGAGCAGTCGGTGCTCGGTGCCATGATGCTGTCCAAGGACGCCATCGCGGACGTGCTCGAGGTGCTCAGCCCGGGTGACTTCTACCGGCCCGCGCACCAGTCGGTGTACGACGCGATTCTCGACCTCTACGGCGCCGGTGAGCCCGCTGACGCGGTCACCGTCTCCGCCACGCTCGACCGCAAGGGCGAACTCAAGCGCGTCGGCGGGGCCCCGTACCTGCACACTCTGATCTCCACGGTGCCGACCGCTGCCAACGCGGGGTACTACGCCGAGATCGTCGCCGAGAAGGCCATCCTGCGGCGGCTCGTCGAGGCCGGGACCAGGATCGTCCAGTACGGCTACTCGGGGTCCGACGGTGCCGATGTCGCCGAGGTGGTTGACCGTGCGCAGGCCGCCGTCTACGACGTGACGGAGCGCAAGGCCTCCGAGGACTACGTGATCCTCGAGGAGTTGCTGCAGCCCACGATGGACGAGATCGACGCGATCGCCTCGCGCGGCGGCGTCAGCATGGGTGTGCCCACGGGCTTCACCGACTTCGATGCGCTGACCAACGGCCTGCACGCGGGGCAGATGATCATCGTCGCGGGCCGCCCTGGCGCCGGCAAATCGACCATGGCGCTGGATGTGCTGCGCTCCTGCACGGTCGAGCATCACATGCCCGGGGTGCTGTTCAGCCTCGAGATGAGCAAGACCGAGGTCGTCATGCGCCTGCTCTCCGCGGAGGCGCGGATCAAGCTCGCCGATATGCGCTCGGGCAAGATGTCCGACGACGACTGGACACGCCTGGCGCGCCGCATGTCGGAGATCTCCGAGGCGCCGCTGTTCGTGGACGATTCGCCGAACCTCACGATGATGGAGATCCGGGCCAAGGCCCGCCGCCTCAAGCAGCGGCACGGCCTCAAGCTCATCGTCATCGACTACCTGCAGCTGATGACCTCGGGCAAGAAGGTCGAGTCCCGCCAGCAGGAGGTCTCCGAGTTCTCCCGGCAGCTCAAGCTGCTCGCGAAGGAGCTCGAGGTCCCGCTCATCGCCGTCGCACAGCTCAACCGTGGTCCCGAGCAGCGCACCGACAAGAAGCCCCAGGTGGCCGACCTCCGCGAGTCCGGCTCGCTCGAGCAGGACGCCGACATGGTCGTCCTCGTGCACCGGCCCGACGCCTACGAGCGCGACGACCCCCGGGCCGGCGAGGCCGACTTCATCCTTGGCAAGCACCGCGCCGGCCCCACCGCCACCATCACCGTCGCCCACCAGCTGCACTACTCCCGCTTCGTGGACATGGCCAAGGGCTGACGTCGTGGTCGTCATCTTGCAGGGGCCCGGATTTCGCGGTGTCGACTCTACCGACCTGCGCTGACGCGACGCCTGCGTCACGTCCGCGAGCCGGCCGCCCCGACCGAGAGCGACCGCCCACTGCGGTGACTGATCGAGGACCTCGTGCCCCTGCTCTTCCGTCGAAGCGGTCCAGATCGGATACCGCCGCGGGGCACGAGGGCAGAGCATCTTTCGTCATTCACTCGCACGGATCAGGACTTTGGCACCGTTCCCGGTGCGCAGCGCCTCGATCGCTTCGACGGTGGCCTCCAGTCCGGTCTCCTGGACCCAGCCGGTCAGGTCGTACAGGCCGGAGGCCATCGCGGCGATCACCTCGTCGAACTCCTCATGCGTGTAGCCGACGGCACCGACGACTTCGGTCTCCGCCAGCATGAGCTGCGTCGGCTGGAACTCGATCGCTTGCTCGTAGAACGCGAGGACGACCACGCGTCCGCCGGCGGACAGGCATGACAGGGCCGCGGGCAGTGCGGACCCCGCGCCGGCAGCGTCTATCGCGACGTCCACTCCGGCACCGCCGGTCAGCGCGGCGGCTGCGGCGGGCAGGTCACTGGGATCGACGACGGTGGCGCCCAGGCGCTCGATGATCGCTCGGCGCTCGGGGTTCGGCTCGGACACCAGGATCTTCTCGACTCCGCGGGCCCTGAGGGCGAAGTACGTGCCGATCCCGATCGGCCCGGCACCGGCGATGAGCGCGCTGCCGCCGGCCTGGACACCGGACCGGGCGACACCGTGCCAGGCGACCGCCATCGGCTCGACCAGGGCGCCCATCCTCAGGTCGACGTCGTCGGGGAGGACGTGCACGGAGGAGGCTTCGACAGTGGTGTACTCGGCGAGGTCACCGCCCGGGGCGGTGGCGCCGACGGAAGCCATCTGTGGACAACAGAACGGGAGCCCTCGGCTGCAGGCCGAGCATTCGCCACAGGAGTGGGCGAGCGGGTACACGGCGACGGTGTCGCCCACCGCCACCGCCGTGACGCCCTCACCCACCTCGACCACTGTTCCCGAGAACTCGTGGCCGAGAACCCGCGGCATCCCGAGGTCCATCGGGACGGCCTCGGGATAGTAGTACACGTGCAGGTCCGAGCCGCAGATCCCGGCGAAGCCGTTGCGTCATGGTCACCTTTGTTCCTTGAATAGAGCGATCTATCAAGCATTCGCCGTGCGCGATCTGCTGAGTGTGTGGCGCCGGCCCTGTTCTGATTGATTGATCTATCGGGTAGCATCGAGTGCATGACCGAAACCATGACCACCGGTCCCCGCGTGGAGACGAGGGAACGTCTGGTGAACGCTGCGGCGCAGCTGTTCAGTCAGCAGGGCTACGCCGCCACGGGAATCAAGGCCGTGCTGGCCGAGGCCAAGGCGCCGTACGGGTCGTTGTACCACTACTTCCCCGGGGGCAAGCAGGAGCTGGGCAGCGTCGCGATCGCGCACGGGGGCGCTCGCTACCGGGAGGTCATCGAGTCGATCTACACCGTGGGTGGTGACGTCGTCGAGGCCACGGCGGAGTCGTTCCGGGAGGCCGCCCGCCGACTGGAGACGACCGACTACGTCGAGGCGTGCCCGGTCGCGTCGATCGCGCTGGAGATCGCGAGTAGTGACCAGGTGATCCGCGCGGTCGCGGCAGAGGCGTTCGAATCGTGGCTGCACGTGCTGGAGGATCGATTCGCTGCGGCCGGTATGTCGGCGGACAAGGCACGCGAGGTGGCCGTCGAGGTCTTCTGTCTCATGGAGGGATCGGCGCTACTGGCACGAACAACCCGCTCCACCACGTCGGTGGAGATCGCGGGCCGCACCGCGACGAAGGTCGTCGCGAACGCGCTCGGCTGATCCGGACCCAACGATGTCGGGCTCCACGGCGGACGCCGTGGAGCCCGAATCGTCGGGGTACCGGGGTGAGGCCGGCCCGGTCTCAGTCCGCGGCGGCGCCGGCCGGAGCCATCTCCTGCTGGGCCTCGACGATCGAGTCCATGAGTGACGGCTTGTCGGTGGCGAAGTCCAGCTTCTCCATGCCGCCGTAGGGGTTGTCGAACGTCGCGACTTCGGCCGGGGAGTTGTCGCAGTACACCTCGAGCTCGTTGCCGTCGGGGTCGATGAAGTAGACGCTCTTGGCAACGCCGTGATTCACGGTGTAGGCGATCTCCACGTTCTCGTCGAGCAGCGTCTGGTAGGCCTCGCGCAGGTCCTCCTCGTTCTCGAGGCGGAAGGCGAAGTGTTCCATCCCGACCCGGTAGAAGGAGTTGCCGGGTGCCTCGTCGCCGAGCTGCGCGATGCCCAGCTCGTGGTGATCGCGCCCGGTGGACAGGAACGCCACACCCGGTTCGATCCTGCCCATCACCTTGAGGCCGAGGATCCGGGTGTAGAAGTCGAGCGACTGCTCGAGGTTGCGCACTTTGATCACCACGTGGGCGATGCGGTCGATCTTGATCATGGGTCTGGCCTTTCGTTGTGGATGTTCGTGGTCACTGGGCGTGGGACTAGGTGCCCGGTTGGTGAGGCATGTACGCGGAACGAAGGTGCCCTTCGAGCGCGGTGGACAGTTGAGGAGACGGGTACCCGAAGAGGTCGACGACCAGGCCGCCGCCGAGCCGGGCGAGCTGTCCGACGATCGTGCCGACGGTGCCGAGGTGGGTGAGCACGGCGTCCGAGTCCGCGTACTCCTCGTGCACCACACAAGCGGTCCGCTCTGCGTTGAAGAACCAGTCGTAGCGGGTGTTTCCCGACTCCGCGCGGACGGCCTCTGCGGCCTCGGTGACCGTGTTCTCGAACGCTTCTCGGTTCGCGTCCGTGATGGCCGGGATCGTCGCGATCATGCCGATGCGGCTGGTGTTCGCTGTCATGCGGTGGCCAATCGGCGGAATCGGCTGGCGTGGAAGATCAACGGAGCCGCTTCGGGATCCGCGTGGAGGGCGTAGATCTCGAAGAGGGCCACCGAGTGGTCACCGGCCGACATCTCCGTGTAGAGGGAGCATTCGAGCCACGCCGGTGCGTCCTCGACGAAGACGGCGCCACTCTCGGCGCTGTCCCACGCGACCTCCACGAACCGATCGTCCGAACGGCGCGACAGGCTCAGGCAGACGTCGTTGTGCGACTCGGCGAGCGCGCTGATCCCCACCCGATCGAGCTCGCGCAGCCGGGGCCACGTGGTCGAACTGGTCTGGAAGCACACCGACACCAGCGGGGGCGAGATCGACACGGACGTGAAGGAACTAGCGGCGATGCCCACCGGGGCACCGCCGGCGATCCCGCACAGGGCGGTGACTCCGGACGGGAAGCACCCGAACGCCGATGGATCGGGTCGTGTCGTCGGGTCGGGCGCCGGCCGGTCGCGCGGTTGACGTGCGGATGTGGGACGCCCGAGTGGCAATCCGGATCGGCTCAGATCGCTTGACGTGCTGCCGGTCCGCACTGAGCGGACGGTGAGAAACCGGTTCCCACTCGATCTGAGGGGAAGCGAAGAATGGTCATCACGCAACGACGTCATTGCGGACGTCGTCTCCGACCTGGCGTCTCCGCAGGGGCGACGGGCCGCTGCCGACGGCGTGTCGAGCAGGTGTGAAGGTCCGCTCGACGAGAGTCCGACCGTCCAGATATCCCGTATCCCGCCTGTGGACCGTGTCGCTCGCCCGGGGCGATCCCGCCCCGCCGTGCGGTGCGTGCTTCCGAGGACGCCGCTACTCGGCGGCGTCGCGCCGCCGTAGCGTCGGCTTGTCGATCTTCCCGACGGGGTTCTTGGGGATCTCGTCGAGCAGGATCAGGTCGACGGGGACCTTGACCTTCGCCAGTTCACCGCGCAGGCCGTCGATCAGCTCCTCGGCGGTCACCGTCGCGCCAGCACGGAGCGAGACGTACGCGACCGGCACTTCGCCGAGGACCTCGTGCGGCCGGCCGATCACGGCTGCCTCGAAGACCTGCGGATCGCGGTACAGTTGCGCCTCGATCTCCTTGGGGTAGATGTTCTCGCCGCCGCGGATCACCATGTCCTTCACCCGGTCCACGAGGCGAAGGTAGCCGTCCTCGTCGAGCAGGCCCACGTCGCCGGTGCGCAGCCATCCGTCCACGATCGTCTCCGCCGTCGCGTCGGGGCGATTCAGATAGCCGGCCATCACCACGTCGCCCGCGATGAGCACCTCCCCGGTCTCCCCGGGCGGGACGTCGCGGAGGGCACCGTCGACGATGCGGATGCGCTGGCCCGGCAGCGCGGGACCGACGGTGCCGGACTTGCGCGGACCGTCGAGCGGGTTGATCGCGGAGGCGGTGGTGGTCTCCGACAGCCCGTACCCCTCGACGATCGGCACCCCGAACCGGGACTCGAACCGCTCGATGAGGTCGACGGGCATCGGTGCGGCGCCGCAGATCCCGAACCGCAGCGAGGACGCGTCCGGCACGATCTCCGGCGGCAGGGCGGTGAGCATCGCGTAGATCGCGGGGACCGCGGAGAAGTAGGTGGGACGGTGCCGCTCGACCGCGGGGAAGAACTCGTCCGGCCGGAAGCGGCCGACGATCGTGGTGCGGCCGCCCGCCCGGAGCGGGGTGAGCGTTCCGAGTACCACGCCGTTGGCGTGGAACAGGGGCAGCACCAGCAGGCTGTGATCGCGCTCGGTGAAGGAGAAGTGCTCGATGAACGAGGCCGTCATCGCCGCGATGTTGCCATGGGTGATCATGACCCCCTTGGGCTTTCCCGTGGTACCCGCGGTGTAGATGAGAAGCGCGAGATCGGTCGGCCGGGCCTGCACCGGCAGTGCATCGTCGCCGTCGGTCTCGGCCAGCAGCTCGCCGCACGGGAGCGTGGCGATACCGTCGGGCGTGGGGGATCCGTCCTCGGTCACGAGCACCCGGGCGCCCGCATCCGCTGCCTGGTAGGCGATCTCGGGTGGCGCGAGCGCCGGGTTGATCGGCGTGACCGCCGCGCCGAGCCGCCACGCGGCGAACACGGCGACGACGAGCTCGACCCGGTTCGGGAGCAACAGGCCGACCACGTCACCGGCCTCGACGCCGTACTCCTCGAGCCGGGTGGCCGCCGTCCGGACGGCGGCCGCGAACTCGCTGTTGGACAGGTCGAGGCGGTCGTCGGCGAGCGCGGGATCCGACGGTGCCCGCGCCGCCCGGATCTCCGGGAGGGCGGGTACCTCGGGGAGGTCGCGCACCGTCATCGGTGCACCGTGACGATGGGCTCCGAGATCAGCCCGAAGGTGCGCAGGACACCCTCGAGCTCGCGGTGCCCGAAGGCTTGACAGCCGGACGCGAGGCCGACCCGGCGCGGGGGCTGCTGCAGCAGCGAGTACGCGGCGTAGGCCTGCAGCAGGCCCGTCTGCTTGTAGTTGCTGTTCCCGTGGATCACCACGTGCGCCCGGCCGAGGGGCCCGGATGCGTGCACCGAGTCGAGCGACTTGTTCACACGCGGATTCTCGCGCGGCGGCATCGAATTCATGACCTGTGCCGCAACGGCGTCGAGGGCGTCGGCGCGCTCCTCCGGTGACATGTCCTTCGTGGCCTCCAGCGCCTGGGCCACGATCACCGGGACGTTGTTCATCAGCGCCGTGTTGAAGACGCCGCCCTGCGCCTTGCAGTTCGCGACCCGCGGATCCCGCTTGAACCACACCGGGTGCGAGGTGCCGCCCCAGGGCAGGGACTGCGCCAGCTCGTGCTGTCCGGGGACGACCAGCGGGACGAGGCCCTGCGTGGGGTCGAACGGGACGTACTGGTTCTGCTCGAGGAAGAAGGCGTCGCCGCCCGCGGCGTTGACCAGGATCGTGCGGGTGGAGGCGATAGTGGGGCTGCCGCCCCAGAAGACGGCGATGTCGAGAGTGTCGAGGCCGGGTGTCTCCAGGGCGATCTGGGCGGCGATCTCGCCGGTGGTGTACATCTGGGCGATGCCCGGCGCCAACAGGAGCCCGGCCTCGGCGAAGCGCTCGTGGAAGGTCCCGTCCAGGTGGATCATCCAGTCCTGCTCGCCGTTGGTGTCGCTGTAGTGCGCACCGGCGTTCAGCGCCGCCTCGACGACCGGGTCGCCGAACTTGATGAACGGCCCCACGGTGTTGAGAACGACCTTGCTGCCACGGAAGAGCTCGGTCAGGGCGGCGACGTCGTGCTCGACCTGGACCACCTCGTAGTCCGCGGTCTCGATACCGGCGACGTTCTTGTCCATCGACTCGGTCAGTTTGCCCTCGTCGCGGCCCGCCGCGGTGAAGGGCACGTTGTACTCGCGCAGGTACTCGCAGATCAGGCGGCCCGTGTAGCCCGAGGCCCCGTACACCACTACCGGCTTGTTGCTCATGATTCTCCTAGTCAGGGTCGGTTTCGAGGGATTGGACGGGTCACATGCCCATGCCGCCGTCGACGGGGAGGCCGGCGCCGTTGACGAAGCGGGCCGCGTCGGAGGCGAGGAAGACGACGCCGTCGGCCATGTCCCGGACCTCGCCGAGCCGGCCGCTGGGCGTGAGGCCGACGACGGCTTCGACCGCCTGCTCGGGCGATTCGAAGAGCCCGATCTTCGCCATGTCGACGGCCAGCCCGGTGCCCATCTCGGTGGGGACGAGGCCGGGGTAGATGCAGTTGACCCGCACCCCGTAGCCGAGCTTTCCGGACTCCATCGCGGCCACCCGGGTCATCCTGTCGATCGCGGATTTGGTGGCGGAGTAGATGGCGATGCCGGGGAAGGCGATCGTCGCGGCGACGGAGGCGACGTTGACGATGGCGCCGCCCGAACCCGCGGCGCCGCCCGGGCGCATCGCTCGCAGGCCGTGCTTGAGGCCGAGCGCCGTGCCCAGCACGTTCACGTCGAGCTGGCGACGCACATCGTCGACCGAGATCTCCGTGAGCAGGCCCGTGATCTCGACGCCGGCGTTGTTGACCAGGACGTCGAGGCCGCCGAGCCGCGTGATGGTCGCGTCGACGGCGGCGGACCAGCTGTCCTCGGACGTGACATCGAGGTGGACCGAGCCGTGGCCGGCTCCGAGTTCGGCGGCGACGGCGGCGGCCCGCTCCGCCTGCAGGTCGCCGATCACCACAGACGCCCCGGCTTCGGCCAGAGCCCGCGCCATGCCCTCGCCGAGCCCCTGGGCCCCGCCGGTGACCAGCACCCGCCGGCCGGTCAGATCGAATGCGCTCACGACTACTCCCTTGTTCGAGGTGGAACCGCGTGCGGGTTGTTCTGTGATGCCCGTCACCCAATCGAATCTAGACGACTGTCAAGAAAATTGTTGGACAATCGTCAAGAGAATGAATCGGGGGACCTGCTGTGATCCGCATCACGGGGGTTATCCTGGGGTGATGCCGGCACCGGGTCGGCGGCGAGAGGGGCGAGGTGACCGATCTGATCGCGAATCCGAGCGCCGCTGCCGGTGGTCCTGCGCCCGCGGCGGTGGGCGCCACCAAGCACGCCACCAAGGTCGCCGCCAAGCGGGACGAGCTGGCTCGCGCGGCGCTCAAGACCCTGTCGGAGCTCGGCTACGCACGGACGAGCCTGCGCGAGATCGCGGCGAACTCCGAGTACAGCCACGGCGTGCTGCACTACTACTTCGCCGATCGGCTCGAGCTCATCGCGCACTGCGTGCACCTCTACAAGAGCGAGTGCATCGCCTCCTACGACGACGTGCTCCGACCCGACGACGACGCGCCCGCGCTCCGGGCGCGATTCGCCGAGCGGCTGGCCGCCACGATGGAGCACGATCTTCCCACGCACAAGCTCTGGTACGACCTGCGGTCGCAGGCGATGTTCGAGGCGGCCCTCGTCGACGATGTGCGCGAGATCGACGGCGATCTCGAGGCCATGATCTGGCGGGTCGTTCGACGGTACGCGGAGCTGTCCGACGGTGCGCCCCTACTGGATTCGGCCGGCACCTACGCCGCGCTCGACGGGCCCTTCGAGCGGGCGGTGCGTCGCCGGGTCGGCGGCGACGAGGCGGCCGGTGCCGACCTCGCGGCGCAGGTCTTCGCCCTGCTCGACGCGCTCGTCCTCCGCCCGTCGCCCTGATCGACCACGATCCCCCTCGGCGATATCACCACCGACGACCGCTGGACATCGTGCTCGTCGTCCCCCGCGCCACGCCGGCTCGGCTCACCCGATGCTCGGTGGTCTCTGCCGCCGTCCACCGACGAGACTCCTGCGAGCCATGCGCGAACAACATGGCTCACGCCCTAGATATGGCGCTTGGCCTCGAACGATGCAGCCATGCGTCGGACGCATGGGTTTCCCGATCATCAACACGCCCGGAACGGCCGAGCCTCGCCCACACCGACACCCCGTCGGGCGGATCAGCGTGGGGCGTCGTCCTCGCTGACGCCGAGGGCCAGCTCGACGAATACGCGGAAGCTGAAGGCGAGTGTGTCGAGGGACTGCAGCGTTCCGCTCTCGTAGCCCACGAGCAGGTACATCGCGATCGTCGCGTAGTGCCGCGCGAGCTCCTCGTCGCCGAGCAACTCCACGTAGGTCTCCGCGATCACGTCGCGGCGCTCGGCGTCCACCTCGCGCTGGTGCCGCGCGACCTCGGGGTCGTGCGCGGCCCAGACCCGGATCGCGGCCTCGGTCGCGTGGGGCAGCGTCATGCCGGTCTCGATCAGTGACACCAGTCGATCGGAGGCGTCCGGGACCTGGCGGGCGGCCTCGATGATCCGGTTGCTCTTCACCTCGCGCCAGTACCGGATCAGCTCCGAGGTGAACTCGGGCCAGCTGGGGAACGCGTGGTAGAAGCTGCCGGTCGATGCGCAGGCGGCCTCGCACACGGCCGCGAGCTTCAGTGCGGCGTGCCCGCGGTCGGCGAGCACCGTCATCCCCGCGTCCAGGAATCGCAGCTGGGCGTAGCGGGACGGCGTCGAGCGGGCGGGCTTCATGCAGGCGATGGTAGTGCCGGACGTCGGCAGCCGGGACCTCGCCGTGTGACCTCTTGCACACTACTAGAAGTCGACTTATAGTGACGTCAGCCCACGGAGGAGACCGACATGCAGTCACCATCAGCCCGCTCGCTGCGCTGGAAGATCGACCGCAATCGCGGACTGGACCCCGAGACCGACTTCGAGCTGATCGCCCGGAATCTCGCGACCTACGACTTCCCCTGGGACATCACCCAGGCACTGAGCTTCGCGCTGTTCCGTACCTACGCCGTGCCCAGCATCGGCAACCTCCTGGACCGCACCGGCGAGTTCACGCAGCGCGTCCAGAAGCGGTACGACGACACGGCGCTCCTTCTCGACGAGCCGCTCATGCACGGATTCGGCAGCGCCGAGGGCAGATCAGCGATCCGCCGGATCAACCAGATGCACAAGATGTACGACATCACCGACGACGACATGCGGTACGTCCTGGCCACGTTCGTCGTGGTCCCGGTGCGGTGGATCGCGGACTACGGCTGGCGCGATCTCACGCCCGACGAGATCCGCGCGACGGTCCGCTACTACCAGGCCCTCGGCAAGCACATGGCGATCCCCGGTATCCCCGCGACGTACGACGCGTTCGCCGACCTCCTCGACGGATACGAGGCAGAGCACTTCGCGTTCGACCCCGGAGCGCGTCGCGTCGCGGACTCCACCCTCGAGCTGATGACCACCTTCTACCCGAAGCCCGCGCGCCGCGCGGTCGAGGTGTTCAGCCGTGGCCTCATGGACGAACCCCTGCTGCGCGCCTTCCGCTACCGCGTCCCGAGCCCGCTCGTCCGGCGGCTGTCCGTCGGTGCGATGAAGGCCCGCGCCCGCATGCTCGCCGTCCTGCCCTCCCGCCGGAAGCCGGCCCTCGTCCGCGACAATCGTCGGATCCGCAGCTACCCCCGCGGTTTCCGGACCGAGACGATGGGAACCTTCGCGCCCGGCTGCCCCGTGCACCGCGCCGCCACCGACGCCACGCGCCCCACTCCCGCCGCGTAACCCTCGCGCGCCCGCCCGTCCGCGCGGCACGGGGTTGTGTGCGACCGCCGCGTGACATGCTGATCACATGCGCCGTTCGGTCCTGGTTCCGCTGCTCGAGGTGGTGCTCACCCTGCTGGGCATCGTGTGGCTGGTCGTGGTGGTGTTCTTCGGACGGTCCGCGGTGTGGCTGCTCCTGGTCTGGGACGCGGCGGCGGTCGCGTACATCGTGGCGGGTTCGCTGCTACTGCGTCGCCGTATCCCCGACGACGAGACGGTGCCGGCTGAGTTGCTCGCGCCGCGCTGGCAGACCACGTTGTTCGCGTTGGTCGTCAGTGGCTCGGGGCTCGCCGGCGGCCTCCTCATGATCGCCACCCGCGGCGAGGATCCGAACTCCTTGCTGCAGCCGGTCGCGGCAGCCACCGTCCTTCTGTCATGGATGCTGCTGCACACCGCGTTCGCGCAGATCTACGCCCGCGACTACTTCGGGGGCGACCCGGGCCTGGTGTTCCCCGACTGCGAGCACCCGCAGATCACCGAGTTCGTGTACTTCTCGATCACGATCGGAACCTCCTTCGCGGTCTCCGATGTCACGGTCACCAAGCGATCCACTCGCCGGCTCGTGATCGCGCACAGCGTGCTCAGCTTCTTCTTCAACGCTGCGGTCGTCGCCATCGCGCTGGACTGGATCAAGGGCGGCGGCTGAGTACGCCGCGCACGGATCACACGCCTGCCGTGCGCGGCTCGAGCCCGGACAGGCACGCCGGCAGGGGGGCGCGGTGCAGCACGCCGAGCCGCTGCGTCGCCCTGGTCAGTGCCACATACAGCTCCGCCGCGCCGCGCTCACCGTCGGCGAGGATCCGCTCGGGATCGACCACCAGCACCGCGTCGAACTCGAGCCCCTTCGTCCGCGCCGGCGGGACGGCGCCCGGCGTACCGTCGGGCCCGATGACCACGGCCGTGCCCTCGCGGCCCGCCTCCTCCCGGACGAAGTCCGCGATGGCGCCGGGGACCTCCTGCTCGCCCACGTACCGGACCCACGGACGTACTCCCGAGGCGCGCACCGATTCCGGCGGCACGACATCGGGCGCGAACTCGGCGAGGACGCCCGCCGCGACGGCCATGATCTCCGCCGGGGTGCGGTAGTTCACGGTGAGCGCGGTGTAGGCCCAGCGTTCGGCGACGAACGGGTCGAGCATCTCGCCCCACGACCGCGCCCCCGCCGGCGCGCTGCGCTGCGTGAGGTCGCCGACCACCGTGAACGAATGGGACGGGCAGCGTCGCATCAGCGCCCGCCAGTCCATCGCCGAGAGCTCCTGCGCCTCGTCGACCACCACGTGCCGGTACACCCAGGTGCGGTCCGCCGCGGCGCGTTCGACGAGGTCCCGCGTGTCCCGCTCCTCGAACCGGTCCGCGAGGTCGTCCGCGTACAGCAGGTCGGTGGCGAAGAGGTGGTCCTCGTCGTCCATCGAATCCGACCGGGAGACCAGCGAATCCAGCACGCCCTCCGCGAACTCCGCCTGCTCCCTGCGTCGTTCGGCCGCCGCCGCGTCGTCCGTCGCCTCGTGCGGTCCGAGCAGCTCGGCGAGCTCGTCCAGCAGGGGCACGTCCGAGACGGTCCAGGCGGCACCGTCGGACCGGAGCAACGACCGGTCCGCGCCCGCCGCGGCCAGGCGATCCGCTGAGCTCAGCAGGTCCGCGAGCAGGGCCTCGGGGGAGAGCACGGGCCACAGCGCATCGACGGTGCGCCGGAACGTCCCGTCCACCGCGAGGTCCGCGAGCATGCTGCCGCGCATCTCCTCCCACGCCCGCGTGTCCTCGCGGCGCAGCCACTGCTTCCCGATCCGGCCCAGCGCCCGCTCGGTGATCGCCCAGGTCAGCACGTCGAGGAAGACTGCACGTGCCTGGTTGTGCGGCTGCCCGCTGTCGGTGGCCTCGTCGCGGGCCCAGCCGACCACGTCGGCCTCGATTCGCACGGTCGCGTCGCCGAGCCCGATGGACACGGGAGACGCCGGTAGGGTCCGACGGTCCGCCACCGCCGCGGCCAGCACGTCGGCCATCGCCGCGGAGCCCTTGATCCGGGCGACGGCGGGCGCGTCCTCGCCCCGTGCCGCGACCCCCGGGTACAGCGTGCCGGGCGTCGCGAACACGACGTCGGACTCGCCGAGCGAGGGCAGCACCCGCCCGATGTGCTGCAGGAAGGACGTGTTCGGTCCCACCACCAGTACGCCGTGCCGCTCGAACCGCGCCCGCTGCGTGTACAGCAGGTACGCCACCCGGTGCAGCGCCACCACCGTCTTGCCGGTGCCGGGGCCGCCCTCGATCACCGTCACGCCCGGATCGTCGGAGCGGATGATCCGGTCCTGATCGGCCTGGATGGTCGCGACGATGTCCCGCATCCCCTCGCCGCGCGGGGCGTTCACGGCGGCCAGGAGCGCCGCGTCGCCGCGCGCGTCCGCGCCCGGCCGCCCCAGCATCTCGTCGGTGAACTCCACCAGTTCGCGCCCGCGGCTGAGGAACTGCCGTCGCCGGTGCACGCCCTCGGGGTGCGCGCCGGTGGCGGTGTAGAAGGCCCGCGACGCCGGGGCCCGCCAGTCGAGCAGCAGCTCCCGCTCGGCGTCGTCGGGGTCGGACAGGCCGAGCCGTCCCACGTACCGCTTCTCGACGGAGCCGTCGGACCGCGGTTCCCCGTCGAGCCGCCCGAAGGCGAGACCCTCCTCGGCGACGCCCAGGCGTCGCATCTCGCGCGCCGAGGTCATCACGTCGCCCTCCCGGTCGACCGCCCGGCCCTCGTGATCGCGCAAGGCGTCGGCGTACCGTCGACCCGCCCGGGCGCGTTCCGCGTCCAATCTCCGGTACAACCCCGCCACGTACTCGCGCTCCGATGCCAGCTCGCTCTCGTATTCGGACATGCACCCACCTCGCTGAAATTCGGATCCGGCCAGCGAGTATGCGCCAGCACGGGGGCCTTGCGGCAAGCCCCTGGGTGCGTTATACGTTGAAGTGGGAAATGATCCGCGGCGTCGTGGTGCCCTGTGCCGACTGAGCACGCTCTCCGCCTTCCGCGCACTCTGACGCGAACCGCGCGCAAATTCCGCAAGGACTGTAGGTTCGATCCGTGGACCTCCGAAGATTCCTCGACGGACGTGGGGGTCAGCTGGCCTTCCTCACGTACCAACACGCCTCGCTGGTGATCCAGTGCGTGCTGGTGGGCGTCGTCATCGCGCTGGTGGCCGCGGCTCTGGTGTACCGGTCGCGGGCGGGGGCGGCGTTCGCGACCGCCATTGCGTCCGTCGGGATGACGGTGCCCTCGCTGGCCCTCCTCGCGCTGCTGCTCATCGTGTTCGGGCTGGGCGTCACGCCGTCCGTGACGATGCTCGTCTTCTACGCCACGCTGCCCATCCTGACTAGCGCCATCGTCGGCCTGCAAGCGGTTCCGGCGGCGCTCGTGGAAGCGGCGCGCGGACTGGGGATGTCGCGCTGGCGGGTGCTGGCCACCGTCGAGCTGCCGAACGCGTGGCCGGTCATCCTCACCGGGATCCGGGTGAGTACGCAGCTCGTCGTCGGCGTCGCGACCGTGGTCGCGTACGTCCTGGGGCCGGGCCTCGGTTCCCTGATCTTCTCCGGCCTCGCCCGCCTCGGCGGCGCGGGCGCCCTCGAATCCGCGCTGGTGGGCACCGTTCTCGTGGTGGCCGTCGCGCTCGTACTCGACGGCCTGCTGGTCCTGTTGGGCCGCTTCACCGTCTCGAAGGGACTGCGATGAGTCAGACGACGGGCGTATCGATCGAGCTGGAGAAGGTGATCAAGCGCTACCGCGGGCAGGACAGGCCGGCGGTGAAGGAGCTGTCCATCGCCATCGGGGCGGGCGAGACGGTGGCCATCGTCGGGCCCTCGGGCTGTGGGAAGACCACCACGCTCAAGATGATCAACCGGCTGATCGAGCCCACGTCGGGGCGGGTGCTCATCGGCGGCACGGACGTCACCCAGGCCGACGCCGACGGGCTGCGCCAGGGCATCGGCTACGTCGTCCAGGCCGGCGGGTTGTTCCCGCACTGGACGGTGGAGAAGAACGTGGCCGCGGTGCCCGGCCTGCTGGGCTGGGACAAGGCCCGCACCCGGGCCCGCGTCGCCGAGCTGCTCGAGCTCGTCGGTCTTGATCCGGGGGAGTTCCGCGGACGGTTCCCCAAGGAGATGTCCGGCGGGCAGCAGCAGCGCGTCGGCGTGGCGCGCGCGCTCGCGGCCGACCCGCCGGTCCTGCTCATGGACGAGCCCTTCGGCGCCGTCGACCCCATCACCCGCGTGCGCCTGCAGGACCAGCTGCTCGCGATCCAGGAGGAGCTGCACAAGACGGTCGTGATCGTGACCCACGACGTCGATGAGGCGATCAAACTGGGCGATCGGGTGTTGATCCTCTCGGAGGGCGGCCAGGTCGAGCAGTTCGGCACACCCGAGGAGATCCTCACCGCGCCCGCGAACGACTTCGTCCAGGAGTTCGTCGGTTCGGGCGCGACCCTCAAGCACCTCTCGCTGACCTCGGTCAGCGAGATCCCCAGCGCCCCCGTGGTGCTCGCGCGCCCCGGCGACCGGTCCGAGGAGGTCGCGGCCCGGGCCCGGGAGGCCGGCCTGAGCTGGGTGGTGGTGGTCGATGCCGACGACCGGCCGCGCGCATGGCCCTCCGTGTCCGAGGTGCTGAGCAAGCCGGAGGTCTCGACCTATGTCGACCAGCGTCTGCCGGTCGCGGAGCGCACCGCGACGCTTGCGGACGCACTCGATGTGATGCTGGCCGCGAGCCAGGGCGGAGTCCTGGTGACCCAACGCGGCAAGGTGATCGGTGCCCTGACCATCGAGCAGGTCGCGCAGCGGATCCGGGAGCGCCAGGCGATCGCCAACCCGGAGCAGGCCGCCGACACGTACCGGGCGGCGCCGTCATGACCGCCGCGGCCGGGCGGACGGATCTGTCGAAGCCGGCGAAGCCCCCGAAGAGCCCGCGGCCCGCACGCGTGGGACCCACGCCGCGGTTCGCCGGGGGCGTGCCCATCGACCTGATCCTCGAGCCACTGCTCGTGGTCGTCGGCGTCGTCGGTTACCTGATCTGGCACGCCGCACAGGACTTCACGGAGACCGAGGCCGTGCAGCTGCAGTGGTCGAAGCTCGGCACGTCCGTGTGGGAGCACATCCAGCTCACCGTCGTCTCCGCCGTGCTGGTGGTGCTGATCGCGATCCCGCTGGGGATCCTGGTGACCCGCAAGCGGTTCGCCCGGGTCTCGCCGGTCATCGTCGGCCTGGCGAATGTGGGGCAGGCCGCCCCCGTGCTCGGCATGGTGGTGCTGTTCGCGATGTGGTTCGGCACCGGATTCCGCACCGCCGTCGCGGCGCTGGTGGTCTACGCCGTCCTGCCGATCCTGCAGAACACCGTCACCGGGCTGCGTCAGGTGGACGAGCGGATCATCGAAGCCGCGCGCGGGCAGGGCTTCTCCGCGTTCGCGACGTTGCTGCGGGTGGAACTGCCGCTCTCCGTGCCGGTGATCCTGCACGGAGTCCGCACCGCGCTGGTCATCCTCGTCGGCACCGCCACCTTGGGCACCTTCATCGGGGCGGGCGGCCTCGGCGTGCTCATCACCACCGGCGTCACGCTGTACCTACCGCCGCTGCTGTTCACCGGCGCGCTGCTCGTGGCACTGCTCGCGCTCGCGATCGACTGGCTGGCCCGGCTCGCCGAGTACCTGCTCGCGCCACGCGGCCTGCGCGGGGTGAGCGCATGACTGCGCGGGCGGGACGCATGACCGCGCGGGCGGGGCGGTTGTGCCGAGCGGTGATCCCGCTGGCGGCCACCCTCGCCCTGGTGCTCAGCGGATGCGGGCTCGAGAGCTCGTCCGGACACTTCGTGCACGCGGAGTCCGCCGACGGACAGCGCCCCCTGGTCGGCGCCAAGATCTCCGTGACGTCGAAGTCCTTCAGCGAGGGAATCCTCCTCGGGAAGATCAGCGCGACGATCCTGCAGGCCGCCGGCGCGGACATCACCGACCTGACGAACGCGCCGGGTTCGATGTCCTCGCGACAGGCGATGGTCAGCGGTGCCGCGGACGTCTCGTGGGAGTACACGGGCACGATCTGGGTGAGCTACCTCAAGAAGACCGAGACGATCAGCGACTCGAAGGAGCTCTGGACCAAGGTCAGGGACGCCGAGCGGGCCAACGGCATCGACGTGCTCACACCCGCACCCTTCAACAACACCTACGCCTTCGCGGTCACCCCCGAGCAGAAGCAGCAGCGGAATCTGCGCACCCTGAGCGATCTGTTCCGGTTGCCGCCCGCGCAGCGCAGCCTGTGCGTCGATCCCGAGTTCCAGTCGCGCCCCGACGGCCTCGGCAGGCTCCTGGAGAAGTACGAGGTGCCGCTGGGTTCCGGGACCCCGCCGAACACGGTGACCACCATGGACGCCGGCGTGATCTACTCGGCGGTCTCGGGGAGCACGTGCCTCGCCGGCGATGTGTACGCGACCGATGGCCGGATTCGGAAGCTCGGCCTGCAGCTGCTCGACGACGATCGGAAGTTCTTCCTGCCGTACGAGGGTGTGCCGGAGGTCCGTTCGGATGCGCTGGCGAAGTACCCCGCGATCGCCGATGTGCTCGCGAAGGTCGGCAAGCTGCTCACGAACGAGACCATGCAGGAGCTCAACGGGCAGATCGACATCGAGGGCAAGGATCCGTCCGACGTGGCGGTGACCTGGCTGCGGAAGGTGGGCCTCGTTCGCTGAGCGGATCTTCCGGTCGCGCTGAGCGGAAGGGTTCTCCGCGAGGACGTGGCGTCCGACACTGAGCGCATGACCGAGAACCCGCCGGACCTGTTGGCGCTCACCGCGGCCGAGGCCGCGAAGGTGCGCGCCGGCGACTACGACCGGGTGATCCCGGCGCAGTGGCCCTCCGACGAGCGGTGGGCCACGCGCCTGCGCGGCGACGACCAGGTGGACGTCTGGCTGATCAGCTGGGTGCCGGAACGCTCCACGGAGCTGCACGACCACGCCGGATCGCTCGGTGCGCTCACCGTCGTCGACGGTGCGCTCCGCGAGTGGAGCTGGGACGGTGAGGCTCTGCGGGAGAGGCGGATCGGGCCGGGCGAACATGCCTCGTTCGACCGTGGCTGGGTGCACGACGTGACCCGGCATCCCGAGGCGCACGACGCCGCGTCGGGCGAGGCGGCCGCGCCGACCCTGTCGGTGCACGCCTACTCACCGCCGCTCACCGCGATGTCGTACTACGAGGTCACGCCCGGCGGTAGGCTCCGCAGGGTGCGCAGCGAACTGACCGACGAACCCGAGGGGCCCACCGGAGGGCGCGGCATCGACGTCCTCCTGGCGAACGCGCGGGACCGCATCGACCGCGTCGAGGCGGCGGACCTGCGCGCGGAACTGGACGCGGGCGCGATCCTCGTCGACACCCGCCCCGCGGCTCAGCGCGCCGTCGAGGGCGAGGTCGAAAGGGCGCTGGTGATCGAGCGGAACGTGCTCGAGTGGCGCCTCGACCCGACCTCCGACGCCCGGATTCCCGAGGCGACCGGCTGGGACGTGCGGTGGCTCGTGATGTGCCAGGAGGGCTACTCCAGCTCGCTCGCCGCTGCCGCCCTGCGCGACATCGGGTTGCATCGCGCCGCCGATGTCGCGGGCGGGTACGCCGCCCTGGCGGCCGCGTCGGTCGTCTGAGCGTGCGCTAGGGCTCGCGCGGTACCGACCACCGCACGACGGTTCCGGGCCGCTCGGCGTTCGCATCCGCGGGCAGCAGTTCGACGGTGCCGCCGCGCAGTTCGGCCCTCGTCGCGAGGTTCCGCAGGCCGCTGCGCCGGCCACCGTCGGGAATGCCGGAGCCGTCGTCGGCCACCTCGACCGTGACCGCGTCGCCGCCGGCGATGACCGTGACCGACACTCGCGTGCCGCCGGAGTGGCGCATCGCGTTGGAGACGCTCTCCGTCACCACGGCCTCGATGTCGCGGGCCAGGGCGTCGTCGGACACCGCGCTCTCCACCGGTCCGGAGAAGCCGACGTCGACGGACAGGCCGCCGCCGTGGGCGACGGCCCGCACCGCCCGGACCAACCGCGTGCGCAATCCGCTCTGACCGGTGGACAACTCGAAGATCGTCGAGCGGATGTCGGCGATCGTGCGGTCCAGCTCACCGATCACGGAATCGAGCCGTGCGCGGACGGGCTCTTCCGCCGCGGTGGAGCGGGCTACCTGCAACCCCAGGCCGGCGGCGAAGATGCGCTGGATCACGTGATCGTGCAGGTCCCGCCCGATGCGTTCGCGCTCCTCGATGACCTGCAGCTCGCCGAGGCGCTCCTGCTGCCGCATGGCCGCCGAGTGCATCTGCGCGTTGTCGATCGCCACTGCGGTCGCCGCGGCGAAGATCTCGATGGCCTTCGCGTCGCTTCCCGTGAACGCCAGCCCGTTCGCCTTCTCCGACAGGTAGATGCAGCCGAACAGCTCTCCGCTCACGATGATCGGTGCACCCAGGAAACTGTGCATCGGAGGGTGATTCGGCGGGAAGCCCACCGAGGAGGGATGCTCGGACAGCTCGGCGATCCGCACCGGCTGCTGCACCTCGAGCAGATGCCCGAGCAGTCCGCGGCCGCACGGTGGGTCGCCGATCCGCGCCGCGGTCTCCGCATCGATGCCCACGTAGATGAACTCCTCGAGCGAGCCGTCGTCACTGCTCACGCCCACCGCGCCGTAACGCGCGTCCACGAGGGTCATCGCCGAGGTGACGATGCGGCGCACCGTCGCGGGAAGATCCAGGCCCTGGGCGACGACCATGACCGCACTGAGGATGTCCTGCAGGTCGGTGTCGGGCCGCTGCGTGCCGGTCCGCCGGTCGTCGGTCACAGCTCCACGCCCCGACGAAGGGGGAGTGCCGTCGGGACGGAAGTCCCTGGCGCGCGGCCACGATGGTCGCGAAGCTGGGCACCGTGAACGCCATCGACATCGATCCGCTGGACTGCTCCGACGTGCGCGCACTCGTCGTCGACCTCGCTGAGGCCGCCTACACCGGCCGGCTGACCCGCTGGAACGAGGTGCGGACGACCGCGACGGTCGACGAGCTCGACTGGGAGTACCTCGTGTGCCGGCTCCTGGGCCGATTGCTCGCGGAACGTGCGCTGCAGCGGGGCACTCCCGCCGTCGACGCCTGGCAGCAGGCGCGCGCCGCCCTGGCGTGAGCCGCTCATCCGCGGGGCCTGCCGGAGTCGCGCCACTGTGCGGCCCGCAGCGCGGCCTGCACGCGGTTCTCGACCCCGAGCTTCGCCAGGATGCCGGTCACGTGGTTCCGGATGGTCTTCTCCGCCAGGAACATCCGCTCGCCGATCTGCCTGTTGGTCAAGCCCTCGGCGAGGAGCGCCAGTACCGCCTCCTCCTGCCCGGTCAACCCGGCGGGGATCGCGGACGACGGCTCGCCTGCCCGGCGGATCCGCTGCAGCACACGGGCGGTGCTCGCCGAGTCCAGGAGCGAGCCGCCGCTCGCGACCGTGCGGATGGCGGACACCAACTCCGTGCCGCGGATCTGCTTGAGCACGTAGCCCTGTGCGCCCGCGGTGATCGCGTCCAGGAGAGCGTCGTCGTCCGAGTAGGAGGTGAGCACGAGGCAGGGGAGGCCGGGCAGGTGGTCGCGCACCGTCCGGATGAGGTCGATACCGGACCCGTCGGGCAGCCGCACGTCGACCACCGCGACATCGGGCCGCACGGCGGGGATGCGGGCGAGGGCCTCGCGGACCGTCGACGCCTCGCCGACCACGGTGTGCGTGCCGTCCGTGGCGAGAAGATCGGCCAGCCCGCGCCGGACGATCTCGTGGTCGTCGACGAGGAATACCGAGGGCATGCACCCAGCGTAGGCCCGCCCGGCGGCCGGGCCGCCGGCGCGGGACGGTCGGGGACGGATCTCGGGACATCTGTCCCGGCCCGTCCGGTACGCACGTCCCCACCTGCGAAGACGCACCGTCGGGGCGAGTGAAGGGACGTCCTCGGGGACGATCGCCACTGCCCCGCCGGTCTCCGCCCGAGCAGGGTGGAGGCCATGACCGACCTGACCGATCTGGAACTGCTGTACGAGCTGTCCGACACCGCCGAACGGGAGGTCGACCGGCACCTGCGGCAGGCGGTCGACTGGCACCCGCACGACTACGTCCCGTGGAGCCGCGGCCGCGACTTCGCGGCGCTCGGCGGTGCGGACTTCCGCGAGGACGACTCCGCTCTGTCGCCCGTGGCGCGCGCCGCACTGGTGATGAACCTGCTCACCGAGGACAACCTCCCGAGCTACCACCGCGAGATCGCCGCGAACTTCACGCTCGACGGGGCCTGGGGTTACTGGGTGCACCGCTGGACGGCGGAGGAGGCGCGGCACTCGATCGTGCTGCGGGACTACCTCACCGTGACGCGCGGCGTGGACCCCGTCGAGCTCGAGGACCTCCGGATGGCGCAGATGCAGCACGGATTCGCGCCGGGGATGAGCTCCATGCTGCTATCGGTGAGCTACGTGACCTTCCAGGAACTCGCGACCCGGATCAGCCATCGCAACACCGCCGCCGCGTGCGCCGACCCCGTCGCCGACCGGATGCTCGCCCGCGTCGCCGCTGATGAGAACCTGCACATGCTCTTCTACCGGAACATCCTCGGAGCCGCGATCGAGGTGTCGCCGGCACAGGCGCTGACCGCCATCCACGCCGTGCTCACCAACTTCCAGATGCCCGGCGCCGCGCTGCCGCACTTCCGGCGCGACGCGGTGCTCATGGCCAAGAACGGCATCTACGACCTGCGGCAGCATCGCGACGCGGTGGTGGTGCCGGTGCTGCGGCACTGGCACTTGCTCGAGCGGACGGACCTCACCGGCGAGGCCGCGCGGATGCGGGATCTGATCGGCGCGTTCGTGGACGAGCTGGAGGTCGGGGCCCGGAGGTTCGAGGCGGCCCGCGATCGCGCCCTCGAGCGGGACGCGCGCCGCCTCGAGCGGGCGGCCTGCTGACCGGTTTCGGCTAGATTGGAGGCATGCAGGTACAGCTCCGTCACAACCCCTCGTTCTCGATGGCCCGGTGCCAGCTGGCACCGGGCGAGCCCATGACCGTGGAGTCCGGCGCGATGGTCGCGCACTCGGCGGGCATGAACCTCCAATCGCAGGCGCAGGGCGGCATCATGCAGGGTCTCAAGCGCAGCCTCCTCTCCGGCGAGTCCTTCTTCGTCTCCACCTTCACCGCGCCGCCGTCCGGCGGTTGGGTGGACATCGCGGGCACGCTCCCCGGCGATATCGCCGTGCTGCAGATCCAGCCCGACCGGCCCTACTACGTGACCCGCGGCGGCTGGCTCGCCAGCTCCTACGGGGTGCAGACCACCACCCAGTTCGGCGGCGCCAAGACCTTCTTCGGCGGCGAGGGCGCGTTCGGCCTGCAGGCCGCCGGCCAGGGCGAGGTGCTGGTCGCCTGCTACGGCGCGATCGACGTGATCGACCTGCAGCCCGGCGAGCAGGTGGTCATCGACACCGGCCACGTGGTCGCCTACGACCTGAACATGCAGTTCACCATGCGCCGCGCCGTGCAGGGCAAGTGGATCCAGTCCATGAAGTCCGGCGAGGGCATGGTCTTCGAGTTCACGGGGCCCGGCCGGGTGCTGCTGCAGACGCGCAACCCGCGCGGTCTGGAGAGCTGGGTGCGGTCGGTCGTTCCGTCGGCGTGACCCCGGCGCGAACCACCAGGTCGCGCAGTGTAGTTCGCTGCGCTGCGCGCCGGGGAGGTTCGCCCGAGATTTGACCGGTGCCATGGCCACTGTGATCTAGTGGGATCATGGCTACTGTAACTAATAAGACAGGAGACCATCGCCGGACGACCGACTGGGTCGTGTTCGGCGTGACGGCCGCTGCTGTTCTGGCGTTCGTCCTCTGGGGTTTCCTGGATTCGGATGGGTTGAAGACGACGACCTCCGATGTCCTCAATTGGATCATCACGGACCTGGGCTGGCTGTTCCTCATCGCCGCCAGCTTCTTCGTCCTCTTCGCCGCCTTCCTCGCCCTCTCCCGATTCGGCCGCATTCCATTGGGCCGGGACGGCGAGAAGCCCGAGTACAAGACCGTTTCGTGGATCGCGATGATGTTCAGCGCCGGCATGGGCATCGGCCTGATGTTCTTCGGGGCAGCGGAACCGATCGCCCACTTCGTCGGGGCCCCGCCCGGCATGAACAGCCACGACGTGGCCGTCGCGATGGCGACCACCATGTTCCACTGGGGTTTCCACCCGTGGGCCATCTACGCCGTGGTCGGCCTCGCGATCGCGTACAGCACCTACCGGTGCGGGCGCAGCCAGCTGATCAGCTCGGTGTTCGCGCCGATCTTCAATCGCACCGGCGGGCACGGCGTCGGCGGCCGGATCATCGACATCCTGGCCATCTTCGCCACGCTGTTCGGCACCACCGCGTCGCTCGGCCTCGGCGCTGCGCAGGTGGGCGCCGGACTCGAGCGCCTGGGCTGGGCCGACGACGGGTCGAGCAAACTGCTGCTCGTCGGCATCATCGCGATCCTCACCCTCGCGTTCGTGGCGTCCGCCGTCTCGGGCATCGCCAAAGGCATTCAGTGGCTGTCGAACACCAACATGGTGCTCGCCCTGATCCTCGCGGTGTTCGTCTTCGTGGTGGGTCCCACCGTGTTCATCCTGAACCTGCTGCCCACCTCGATCGGCGCGTACTTCGCCGACTTCATGGACATGTCCGCGCGCTCCGCCGCCAACGAGCCCGACGCCGGCAAGTGGCTCGCCACCTGGAGCATCTTCTACTGGGCGTGGTGGGTCAGTTGGACCCCCTTCGTCGGGTTGTTCCTCGCCAAGATCTCGCGTGGGCGCACCATCCGTGAGTTCGTCATCGGCGTCATGTGCGTGCCGACCCTGGTCTCGCTGGTGTGGTTCGCCATCTTCGGCGGCACCGCGATCCACCAGGAACAGGCGGGCCTCGCGGTCAGCAAGGCGGAGAACGAGGAGGTGCTGCTCTTCGACTCGCTCGGCCACCTCCCGTGGCCGACGATCACGGCGTTCCTCGTGGTCCTGCTGGTCGGGATCTTCTTCGTCTCGGGAGCCGACTCCGCGTCCATCGTCATGGGCACCCTGTCCCAGCGCGGCGCGGAGGAGCCGAATCGGTTGATCACCATCTTCTGGGGGATGCTCACCGGAACCGTTGCGGCCCTGTTGCTCTGGGTCAGCGGCGACGACGCCCTCACCGGTATCAAACAGATGGCGATCATCGCGGCGGCACCCTTCCTGGTGGTGATGATCGGCATGTGCGTGGCGCTGATGATGGACCTCTGGCACGACCCGCTGATCGTCGCGGAGCGCACACACCGCGAGGAGCTCGGTGAGCGCATGCGCTGGCACGCCAACACCCTCGCCGTCACCGACGACAGCACCGATGTGCTGCCCTCGGACGACCTGCCCGTCTACTCCGACGGCGAGGTCCCCGAGGACCTGTACCACCCGCCGCACACCGGGGAACTGGTCACCGTCGAGGCCTACGACGCCGACCATTCCGGTCCGATCGACATCGATCCGAAGGCGATCGAAACCGATCCGAAGGAGGAACTCGCCCGGTAGACAGGAGGCATGACCGCCTTCGTCACCGCAGAGACCCGTTCCGGCCGCGTGCGCGGCACCGTCGAGCGGGGTGTGGCCCGGTTCCTGGGCGTGCCCTACGCCGCCCCGCTCGACGGTGCCGGCTGGTTCCTGCCCGCCACGCCGCCGGAGCCGTGGGACGGGGAGCGCGACGCCACGGAGTTCGGGCCGACGGTGCCCAAGGCCGCCTACGACCCCCCGATCAACGAGGTCCTCGCGGACGAGCCGGACTTCCCGGGCGCGGAGTGCCTGAATCTCAATGTCTGGAGCCCGGACATCGCCGGGAGCGCGCCGGTCGTGGTGTGGATCCACGGCGGCGCGTTCCGGGCCGGCACCGCGCGGATCCCCACCTACGACGGTGCCGCCTTCGCCCGGGACGGCCTGGTGTTCGTCTCGATCAACTACCGCCTCGGCGCCCTCGGCTTCCTCGACCTCGGTGACGATCACACCAATGTCGGCCTGCGGGACCAGATCCAGGCGCTGCACTGGGTGCAGGACAACGTCGCCGCGTTCGGCGGAGATCCGTCGCGAGTGACGATCATGGGTGAGTCCGCGGGTGCGATGAGCGTGGCGTCGTTGCTGAGTTCGCCTCTGGCGCACGGGTTGTTCACCCAGGTGATCCTGGAGAGCGGTGCCGGGCACCACGGCCTGCGCCGCAGTACCGCGCAGACGGTCGCTCGCGCGCTCGCCGCGAAGCTCGGCGTCGAACCCACCCGGGAGGCGCTCGGCGCCGTGCCGATCCTCGACGTGGTGGCCGCCTCCAAGGCTCTCTCCGCGGAGATCGCCGCTCAGCCCGATCCCGGCCGCTGGGGCGAGGTCGTCGCCGACACCATGGCGTGGGAGCCCACCGTGGGGGACGATGTGCTGCCGGTGCTCCCGATCGAGTCCCTCCGCGGCGGAACCGGTTCCGGTGTCCGGATGCTGATCGGGCGGAACCTCGAGGAGGGGCGTCTGTTCATCGTCCCCGGTGGCGTGATCGATCACGTTCCCGAACCCGCGGCGCTCGGCGCTGCCGCGCTCTACGGCTTCCCCGATCCCCGGGCGGCCGTCGAGGCCTACCGGGCCCGCGGGGCGCGGACGCCCGGCGAGCTGTTCATGCTGCTGCTCGAGGACCGCACCTTCACCGTGCCGGCCAACCGCCTTGCAGAGGCGCGGGACGGCGCACCGTCGGACACCTTCGTGTACCGCTTCGACTTCCGGTCCACGGCGCTGCAGGGGAGGCTCGGCGCGACGCACGCCGTCGAACTGCCCTTCGTGTTCGACACGCTGCAGCGGGCCTCGGCGACGGCTCTCACGGGACCGAATCCGCCGCAGGCGCTCGCCGACGAGATGCACGGCGCCTGGGTGCGCTTCGCGCGCGGCGAGGATCCGGGATGGGCGCCGTACGCGGACGGTCGCCAGGTGCGGGTGTTCGGCGGCGATGGGCCGCTCGAGGTCGACCCGGATGCGGCGATCATGGCGGTGTGGGAGGGCGTGCGCTGACCTGTACCGGCTCGAGCGCTACTGCGTGGGCCGGAACATCGGGATGAGATCCGGGCCGCCGGGCAACCGGATCGGCGCGAGGGGCTCGAACCCGAAGCGCCGGTACAGCGGCACGTTGCGCGGATTGCTCGACTCCAGGTAGGCCGGCCCCGAGACCTTGTCGAGGCCGTGGCGCAACAGTGCGGAACCGATCCCGTGGCCCGGGGTCACCGCGCCCAGCGAGGCGAGGTACCAGTGCGGTTCCGTCGGTCTGCGCTCCTCGAGCGCGTGCACCAGCCGCGCCCCGCGGCGCAGCCCGGTGGTGATCCCGCCGATCAGGACGGGCAGCGACGCGACCTGGCGCGCCATGGGCGGCTCGTAGCCGGGCGGGTCCCAGTACGCCGCGCCGACGGGGACGGCACCGTCGAACAGGAGATGGCCGGTGCCGGGTGCCCCGTGGGCGGCGATGTAGATCCCGGCGAAGACCGCCGCGTCGCGACCACGGCGCGGCTGGACCCACCGCAGTACCGGATCGTCGGCGAACGCGCGGGCGAGCACCCCGAACGACGCCCGCAGCGTGCGCCGGGTGACGTCCTCGATACGGTGTCCGGTGAGTGGATCCATACCTCCGACGGTACGCCCGCCGGGCGGATCAGTACGGGGCCGAGCGCATCGGTCCGGGCGTGTACCAGCCGCTGCGCGTCGTCGAGCCGATCTCCAGCTGCGCGGGCTCCGCGGGCGTCCATGGCGTGAACTTCGTCAACGTGCCCCAGTCCATGGCCCACTTGCCCCGTAGATAGGTCGGAACGACCTGCTCGTGGTACACCGCATCGGTGACGCCGAGCGGGCCGCCCGTCTTCCATCCCTGCCACGTGTTCGACGTGTTGATGGTCGCGAGGTAGTCGGGTGAGATGCGGTACTCGGGGCGCTCGAAGACGCCGTTGATCGCCCGCACCTGGTGCTGGCACGGGAACGCGAAGGCCACCATGAAGTCCAGCGAGACCACCGTGTCCCGGCCCAGGAACTCCTGCGCCGTCTTCATGGCCGGCAGGCGCGGCGGAGTCAGCACGACGGGGTCCGGCGACGGCACCCGGTCGTCGATCACCACGCGCACGGTATCGGTGCCCCGGGGCAGATCGGCGGTGGGGAATCGCAGGTTCCGCCAGTTGTTGTTGGTCCACGCGTCGATCGGATCCATCCGCCCCAGCGGCTGCACCGTTCCGTTCGCCGAGCGGTGCCCGGCCTCCAGGTAGAGGGTGCGGCCGTCCCGCTTGATCCCGTTCAACCCGGTCGCGGAGACGGGACCCGCGACGGACAGCGTGATCAGCGGTGTGCGATCGGTGACGGTGCCGAGCGTGTACCAGTCGGTGGTGAGGTTCGCCAGGCCCGTGGCGCCGCCGGACCCGAGGACCGGCGTGGTCGCGGGGTTCAGGCCGAACGGGAGCGGCACGCCATCGGTCCGGTAATCCGGATCGCGCTTGCCGCCCACCGTCTCCGGCACGTCCTGGTTGGTGGCATCGGTGTTGTGGCCGGGGTTCGACAGCACTGGTGACACCCAACTCGGGACGCCCGTGGGGGTGAACCCCGACGACCGGCCGGCGAGCGCCTGCGCGGCGGTGGGCACGGAACCGTCGGGTCGCGGAGCGGGCCTGAGCTGGCCGGCGTTCGGGTCGCCCTCGACGAGGACGTAGTCCGCCATCGAGCACGTATCACCCTGTAGCGCACGGGTGTTGGATGCCGTCCAGGAGAAGCTCCCGCGCTGGGTGTAGGCGCCCTTCGCCATCGTGCCGATGTCGAGCAGCACCATGAGCATGGTGAGGATCGCCAGCGTGGGGATAGCGCGGCCGCCGGGCCTCGTCGGCTCCGGTGCGTAGTCGCGGCGGTAGTGCAGCCACAGCCCGTACAGCGCGGTGAGGATCGCCGCGGCGAAGAACACCCAGGAGAGCTGCAGCCCGAACAGCTGCGGCGGCATGGTGTTCCACGGAATGCCGTAGGTGCCCACCCAGTAGTAGCCGATGCGGGCGGCGAACGAGATCCCGACGATGAACAGCGCCGCGGCGGCGAAGAACACGCGATTGCGCTTGGAGCGCATCATCGGCGTCATCGTGAGCGTGGCCGCGACGGCCGCGATGCCGGCCGCGTAGCCGGCGAACAGGCCGAGGTGGTGCGTCCACTTGGTGGGGGTGAAGGCGAGCAGCACGATCGTCGCGAAGAAGACGGCCATGAGCCGCCACACCGGGCCCGACGCGATGCCCGCAGGGCGCTTGCGGCGCAGCATGAACACGAGAACGGTGAGCAGGCACAGGAAGGCCGTCAGCACGCCGATGCGGCGCACCAGCGAGCCGTCCTCGGTCTCGAGCATCAGGTAGTAGTAGCGGACGCCCTCCTCGTACCACTGCAGTGTCGGGCCGGTGACCCCCTTGACCGAGATCGCCTCGCGCAGAGAGGCGTAGGTGGGGCTGAAGAAGGCGTAGAACAGGTACGCCGTGCCCGAGGCGAGGATCGGCGCGACCAGCGGAAGCAGCCCGTCCCGCTTGCGGCGCTTGACGATGCGCGTGACGATCTGCCGGGACGCGGCGAGCAGCGCCGCCACGGCGATCAGGCCGCCCGGCGCCGCGCCCAGGCTCAGCGCGGCGCAGGGCACCGCGATGGCCACCGGGAGCAGTCGACCGGTGGCGATGGTGCGCTCCACCGAGACCCAGGTGAGCAGCGAGAAGAACACCACCGCGGGCTCGGGCCGCAGGCCGTTGTTGAGCGGCAGCCAGATCAGCAGGAAGCCGCCCGCGCCCGCCCACATCGCGGCGGGGTTGTTGCGCACGGCGCGGCCGAGCCGCGGAATCATCTCGCGGGAGATGACCAGCCAGGTCAGCAGGCCCATCACGAGGCCGGGGAGCCGCATGGCCGGTGCCGCGGTGGTGACATGCGAGATCAGCGTGAACAGGTAGTCGTTCCAGCCGAACGGGTTCTCCGGCACGCCGAAGCTCCGGAAGTAGTTGATCATGTAGCCGCTGTGACCGGCCTGCGTTGCCATCGTCAGCTGGTAGCCGTCGTCGGACGTGTTCGGCCCGATCAACCACCAGATGCCGAGCGCCGCGATCACGGTGAAGTCCACCGGACGGGGGCGCAGCCAACCCGGTGGCATGATCCGGACGTGACCGCGGCCGTCGCGCAGATCGAGGAAGCCCAGCGCCACGAGCGACAGGATCGTCGACGCGATGCCCACGAAGATCGCGATCAGCTTCAGTGTGGACGGCGACGTGTTGAACCGCGTGTCCACCTGGGTCGTGACATCGATGCCGGCGACCGGGGTGGACGCCGGCAGATCGGTGTAGAAGCCGGTGATCTGCGGCCGCAGATTCGGGTCGGCGACGGTGTTGGACAGCTGGTTCGAGGTCTGCGCGCCCGCGGGCATATCGGTGAACCGCGCGATCGTCGATTCGGGCGTCGAGACGAATCCGATGGCGCAGCCCGCGCCGGCGCGGGCGACATCCGCCCGGCTCGCGGTCGCGAGGGCCACGTCGCGGTCGGCGACGATGACGTCCTTCGCGTCCGCGCGGATCACCAGCCCCTGCCGGCCGGACCGCGGACCGTCTTCCGGCAGTGTGCGCAGGAGCGTCCCGCCCTGCGCGGGTAGTTCGTTCACCAGAGAGCACGGCAGTGACACGTCGAGCCGGACCGGTGTGTACGAGACCAGCGGCGCGTCGATATCGCTCACGCGGCCGTTCTGCGGCCAGTGCACCGCGGTGGTCGTCTCCTTCACCGGCAGGAAGGGGATCAGGATCGCCAGGACGAATCCCAGTACGCCCGCGACCGCGGCGACGATGCGCCAGGTCCCGTAGCGGCGCTCCGGCGGGACGGTCGAGTTCTCGCTTGTCATGAGACGTTCCTAGTTCTTCACGGTCTGGTTCGTCAGCGCCCGGATCGGGCCCTGGCGCCACCAACCGGATCGCGTCCGACTGCCGATCGTCAGGGCGGCCGCGGGGGCGTCGTCGGCGATGGGCGTGTACTTCTGCAGGTCACCCCAGTCGCGGGCGAGGTCGCCGGCCATGTACGTGGGCAGGGTCGTCGTGCTCAGGAGCGTGTCGGGCACCGTCAGTGGGCCTCCGGCCTCGCGCGCCTGCCACGTTGACGACGTCGACAGAGCGTCCTTGCGCGTCGGCAGGATGCGCCACTTCGGGAGCTCATACACACCGTGTCGGATCGCCATCGGGCGCTGGCACGGGAACTGTTGGCCCACGAGCAGATCCAGCAGCACCGGGTCCGAACTGCCGACGACCTCCTGGAGCGTGCGCAGCCGCGGCACGCGCGGCGGCGTCACGGCCACCCAGTCCTGCGCGCCGAGGTTCGGGTCGCGCACGTGGATGCGGACGACGTTCGCGGCAGCCGGGATGTCCGCCATCGGGAATCGCAGATTGCGCCAGGGCTTGTTCGGCCCGGGATCGATCGGATCCAGCGATCCGCGGGCGCCGAGCGAGCCGTCCGCGCGGCGCTCCGCCCACTCCAGATTCACCGGCTGGCCGTACTCCTTCTTGCCCGTCGGGCCGACCGACGCGATCGAGCCCGACGCCGCGAACGAGACCAGCGGCCGGTCCGCGGAGCGCGACGGGAGCGTGTACCAGTCGCTGAACAGCTCGGCGGGCACGGTGTTCTGCCCGTAGGAGCCGACCACCGGGGTGCGCGCGGGGTCCAGGCCGTAGGGGAGTGCGGCCGTGCTGCCGTTGATGGTCTTCGGGCCCTGGCCGCCGCCGGTCCCGGCGGTCGCCGCGGTGGAGGTGAAGGGCTGCGTGATCGGCGATGCCATGTTGATCTGGCCCGGCGCGGAGCTGATCGGGAGCGGCTTGAGCTCGTTCGCGACACCGTCGGGCGTGAATCCGTGCGATCCCGCCCCGACGAGCGCCTGTGCGGCGGGGCGGCCGTCGGCGGAGGTCAGCATGTCGGCGTTGGGCTCGGTCTCCACGAGGACCTTGTTCGCCATGCCGCAGCTGTCGCCGCGCAGCGCGTCGAGATCGCCCTTCGCGACGGTGTACGTCGACGGATTGGAGACCATCGCCTTGGCGAAGATCGCACCCTCGCCGAGGACGAGCATGCCGAGCACGACGACCAGCGGCAGCGAGGCCAGCTGCAGGCGCCGGCGGCTGCGCACCGCCTGGTCGTGATCTGCGCGGGTGTGGGTGGCGAGATCGGCATCCTCGAGCGCGGCATCGTCGACGGTGCCGTCCTCGACCAGGCCGCCCTCGCCACGCCGGCGGAAGTCCATCCGGAAGTGCTGCCACGCCGCCAGTGCCCCGGTCAGGCCCGCCAGGATCAGCAGCGCCCCGCTGAAGGTGATGCCGGCGAGCTCCGGCTGGCGGTCGAACCAGGGCACGCCCCACAGGTACGGCCACGCCCACAGGTTGTACCCGGCGAAGGCCGCGGCCAGCGCGAAGATCATGCCGCAGAGGAAGAAGGTGAAGTTCCGGACGGAGGTGCGCGCGGCCTCGACCACGGCCACCGTCGTCACCGCGGCGAGGGCGGCGGCGAGCCCGGCGTACACCCCGAAGTGAACCGTCCACTTGGTGGGCGTGAGAGACAGCAGCGCCGCGCCGATGAACACCGCGCCGACGAGGCGCCACACGGGGCCCGGCGCGATGCGCGGGATGCGCCTGCCGCGCAGCATCATGAACAGTGCCACGAACAGGCACATGACGAAGAGGTAGACCGGCACGCGGCGGACCAGCGAGCCGTCGTTGGTGTTCACCGTGAGGAAGAAGAAGCGCAGGTACTCCTGCGTCCACGGCGCGGCCGGGCCCACCTCGAGGCGGATGCGGATGGCCTCTGCTACCGAAGCGAGCGACTGGTCGCGGAAAGCGATCGGCACGATCACCGCGCCTGCCGCGACGATCGGCAGGACGAGCGCCGTGAGGCCGGCCTCGCGCCGCCGGGCGATCAGGACCCGTAGCACCGCGGCCGACGAGGCCAGCAGCAACGCTGCGGCGATGACGCCCTGCGGCGCGAGGCCCAGCGTGAGGCCCGTCGCCAGGGTCGCGATCGCGGCCGGCAGCGCGCGGTGTGTTGCGACGGCCCGCTCCACGGCGGCCCAGGTGACGATCGTGCCGAGCACGATGATCGGCTCCGAGCGCAGGCCCGACGCGAGCGGGAACCAGAACGCCAGCAGCATCGCGGCGGCCGCCCACACGGCCAGCGGGTAGCGCCGGACCGCCGGGCCGAGGCGGGGCAGCAGCACGCGGCTGAGCAGCAGCCAGACGACGGCGCCCGCGGCGAGCATCGGCAGCCGCATCCAGAGGGCGTTCGACGAGACCGATCCCCAGTGCGAGAGGAACGAGTAGTACCAGTCGAAGGGCGCTTCCGGGGCGCCGAAGAAGCGGTAGTAGTTCGCGGTGTAACCGGCCTCGGGGGCCACCTTGCCCATCGACAGGATGTAGCCGTCGTCGGAGCTCCCGGCGCCCAAGAAAGTCCACAGAAGGAGGCCGCCGATCACGGCCACGTCGACCGGGCGGGGCCGGACGAGCTGCCACAGCGAGCGGCGCGGGGTCCGGCGGTGGTAGCCGAAGCTCCGGTCCAGGAGCCACAGCGCGACCAGAGAGGCGATCACGCACAGCAGGCCGACCGTCATCGCAACGGCCTTGAGGGGCGCGGGATGCAGCTCGAACCGGGTGTCGACCTCGGCGTGCAGGCGCAGGCCGGGGCCGGCCGCGGCGACGTCCGCCGGGCTCAGCGAGGTGAACACACCGCCCATCACGGGCCGGTGCTCGGTCGGAACGGTGCCGGCGATGTCGGTGCCGTCGAACCGCGCCCCCACCTCGGTGGGGTTCGACCAGACCCGGAGCTGCGAGCACGCGCGCGCCCGGTCGATCAGGGCGGCGGTGATCACGGTGTTGCGGGAGGCCACCGTCACCGATTGTCCGGGACCGGGGGCCCCGACGGTGACCGTCAGCCCCAGGTCACGGGCCGGGCCGGTGCCGACGGGCAGCGTCGAGAGCACAGTGCCGCCGGACTGTGCGGCGCGCGCGATCACCGAGCACGGCACCGTCGCCGTGAGGTCCGCGGGGGACTGCGAGACGAGGGAGGCGGTCGTGTTCGCGCTCTGCGCGGCGGGCTGCAGCTGCGGCCAGTCCAGCGAGGCGGTGGTCTGCTGGACGGGCAGGAGGGGGGTCAGCAGGCACAGCAGCAGGCCGACAGCGCCGGCGACGACCGCGGCGATGCGGGCGACGGCGATGCCGCGAGGGCCATCGCCGACGGTGGGCCGCTGCGCGGGCTCCGACTCGGAGCGGGACGTAGGCACGGGCACGGGTGCTCATGGTATTCGAGTCGGCCGTGAGAACCGATTCGCCCGCCGGTGTTCGGCCCGTCGCTTACCGGATTCTCAGTCGGTGCGATGCCGCAGGTCAGGAAACGCGGTCAGGAATCCGTCTTGTCCTTGCGGATCGGCGCCTCGACGTGCGTCCCCCAGACGGTGCGAGTCCCCAGTGTGAGATCCGCCGCACGAGCCTGCGAGTACGGCACGAGCCGCATCACGTCGCCGAAGTCCTGTCCCAGGTCCCCCCGGAGGTAGGCGGGGACCTTCTCCTGCTGGAGCAGCATCTGGGTCCACCCGAGCGGGCCGCCGCCGAGGGTGCCCTCCCACTCCGTGGTCACCGGCGACAGGTTCTGGTCCGGCGTGATCCGCCACTGCGGCACCTCGGCGACCCCGTTGCGGTGGGTGAACGGGCGCTGGCACGGGAACGCCAGCCCCGATGTCCAGTCCAGCAGCACCGGCTCGGTGGAGCCGATCAGTTGCTGCGCGGTGACGAGCTTGGACACCCGCGGCGGCGTCACCGCCAGCCAGTGGTCGATGGCCAGGTCGTCGTCGACGGCGACCACCCGGATCGCCGTGACATCGGCGGGGAGGTCGGTGCGCGGGAGCCGCAGGTTCCGCCAGGCGGGCTTGGGACCGATGTCGATGAGGGCCTTCTTCCCGGTGACCTTCGGTTGCGCGCCCGGCCCGGTGGGATCGGTCGTGTACTCGAGGTACAGCTCGTCGTCGGTGAAGCGGCCGGCCGCGGACAGGGTGATCAGCGACTGATCCGCAGCGGCGGACGGCAGCGGGTACCACTTCGAGACGATCTTCGCCATCGACTGCGACTCCTGTGAGTACGAGCCCAGAACCGGGGTCCGCGCAGGGTCCAGGCCGTAGGGCAGCCGCATGTGCGAGCCGTTGATCCCGGCGGTCGCCGTGCGACCCGAGGTCGTGTCCTGGGGGAGTCGCGCCATCGCGTCGAGCGAGGTGCTGGAGTCGTCGGTGTTCGAGCTGGTGGTGGCGTTGATGATGGTGGGCACCCCGTCGGGCGAGACACCGGTGGTGCCGGGCCCGGCAAGCCCGTCCCGCGTGTTCCCGTCCAGCGGGAGCAGCAGGCCGGACGTGGGGTCCGGCTCGGTGAGCACGAAGTCGGCGAGGTTGCACTCCTTGCCAGCGAGGGCCTGCAGGTTCGCCTTGCCGTTGGAGAAGGACGAGAACTGCGTGAGCGTCGTCGTCGCCACCATCGAGCCGATGCACAACACGACGACCGCACCCGCGGCCCAGGTGAGCGGCGACTGCCGGCCGGCGACGCCGATGGCGCGTCGCACGAGACCCGGCACCGGCGCGGGCTGGGGCTCGTGGAAGTGGATCCAGCCCGCGGCCAGCACGGACACACCGCACCCCGCGAAGAAGATCCCGCCGAGCGCGAGCACCGTCGACTCCCCCCAGGGCACGCCGTAGTTGCTGGCGTACCACCAGCCGTTCGGGCCGCTGAAGGACAGCCCCAGGACGAGGAAGACCGCGGCCGCGGTGAGTGCGCGGTTGCGGGGGCTCCGCATCGCCGCCGGCGCGATGGCGATCGCCGTCACGGCCGCGAGCGCGCCCGCGAGCCCGGCGAACGCGCCGAACTGGTGCGTCCACTTGGTCGGGGTGAACATCAGCAGCAGCAGGCCGCCGAAGGTGACCGCGAGGAGGCGTCGGCCGGGGCCGAGGCTCGCGCCCGGAATGCGGCCCTTGCGCAGCAGCACCGCGCCCGCGAGCAGCAGGCAGAGGACGGTGACGAGGACCGCGAACCGTCGGGCGACGCCGCCGTCGGCCGTGAACGTGAACAGGGCCGAGTACCGGTCGATCTCGTTGTACCACTTCTTGGTGTCGACGACGGTGCCCACGGCGGACTGCATGAAGGTCTTGGCCACGAAGGCCGAAGCGGTGAGTTTGGAGAAGATGATGGGCACCAGGAGGACGCCGCCCGCCAGCACGGGCGCCACGTACGCCGTGACCACGAGGCGGCGGTCGAGCCGGCCGCTGCGGGCCTGCGCGAGGATGCGCCGACCCACCGGGCGTACCCCGGCGAGCAGCGCCGCGACCGTCATGACGCCCGTCGGACCGGCGGCGACGGTCCAGCCCGCGATGCCGGCGGCGGCGGCGAAGGGCAGCACCCGGCCGGTGGCGATCGCCCGCTCGACCGAGCACCACGTCAGTAGCGCGCCCAGCGCGATGACGGGTTCCGGACGCAGGCCGTTGTTGAAGGCGAACCAGTACACCAGGAACACGCCGCCGGCGGCCCACAGCGCGAACCGCGACCGCGCCGCGCGGCCGAGGCGCGGGACGACCTCTCGGCTGACGATGAGCCAGGTCGCGATGCCGCAGATCAGGGCGGGCAGCCGGACCCAGGGACTCGCCGTCGAGAAGTGCGCGAGCCACGCGAAGGCCTGGTAGTACCAGCCGAACGGGGTCTCCGGCGCGCCGTACCAGCGGTAGTAGTTGGCCGTGTAGCCCGCCTCGCTCGCCGTCCTCGCCATCGTCAGGATGTAGCCGTCGTCGGAGGTGTTCGCGCCGATCACGTGCCAGGTCACGAGCAGGGCGATGACGGTGCTGTCGATCCTGGTGGGCCGCCACCAGCCGTCCGGCAGGACCCGACGGTGCCGTCGGCCGTCCGCGGCGACGTCCAGCCGGTGCAGCGCGACCAGGCTCGCCAGGATCAGCGCGACGGCGAGCACGATCACCACCCACCGGGCGGGGGTGGGCACCGTCGAGTAGCGGGTGTCGATGTCCGCGTGAAATTGAATTCTCGTGGCGTCGGCGACCGCGCCGTGCAGGCTCGTGAACACGCCGACGATCTGCGGGCGGTAGTCGAAGCCGTTGTCCTTGCTGCCGCGGATCGGTTGTCCGTCCGGTCCCTTGATCCCCGCGACCTCGGCCTTCACCGTCTTCGAATCACCCATGAAGACGACAGCGCCGCAGTTCGGCGCGGCGAGCGCCGCCACGTCGACGGTCAGCAGGGGGGTGTTGCGGACCACCACCTCCAGTAGGCGACGCTGGTCCGGCAGTGTGTTGACCGCGATGGAGAGGCCCCGTCGAAGAGTGTCCGGCGAGTCGACGGGGCCGGTCGCGACCAGGGTGCCGGTCCCGCCGGGCAGCTCGGCCGCCGCGGCGCAGGGCACCGAGACGGTGACCCGATCAGGGACGTAGGAGACGAGTGGCGCGGCCACCGAGTCCAGGGAGCCGCTCTGCGGCCAATCGAGGGCCGCGGTGGTCTGCTGCACCGGCATGAACGGCGTGAGCAGCGCGAACAGCACGCCGAGGACGCCGGTGATCGCGGCGGTCCGGGCTGTCGTACGGGCCGCGCGGGCCGGGGCGGACGGTTCGGGCACTCCGCGAGTCTAGACGCCCGCGACCTCGTGGATTCTCAGTGACGGATCACTACCGACCGCTTGGTGTACAACGAACCGGCGAACCGACGTATCGTTTCGTGCATGAGGGGATCCGACCGACCGACGAGGGCCGTGCGCTCCGTCGTGCGTGCGGTCACCCCGTCGTCCGGTTCGGGCCCCGTCACCATCGCCGAGGTGGTCGCCGCCTACGCCGACCACCTGGGTCGACGGATCGACGTGCAGCGGATGACGATGCCGGTCGGGGTGTTCGGCATGTGGTTGCGGTCGGACGAGCGCGACCTGCTGGTCGTATCGACGGGCGTCGCGACGTTCGAGCAGACCCTGGCCCACGAGCTCGGGCACCTCGTACTGGGCCACGACGCGGGCTGCTCCGCCGATCCGGACAGTGGCCGGGCCGCCAAGCGCGAGGAGGAGGCGGAGTCCTTCGCGACGCTGCTGGTACGCCGCGTCAAGGCGGGACACACGCTCACCCGCGTCGACTCCGTGGTCGACGAGCTGCTCGGATGATCGCCTCGCTCGTCGCGCCGATCCTCTGGCTCGGCGCGCTGGAGAGGTTCAGCAGGTGGCGGACCAACCGGAATTCCCCCGCCGGCGGGGCCCTTCTGACCGCGATCGCGCTGGCGGTGATGGTCACCATCGACACGCCCGTCGTCCGGGGCTGGATGATCGGCGGGGGGATCGACGAGCTGGAAATGGTCACGATTCAGCGGATGCTGCTGCTCGTGGCCTGCTTGGGCGCGCTCGTGTTCGCGTTCGCGCTCGACGGGGTGCTCACCCGCGCCAGGATCACGGCGTGGGCGCTGCCGCTCGTCGTCGTCGGAGTGGTGATCGGTACGGGGAGCGTGCTGGGCCGCCTCGGGGATCCGACGGGGCTCGGCTTCGGCCGGGAGTTCGGTCTCGCGGTCGAGACCGCGCTCGTCTACACGTGCCTGGGGGTGACCTCGTTGATCGTGGCGGTCGCCGCGTGGCGGGTGTCCAAGCGCACCCGTGTCCATCGCCTCCAGCTGCGGATCCTGGCATTGGGCGGCGTGATCCTGGCGGTGGTGGCGGTCGCGAACGTGATCGCGGGCGGATTCCTGCTGCAACGGGTGCAGGTGGGCGTGTGGGTGCTCCGGCTCAACCGGTTCATGCTCGACGCCGGCTTCGCGAGTTGGACGCTGGTGCTGATGGCCTCGTGGCTGGCGTCCATGCTCATCGCCGCCCGGGAGTGGTTACGGTTCCGTTCGGCCTACGAGCAGGTCACCGACCTGTTCCCGGACCTCGAGGCGGTGGTGCGTCCCGGCGGTGGATGGATCGAGACGGCCGAGGCGCGGGCGGTCGTCGTGCTCGACGGCTGGGCGATGCTCGCGAGCCCCGGCGCCGGCATGCTCGCGGACGCGGCCCCGTCCGAGCGGGCCGCCGCGGTGGCCCGCTGGCTGGACCGGACTGCGCCCTACGGTTCGGTGCACGCGGTCGATCTCGAGCCACCGTCGGGCTGGCGGACGGCACGCTGGACCGCCGCAGTGACGAAAAGGACCCAGCACACCCCATCGCCCCTGTTGGAGCGGGTGCGCTGAGCCCTCGATGCCGGGAACGACCTAGCCGGCCGTGCCCTCCGTTCCGTCTTCCGCCTCGAGCTCTGCGAGCAGGCCGGTGAGCGCAGCACGACGGTCCGCCGACAGCTTGGTCGAGCGACGCGCCATCTCGAGCATCCCCGACTCGCGGAGCTCCCGCGTCAGTTCGAGGTCGGCGAGGATCTCGCGCTCGTACAGCGGGTCGGAGAAGTACTCCGCGCGCACGCCGAAGGTCTGCGCGATCGACGCGACCATGTCGTACGCGGGGCGCGAGCTCCGGCCCGAGCGCAGCTGCGACAGGTACGGCACCGACAGCTTGCCGCCGCCCTCCTCGACCATCCTGCAGAACTCCGAGGAGGTGTAGGGCCCTCGGTCTGCGGGGTGTACGACTTCGAAAAGTCGGTTCAATTTGGCCGCGAATGTAGTCATCAGGCCCTCCCTTCCAGATTGCGAATACGTCGAACATTACATGATCCACGGGTCGGATGCGCACACCGTGGGACAACGATCTCAATTCCGAAGTGCTCGGGACGACTAGGCTCTCAGCTCATGGGACCTCGCATTCTGGTGCTCAACGGACCGAACCTGAACATGCTGGGAGTGCGCCAGCCGGAGGTGTACGGGAAGAATTCGTACGCCGATGTCGTGGATCTTTGCACGCGCACGGCCACGGCCCGTGGCGCCGAGGTCGATGTCCGGCAGACCAACGACGAGGCGGAGCTGATCGGCTGGATCCACGACGTCGCGCGGAACCGCGACTTCGCTGCGATCGTGATCAATCCCGCGGCGTGGACGCACACCTCCGTCGCGGTCGCCGATGCGCTGGTGATTCCCGAGGTCCCCGTCGTCGAGGTGCACATCTCCAACGTCCACGCCCGCGAGTCCTTCCGGCACCACTCCTATGTCTCGCCGATCGCGTCCGGCGTGATCGCGGGGTTCGGACTGGCCGGCTACGGCTACGCCGTGGACCGCGCGGTCGACCTGTCCGCGTAGCGGAGCTCGTTCACGGGGCGGTCCCGGGCCGACGGTGCCCGGTTCAGTCCGGTGCGGCGACGCGGGCGCGCAGGCCGTCGACGATGAGGTCGACACCGCCCGCGAAGGCGCGGTCGGTCGCGGTCCGGTCCAGCTCGCCCGCGGCGGCGCCCGCGAGGGCCATTGCCTCGCGGGTCTGCTCCTCGAAGGTGAAGCCGACGACGAAGTGGGTGAGGGCCAGCGCGACGGCGTTCGCGTCCGCCGCGCCGGCGCCCGCGGAGACCGCGATCTCGGCGATCTGCGACTGCAGGTTGCTGGCGCCCAGTTGCGAGGCCAGCGATGCGGACACGACCTCGGCGCCGTCGCGGTGCTTGCGCAGGACGGACCGCAGGGCGTGTGCGTAGCCGGTCAGCTGACGGTCCCACCGCATCCGCGACTTGGAGGCGGCGGCCGCCAGCGACGGGTCGGCGAGGATGGTGTCGGCGATGCCGGCGAGGAGCGACTGCTTGTTGGGGATGTGCCAGTAGAGTGCGCCCGGCGCGACGCCCAGATCGGCCGCCACCCGACGCATCGTCAGGTCCGGCAGTCCCGACCGGTCGAGGACGCCGATCGCGGAGGTCAGCACGTCCGATCGGTTGATGGCCACGGACTTGACTCTAGCCGAGCGCCCCGATACTTCTTGAACCGTGTTCAACGCCGCCACCTATCGCGCCACGCCGCGCGACCTCGCCCTGATCGCCGTTTTCACCGCCCTCACCGCGGTCCTGGCGATGCCCACCGTGACGATCAGCGGCATCGCGCCCATCACCCTGCAGACGCTGGGGTTCATGCTCGCGGCCTCGCTCCTCGGATTTCCCTGGGGCGGCGCATCGGTGGCGCTGTACGTGCTGCTCATCGTGGTCGGCCTGCCCATCGGCGCCGGCGGCCGGGGCGGGCTCGCCGTGCTCACCGGACCGACCGGCGGCTTCCTGATCGGCGGCATCGTCGGGGCCCTGGTGACGGGGTGGCTCGTCGACACGTGGGGCCGCACCAACCCGATCCTGATCGGTATCGCGAACGTCATCGGACTCATGGTGATCGTCTACGCCGTCGGCCTGCCCTGGCTCGGGTGGCGCACCGGCTCGGGCCTGTTCGCCAAGCTCACGCTGGGGTTCCAGTTCGTGCCCGGCGACCTGATCAAGGTCGTCATCACCGCGCTGGTCGTGGTCACCGTGGTGCGGGCCTACCCGGCCATCGCGAGGCGGGCGCCCGGCCGACGATGATCCGCCTCGACGACGTCCACCACGCCTTCGACGACCGCCCGGTGCTCAGGGGCATCACCGCGGTGCTGTCGGAGCGGCGGATCGGCATCATCGGCGCCAACGGCTCCGGCAAGTCGACGCTGGCCCGCACCTTCAACGGCCTCGTCGTCCCCGATCGCGGCACCGTCGAGACCCTGGGCCTGGACGTCCGCGCGAAGCGGTCCGAGGTGCGCCGGAAGGTGGGCTTCATGTTCGCCGACGCGTCCGCGCAGATCGTCATGCCCACGCCCGCCGAGGACGTCGCCCTGTCCCTGCGCCCGCCGGGTCGCTCCCGGCGCCGTGGCCCCGACGGTGCCGAGGTCTCGCGTCGCGCTGCGGAGATCCTCGGCGAGTTCGGCCTGGCCGACCATCTCGACGCGCCGGCGCAACTGCTCAGCTCCGGACAGAAGCAGATGCTCGCCTTCGCCTCGGTGCTGGTCACCGAGCCGGAGATCCTCGTGTGCGACGAGCCCACGACGTTGCTCGACCTGCGCAACGTACTCAAGGTCCGGGACCGGCTCGCCGCGCTGGAACAGCAGGTGATCCTCCTGACGCATCACCTGGGCATGCTCGAGGACTTCGACCGTGTGCTCGTCATGGACGACGGTGCCGTGGTCCACGACGCGGCCCCCGCCGACGCGATCGCCTTCTATCGCGAGCTGGCCGCGCGCTGATGCTGGGCCGCTACGTTCCGCGCGACTCCCCGCTGCACCGCACCCCCGCGGCGGCGAAGCTGCTGGCGATGCTGGCGCTCGTCACGTTCCTGGCCATCGTGCCGCGCCCAGTGCCGCTCGCGGTGTCGGCGGTGGTCGTGGCCGCCCTCTTCCCGCTCGCGCGGCTGCGGCCCGTGCACCTGTGGCGGGCCCTGCGCCCGGCGCTGCTGTTCGCCGTGGTGCTCACCGTCTTCTACCTGGTCAGCCAGGGCGTCGCCGACGGTGCCCGGGCCGCGGTCGGCCCCGTCGGGCAGCTCGTGGTGGGCGTCCTGGCGGGCAACCTGCTCGTCTTCACCACCCGCGCGAGCGACCTCGCGGCGCTCGCGGGGCGGGTCCTCGGCTGGCGCGTGGAACTCCTCGTGGCGCTCACGATCCGTTCCATCCCGACCGTGATCGCCGTCGTCCGGCAGACCCGCGAGGCGGCCTGGGCGCGCGGGCAGCGCGCCTCCCTTGTCCGCGTCCTCCCGACGGTGCTGGTCCGCCTGATCCGCGACGCGGACCTGCTCGGCGAGGCCCTCGCCGCTCGCGGCCTCTAGCCCGTCTCGCCGTCCCAGTCGCCCGGCGAGATCCCCGCATGGACGAGCGTGAGCCGGGACGCGGGAATCGCCGAGGGCACGTAGTAGTGGTTCTGGGGCGAGAGCACGAGGGTCGAGCGATCGACGCCGTGGACGGCCCAGACGTCGACGGGCCCACCGGTGTTGTTCATGCGGACGAACCATCGCACCTCGTGTTCGTCGAGAGCGAGGAAGCAGCCGTCTTGCTCGGGGCGTCGGCTCCCCGCGATGCCGCGCGCGGCACCCATGCGGCGCACGTCGAGGCCGTGGGCCGCGATCGACGCGCGGTTCGTCGTGGAACTGACGTGATGGAGGACGGCGGACTCAGACCCCTGCATGCGTTCAGCATCGCACGCGCCGCGGATCCTTCGCCCGGTCGAAACGCGGCGTGGGCGACGTCGACGCGGCGTGGGGGACGTCACCGGCGGCGCCCGCGTCAGCGCAGCGGGTGGGTGAGGAGCAGCTCGCAGTTGCGGTCGGCGGCGGCGCCGAGGAGCGCGTCGTCGCGGTGGACGTCGTTGTAGGCCAGCTCGCGGTAGAGGCTGGCCAGGCCCTTCGCGCTGAGGTCCGACGGGTTCGCCGTGGCCGGGCTCGCGGCTTCGATCAGCGGGGTGAACAGGCTCAGCGTGCCGTCGCGGTTGTCGGCGACCTCGATGATCCGGGCCAACTGCGGGAAGTCGACGTGGCTGGCGGTGTTGATCTCCCAGAAGCTCTGCTTCGGCGTGGGGCCGGTGTGCGCGATCATCTCGTTCTTGTGGGTGTGGCCGTTGACCCACGCGATCACGTTCGGATGGTCCGTCAGCGTCTTCACGACCACGCCGCCGTCGTACTGCTTCTCGCCGGGCTCCTCGGGGTCGGCCAGCTTCGCGCCCATGGTCTTCGAGGTGTGGTGGCTGAACACGATCACGAGCTGGTCCGGGTGCGCCGTGAGCTGTGCGACCAGCCACGCGAGCTGCCGCTCGCCGATCGACCCGTCGGCCAACCCTAGGTTGTTCGTCGTGTCGAGCGAGATCCCCAGCACGCCCGGCGCGAGTTGGAAGGTGTACCAGGTCGGCCCGTCGGGACTGGCGAAGCCGTGTCCCACGGGGCCGGGCCCGGTGACGGCGGGGTCGAAGTGGCGGCGCACGAACTCGCGGGGGCTGAACGGAGAGCGCTTGAGGTCGACGGTGGCCGGGATGACCGGTCCGGACAGCTTGAGCTGCGCGAGCATCGGGCCGAGCTGCGACGGGTCGGTGGTGATCGCGCGGGCTATCGCGAGGGCCGCGGGGTCGGTGTGCGGGATATCGAACTTGACCGGCGACAGGTAGAGCCAGTCGGCGATGCCGTTGGGCAGCGTGCCGAGCAGGCCGTCGTCGTGGTTGCCGACGACGGCGTACCAGGGCATCGTCAGGCCCGGACTGGTGTGGACACCGATGGCTGCCCGGAGGAAACCGGGGATCTGCTGGAAGCCCTTGTCCTTGTACGTGTCCCAGTACGGCGACTCGGACTGCCAGTAGAGAGCCGCGCCGTGCGCCTGGAGCCCCTCGAAGCGGTCGGGGGCGCCGGTGTTCGGCACGATCGTGCCGCCCGAGAGCACCGTCTGGAACCAGTTGAGCTCGGCGAGCTCACGGTTGTCGGTGTTGTCGCCGGTGGTGATCACGCAGTCGAACGGGCGCCCCGTGAAGGGGCCGGACCGCAGCGCGTTGATCCGTTCGACGAGCGACACCGCGCCCTGCGTGGTGAGCGTCTCCTGCGGGCGGAAGGCCGGCCCCTGGAACGGGTGGATGAACTCGAACCGCGCGGGGCTCTGCGCATCGACGATGTGCATGTCGGTCAGCTGCACGAAGGCGGCGAGCGGAGCGCGCGTGGCCTCGCGCGCACCGCCCGCGGTCGCGAGTTCCTGCCGGACGTACAGGGGCCAGCCGGCACCGTCGACCAGCGGGCGGTACCCGCCGGACCGGGCCGCACCGGGCACGCTCACCCGCTCGAGGGTGGTGCCGGAGATGTTCGCGGAGACGGTGGTGCCCGGCAGTGCGTGCGCGATCCGGCCGGTGGCGGCCGCGGCGGCGGTGGCGAGCGCGGCGGCGGCGCCCGCGCGCAGGAATCCCCGGCGTGTGGTCATGAGTAGAGACCCTAACCCCACGTCTCATGAGACACATGAACAACACGCGTAACATTGGTGATCGCTCGGCGGCGGCTGCGTGCCGGGCGCAGTGCCGCCTACTTCGCCAGGTACTCGCCCAGTTGCTTGACGATGAGATTGGCGCCGGTCGGACCGAGGCCGAGGTACCAGACGTCGTCGTCCACGCGGAAGGCCTTGCCCTTCTGCACGCCGCTCAGCTGCGACCAGCCGGGATTCGCCAGCGCCGCGGTCTCGCCGGTGTTCTCCGGCTTGCCGTAGCTGGAGTAGAAGATGTAGTCGCCGTCGGCCTGGGAGATGTTCTCCAGCGAGATCTCGGTGGCGAGCTCGTCGATGCCCTGCTTGCCCGCGCGTGGCAGCGCCGCGTCCTGCAGGATCACGCCGATCAGCGACTTGTTGCCGTACAGGCGCAGCCGGTTCGGCATGAATCGCACGAGGGAGATGGTCGGCTTGGCGCCGGTGAAGCGCGCGCTGAGCGCCTTGGCGTTGTCGGCGTAGGAGTTCAGCGCGTCCTTCGCCTTCTGCTCCTCGCCGACCGCGGCGCCGATGAGGCGGAAGTTCTCCTTCCATGGGAAGCCGGGGCGGATGGAGAAGACGGTCGGCGCGATCGCCGAGAGCTGCTCGTACTGCTTGTCGACCCGCAGCTGGCTGCCGAGGATCAGGTCGGGCTTGAGCTTGGCGATGGCCTCGAGGTTGAGCGTGGTGTTCTTGCCCACGGTCTCGACGCCCTGCACCTTGTCGGCGAGGTAGGTCGGGATGGGGCTGGCGCCGTCGGTGACGACCATGCCGACCGGCTTGATGCCGAGCGTGATCACGGAGTCGAGCTCGCCGCTGTCGAGCACGACGATGCGCTCCGGCTTCTTCGGGATTTCGGTGACGCCGCGCGCGTGCTTGATGGTGCGGGGGAACACGCCGGGCGCGGCGTCGGTGCCCAGTTTGGCGGTCTCCGCGTCGGCCGTGCCGAACCGTTCGCCGCCGGTCGCGACCTCGGTGTTGCCCGAGTTCTTGGCGTCGTCGTTCGAGTTCGAGCAGGAGCTGATGCCGACGGTGGCGGCCAGCAGGACGACTGCGGGCGCGAGTCGCCGGGCGAGGGATCGTGTCATCACCTGCGGAATCCTAGCGGACCATTTAGGTGAGGCATATCAAAGTTGCTCCGGGTGACCGCCAAGAGCCCGATGTCAGGTCAGCGACGCGATGGTGCGGTCCGTCGTCGCGGGCGAGAACAGGTCGACGACAGGGAGCAGCGCGCGCAGCGCGGCGGGCGAGACCTCGACCGGCTGGTGCGTCACCGCCCGGACGAGCCACCGCCCGGCCTCGTCCGGCTCGAGGGCCGAAGCGCCGGAGTACTCGGCCGTCGGGGCGATCATCTCGGTGCGGACCAGCGGGAAGTACACGTTGGTCGCGTGCACGCCGGGGTGCGGTCGTTCCGCGTTCAGGCTCCGCCCGAAGATCGACAGCGCGTTCTTGGACGCCGCGTAGGCGGAGAACTTGGGAAAGGTGTTGGCGAGCAGGCCCCAGGTGCACACGTTGACGATCTGACCGCGGCCCCGCTCGATCATCCCCGGCAGCACACCGATCGAGAGCTGCACGGCCGCAAAATAATTCAGGTTCATCGTGCGCTGATAGTCGTGGAACCGGTCGGTGGAATCGGCGATGGTCCGCCGGATCGAGTGACCGGCGTTGTTGATCAGCACGTCCACCTCGCCCAGATTGGTGAGCAGCCCGTCGATCGAGTCGGAGTCCGTCAGGTCGCACACGCGGTACTCGCCGCCGGTCAGCGCGCAGAGCTCCTCGAGCTCGTGCTCGCGCCGCGCCACCGCGATCACGTGGGCGCCGCGCCCGGCGAGCTGGAGTGCCGCCTCGCGGCCGATGCCCGACGATGCCCCGGTCACCACGATCCGCAGGCCGCGGACCGTCCGGCCCGGGCCGGACAGGACGTTGTCGAGCGACTCGGGCAGCAGGCTCCGGCGCTGCATCAGGTCACGCAGAGAGATCGACATCGGTCACTTCCTCACGATCACGACGAACGGGCCCGTCTCGGTGACGGCGAATCTGGGGTCCTCGAACAGCTTCTCGGGGAACACGACGGTGTACCGGCGCACGTTCGGGTCGTTCGGGTACACGTCCTCGGCCAGGCGCAGCGACAGGCCGTCGGCGGACCGTCGGAACACGAACGCGGTGGGGGCGCGCCAGGGCGTGGTGTCGAGCGCGTGGATCAGCTCGTCGGGGGTATCGAGTTTCGCCCACGATTCGATCGCCGCGGACCGGGCGCTGAAGTGCGCCAGCGGGTTCGCGTAGTTCGACGTGAGGTTCTGGAAGCCCCAGTACGGGTAGATCGCGAGGAAGCCGTAGTCGGCGGTGAGCACCACGGTGTCGGTCCGGGGCTTCCCGGTCGCGGCCAGGATCGCCGCGTCCACGTCCTTGTACGACGATTCCGCGCCCGCGGGCCGGCGGTCGCCGCGGTGCCCGTCACCGTCGGTGTCCGAGTAGGCGACGGCGATCTCCCCGGCCAGCTGCGCGGGGATGGTCTGCGCGACGCCGACGGCGGCGAGCCCCGCGAGCACGATTCCGGCCTGCCGGTACCGGGGGTAGCCCTCGCCGAGCGAGCCGACCAGCGAGACCGCGCCGAGTGCGCCCGCGGCGGCGAGCAGGATGTGCAGCACGGGCTCGGTGCGGAAGCCGAGCAGCGTTGTCCCGGCGGGCGCGGCGACCATCGACAGCAGCGCCCACAGGTACACCCCGCCGACCGCGAGGCCCAGAGCCTGGGCGTGCAGGCAGGTCCGGGCGCGCACCAGGATCCAGACGACGCCGGTCAGCGCGAGAGCGCCGAGCAGCGAGAAGTGCAGCATGGGGAAGGGCAGGACCGAGCCCTGCTCGGGCAGGTAGTGGAAGGCCGACCCCTTGGGGTCGGTGCCGCCGCGGACGGCACGCAACAGGAACGGGCCGTAGGCGGGCGTGCCGATGACGATGGCGATCACGCCCATCGCGGCGACGCGCACCGGGTAACGCCACTCGAACCGGCGCTCGCGCACCCACGCGGCGATCAGCGCGACCACGCCCATCAGCACGACGGCGAACGCCGCGACCCCGAGGTAGAGCGTGTAGAACCAGACCGCGACGCCGAGGTACACGCCGACCAGCGCGATCGCGCCGCGATGGCCGCGCAGGATCGCGTACCAGGCGATGATCAGCACGGGCGGAAGCACGATAGCGACCGCCGCGCCGTAGGGCTCGGACGACCCGTAGAGCAGCATGGCGACCGTGGTTGCGAGCGTCGCGGCGACGGCGCGAGCGGGACTCCACACGGCCAGCCAGAGGGCGAGCGCGATCGCCGCGGCCACCGCGAGCGAGATGATCGCCCAGGGCTGGTACGCCTCCCAACCGTCCATCCCGAACGCCCTCGCGAACCGCCCGCCGAGCCAGAACCAGCCGGGCGAGTACAGCGGGGGCATGTCCGCGTAGGTCATGTCCGCGAGCCGCGGTGAGCTCGTGAGGCGCGTGAGGTACTCGGTGCGGAACTGCTGGTCGACGGAGATGCCGCCGAGGTACAGCTTGGTGCCGCCGAGTGGCAGCGCCAGGGTGAGCGTGACGAATCCAGCGACCGTCGCGAACGACACCAGCCGGGCGAGGCGCGCGGGCCACCGTCGGGCATGGGACAGGACGAGCGCGCAGGCGGTGAGCACCGCGATCGCGGCGACCTGCCCGACGGTGGCGAAGGCCCGCGTGACGTTCGAGCTGCTGTAGGCGGGCCAGTCGACCGAACGGATGGCCAGCCACCCGACGACGCCGACCGCCGCCGCGAGGATCACGGCGGCGGCGAGGTCGAGGGCCAGGTCCCGGGCCCGGACGGGGGCCTCGGGAGCGTCGACGGTGCGCGGTGCAGTCACGCGGTCAGACTAGATGGGCGGGTTCGTCAGCGGCCACGCCCGTGCTAGATCGGCAGCTTGCGGAAGATCGGCTGCGGGATGTTCTTGAGGCCGAAGTTGACGAAGGCCCACGGTGCGGGGGCGAAGACGATCCGCTTGCCGGCCATCGCGGCGTCGACGGCGAGGCGACCGATGACGTCCTTGTCGATCGTCAGCGGCGCCTCCTTGACGTGCGCGGAGAACTTGGTGCGCACCATGCCCGGCCGGACCACGGTGACGGAGCCGCCGAAGGGCTCGAGCGCCTGGCCCAGGTTGAGATAGAAGCCGTCGAAGCCGGCCTTGGAGGAGCCGTAGACGAAGTTGGTGCGGCGGGGCCGCAGGCCCGCCACCGAGCTCATCGCGATGATCTGGCCGTGGCCCTGCTCCTTGATCCTCTGGCCCAGGAGCACGCCCACGGACACGGCGCCGGTGTAGTTGACCTGCGCCAGCAGCACGGCCTTGCGCTGGTTCTGCCACAGCTCCTCGGCGTCGAAGTCGAGGGCGAAGGCCACGATCGCGACGTCGATGTCGCCGCCCGCGAAGGCGGCGTCGATGGTCTTCTCATGACCGTCGAAGTCGGTGGCGTCGAAGTCGACGACCTCGACCGAGGTGGCGCCCGCCGCCTCGACCTGGGCGACGGCCTGCTCGCGCAGCGGATCGTTCGGCAGCGCGGCGAGCACGACACGGATCGGGCCCTTCGCGAGGTACTCCTCGACGATGGAGAGGCCGATCTCGGAGGTGCCACCGAGCAGCAGGATGGACTGGGGGACGCCGACGGCGTTCTTCATGGGGTGTGATTCCTTGCGGTCGTGAGGCTCAGGCGAGTTCGAGGCGGCGGCCCATGTCGGACATGAACACGCCGGTGGGATCGATCGTGCGACGCGTGGCGATCCACTCGTCGACCCGCGGGTACATGGCGTGGAACATCGCCGCGGTGGTGCGGGAGTCCTTCGCGGTGTACAGGCGCCCGCCCATGGCGAAGACGCGCTTGTCGAGCTCGGTGACGAACTCGTGCAGGCCCTTCTTGATGGGGAAGTCCAGGCACACGTTCCAGCCGCGCATGGGGAAGCTCAGCGGCGCGTCGTTGCCGTCGCCGAACAGCTTGATCACGTTGAGGAAGCTCACGTGGCCCGAGGCCTGGATGTCGCGGATGATCGCCTTGAACTCGTCCTCGTTGCCCGGCGGCACCACGAACTGGTACTGGATGAAGCCCTTGGGGCCGTAGGCGCGGTTCCACTCGCCGAACAGATCGAGCGGGTGGTAGAACTGGGTCAGGTTGGCGATCTTGCCCTGGTAGGTGCTGCCCGTCGCGCGGTAGTACACCTCGCTGAGCAGGGCGAAGTCGAACTTGTTCGCCAGGCCGTGGGGGAAGACGTCCGGCAGGGTGACGAGCTGCGGCGCGTCGAACTTCAGCGGTTCCTTGGCCAGCTTGTCGGGCAGGTCCTCGAGCTTCGCGAGGCTGCCCTTGGAGAAGGTGCCGCGGCCGAGCTTCTTCTTCGAGATGGAGTCGAACCAGCCGGACGAGAAGTCGGCCCCGTCCTCCCAGCCGTTCAGGTGCAGGTCGACGGTCTCGTCGAGCGAGCCCGTCACGCAGCCGTCGGCCTTGAAGTAGGCCGTCTCGGTGCGCTGCATGTGCAGCTTGGCGCGCAGGATGATGCCGGTCAGGCCGATACCGCCGACGGTGGCCCAGAAGAGCTCTCCCGTCGGGTCGTCCGGCGTGCCCTTCGGCGCGAGCGTGAGGATGCGGCCGTCGGCCACGAGCAGCGTGATCTCGGCGACCTGATTGCCGAAGCTGCCGGTCGAGTGGTGGCTCTTGCCGTGGATGTCGTGCGCGATGGCGCCGCCGACGGTGACCTGCCGCGTGCCGGGGAGCACGGGAACCCACAGGCCGAAGGGCAGCGCAGCCTTCATCAGCGTGTCGAGGTCGACGCCTGCGTCCACGTCGGCGACGGCCTTCTCGGCATCGATGTCGTGGATGGCGCTGAGCGGCGTCATGTCGATGGTCAGGCCGCCGGAGTTCTGCGCCGATTCGTTGTACGAGCGGCCCAGGCCGCGCGCGATGACGCCGCGGCGCAGGTAGGCGGGCTTGTCGGCCTCGGCGTCGGCCACGACGGCCACGGCCTTGGCGATCTGGTCCACGTCGGGGGTGGACAGCACGTGCCCCTCGATCGGGGTGGTGCGCGACCACCCCATCAGCTTGCGCGTCGAGATGGGCAGATAGGGAAGAGTTGTCTCGGACATCGCAGGCCAGAATACCGCGCCCAACCTGAGCCGACACTGAGCTTGAGTCCGCTGTGACCCCTCCGGTGCATCGCGCCGGGGCGATCGCGTGGGCGGGGATCACGCCGATCGCGCGACACTCGGATTCGGTCCGTTCCGGACAGCGCGTCCATATCGGACAGGATCCGAGTGCGCCGGGATCGGTCTACCCCGAGAGTGTGACGCGGATTGCGGCCGGACCGGCGTCACACTCTCCCGGGCTCGGTGCTCACCGACAGTCGGGGCTTATCGTCCGACGGTGCGCCGGGCTCGCGCAGGTGCTCCCACATCGCGTCCACGAGGGGCTGGAGGAACAGGCTGCCGAGCTGCCGGACCATCATGGCGATGACCTGGTCGGACTCGGCGCGGTCGGTGGATGCGAGGTGGGCCGCGCGCAGCCGCACGACCTCGCTGCGGCCGAGGTCGGCGAGCCGGATCAAGAGGTTCGACCCGGCGGGGTCGAGAAAGGAACGGCGCAGGTAGTCCACGACGGCCGGATGCCGGGCCAGCATCTCGCGGACGGCCGCGTCGCGCGCGGCAGCGACCTCCGCGGGCGGGCCCTCGTCCGGCACGCTCGCGATCGCCCGGGCGTGGTACTCGACGATCTGCTCCTCGACCGCTCCCCGCAGCCCGTCCTTCGTCGTGAAGTGGTGCTGCACGAGGCCGACGGTGACCCCCGCGCGGGCCGCGACGGCGCGTAGGGGGACGGCGCTCGCGCCCTGCGCGGCGAACAGCTCCAGTGCGGCGTTGCGGATCCTCGCCTTGGCGGTGAGGTCGTCGCTCGTCGCAGGGAGATCGGTCCCGGATGTCCCTTCCACCCGCGTGATGGTACTGGCTCGGGGGTTGCGCTGTACAAACGCATCGTGGACTATACAAACATATTGTCTGCCCGACCGAGCTGGAGAAGAGACCACCGTGACCGCACTGTTCCCCGAGTACCGCCCCTCCTGGGAGACCCCCGAGCACGCCGAGTTGCGTCAGCACGCCGCGGAGTTCTTCCGCCGCGAGGCCGCCCCGAATCAGGAGCGGTGGGCCGAGCAGAATCAGGTGGACCGCGACTTCTGGAACAAGGCGGGCGCGGCCGGACTGCTGTGCACCGAGCTGCCGGAGTCCCTCGGCGGCGCCGGCGGGGACTTCGGCCACGATTCGGTGGTCGTGCAGGAACTCGCCCTGTCGGGGGACTCCGCTTTCGGATTCGGTGTGCATTCGACGATCTGCGCGCACTACATCGAGGACTGCGGCACCGAGGAGCAGCGGGCGCGCTGGCTGCCGGGTGCCGCATCCGGCGACGCGGTCCTCGCGATCGCGATGACCGAACCGGGTACCGGCTCCGACCTGCAGGCCGTACGCACGACCGCGGTCCGCGAGGGTGACGAGTACGTCATCAACGGCAGCAAGACCTTCATCTCCAACGGCAGCCATTGCGACCTGCTCATCATCGTCGCCAAGACCGATCCGTCCCAGGGTGCCAAGGGCATCTCGCTCATCGTCGCCGAGACCGCCGGACTCGCCGGCTTCGAGCGCGGGCGGGTGCTGAGGAAGATCGGCCAGCACGGCCAGGACACGCGCGAGCTCTCCTTCGTCGACATGCGCGTCCCGGTCGCGAACCTCCTCGGCGGTGTCGAGGGCCAGGGCTTCTATCAGTTGATGCGTCAGCTCCCGCGCGAGCGGCTGAGCATCGCGATCGGCGGTGTGGGGGCCGCGGAGGCCGCGCTCGCGGAGGCGGTCCGGTACACCAAGGAGCGCAAGGCCTTCGGCAGCGCGATCGCCGATTTCCAGAACACCAAGTTCGTGCTCGCCGAGTGCAAGGCCGATGTCCTCGCCGGTAAGACACTGGTGGACCACTGCATCGGGCTCGCGATCGCGGGCGGCCTGGACGCCGCCACGGCCTCGATGGCGAAGCTATGGGCGACGGAGATGCAGTGCCGCGTCATCGACAAGTGCCTGCAGCTGTTCGGCGGCTACGGCTACATGATGGAGTACCCGATCGCCCAGATGTACGCGGCGGCGCGCGTCCAGAAGATCTACGGTGGCACCAACGAGATCATGAAAGAACTGATCGCCCGGGGGATCTGAGGTCGGCTCGAAGAGTCTCGAGCGCGCGGTGCTGGTGGATCCGGACGGCGTGCGGTGAGAGCCGGAGGGCGGCGGCCGTCTGCTCGACGGTGCGCCGCTGCACCACGCGCAGGCGCAGCACGCGGTACAGCTCGGGCGGAAGCGCTGCCCGCAGGCGCGCATCGGCGCACGGAGATTCGGGTCCCATGATGTCGTCCACGGTAGGGAGCCGCGTGCCGTCACCGCATCCTCCGAACGGATGACCCGTCGTCGGCTGATCGGCCGATTCGCCGGTGCACCGGCGCGGCAGCCGATTCGGCGGTACGTTGTGGAGGACCGAGACGGACGCCATCCGAGGAGGTCCGATGAACGATTCTTGGGCCGAGACCGTTGCCCGGGCTACCGAACTCCGACGCGAACTTCATCGCCGCCCCGAACTCGCCTGGGGGGAGCACGCCACTGCCGCGGCCGTGCGCGCCGAACTCGACGCGATCGGCCTCGCGTGGCGGGCCTGTGCGGGCACGGGCACCGTCGTCCGCCTCGCGCCCCACGCGGCCGGGCGGCACACGGCGCTGCGCGCCGACCTCGACGCCATGCCGATCCGCGAGGCCACGAAACTGCCGTACGCCTCGGAGAACGACGGTGTCATGCACGCATGCGGTCACGACGGCCACACCGCCGCGCTGCTCGCCGCGGCCCGCTGGCTGCACCGCCACACGTCGAGCTTGCCCGGCCCGGTGACGCTGCTGTTCCAGCCGGCCGAGGAGGGCGGGCACGGCGCGCGCGGGATGATCGACGACGGTGCCCTCGACGGCGTGGATGTCGTTTTCGGCTGGCACAATTGGCCCGGCCTGCCCTTGGGCCGGGCGCTGTGCCCCGACGGTGCCGTGATGTCGGCGAACGGCACCTTCGAGGTCGAGCTGATCGGCCGGGGCGGCCACGCCGCACAGCCCGAGGCCACCCGCGACCCCGTGCTCGCCGCGGCCGCGGTCGTCGTCGCCCTGCAGCAGATCGTTGCGCGGCGCATGTCGCCGCAGCAGGCGGCCGTTGTCGCCGTCACGTCGTTGCGCGCCGCGAGCGCCGCCACCGTCACGCCCGGCTCGGCCTCGCTCGCCGGCAGCGTCCGCGCCGCCGACGACGGCGCCCGAACGCGCATCTTCGCGCTCATCGAGGAGATCGCCGGGGCCACCGCCGCCGCGCACGGCGTGGTCGCCGAGGTTCGGACCGTCGTGCGCTACGGCGCCACCGTCAACCATCCGGGGCCGGCGGCCGAACTGCGGGAACGCCTTTCGACGGTGTTCGGCCCGGGATGGCGCGATCCCGTCGTGCCGACACCCGTCCTCGCCTCCGAGGACTTCAGCTACTACCTGCAGGGGACGCCCGGCGCGTTCGCGCTCCTCGGCACCGGCACGGCGGCGCCGCTGCACAGCGCCGACTACGACTTCGACGATGCCCTGCTCGACCCCGCCGCGCGCCTGCTGGTGGGTCTCGCGGGGGCGCCGGAGCCGCCCTGACAGAAGAGAGTCGCACGGAACGAAAGGAATTCGCATGGACACTGCTGCGTTCGAGAACTGGGAATCGGAAGTCCGTGGGTACTGCAGGAACTTCCCGACCGTCTTCGCCTCCGCGTCCAACGCGCGGCAGGTGGACGAGGCCGGGACGAGCTACATCGACTTCTTCGCGGGCGCCGGCGTGCTCAACTTCGGGCACAACAACCCGAACATGAAGCGCGCCATGATCGATTTCCTCGAGGCCGACGGCGTGGCGCACAGCCTTGACACCTACACGACCACCAAGCGCGACTTCCTCACCCGCTTCCACGACGTGATCCTCGCGCCGCGCGGCATGGATCACCGCATGCAGTTCACGGGACCGACCGGCACGAACGCGGTGGAGGCGGCGCTCAAGCTGGCCCGCCTCGCGACGGGCCGGCGCGAGGTGGTGGCCTTCAGCCACGGCTTCCACGGCATGACGCTGGGGGCGCTCGCCGCGACGGCGAACGAGGCTTTCCGGCAGTGGGCCGGTGTGCCGCTGCGCGATGTGGTGCGGCTGCCCTTCGAGACCGCGCCCGGCGGGAAGACCGCGCTCGCCGACTACGCCGCCGCCCTGGCGGATCCGTCGAGCGGGTACACCCCGCCCGCCGCCTTCCTGGTGGAGGCGGTGCAGGCCGAGGGCGGCGTGAACGTCGCGAGCCCCGACTGGCTGCACGCGGTGCAGGACCTCGCGCGCACGACCGGCGCACTCTTCATCATCGACGACATCCAGGCCGGTTGCGGCCGCACCGGCAGCTACTTCAGCTTCGACGGCTACGGCCTCGACCCCGACGTGATCACCCTGGCCAAGGGCCTCGGCGGCTACGGCACGCCGATTGCCATGAACCTCAACAAGCCCGCCGTCGACGCGCACTGGTCGCCCGGCGCGCACACCGGCACCTTCCGCGGCCAGGGCCTGTCGATGGTGGCGGGCACCGTCGCCCTGGACTACTTCGCCGACGACGAGCTGATGGATGCGGTCCGGGCGAAGGGCGAGACGATGCGTGAGCGGCTCGCGACGATCGCGGCGGCGAACCCGGACCGGGACTGGGAGGTGCGGGGAAAGGGCATGATGCAGGCGCTGGACACGGGCGACGGCGGTTTCGCCAAGGCCGTGCAGAAGGCGTGCTTCGACGCCGGCCTGCTCATCGGCCCCTGCGGCAGCGGCGGTCGAGTACTCAAACTCATTCCACCGCTGACGATCCCCGACGAGGACCTCGCCGCAGGCATGGACATCCTGGAGGCGGCCGTGACGGAGGTGGCGCGATGAGGCGGCGCGACGACATGACCTTCCCGCCGGAGGAGTACGAGCGGCGGCTGACGGAGCTGCGCGAGCGGATGGACAAGCGCGGTCTCGACGCGGTGGTCATCACCGACCCCGAGAACCTGATGTACCTCACCGACTACCAGACCACCGGCTACTCCTTCTTCCAGGCGCTCGTGGTGCCGCTCGACGAGGAGCCGGTGATGATCACCCGCGCGATGGAGGAGTCCAACGTGATCGCGCGGACCTGGGTCGAGCGCACCCGACCCTACCCCGACACGGGCGACGCCATCCAGGAGCTGGTGCTCACGCTCAAGGAGGGCGGCCTCGGGACCAAGCGGGTGGGCTACGAGCGCAACAGCTACTTCTTCCCCGCGTACCAACAGGACCGGGTGCACACGTCCTTCCAGCAGGGCGTGCTCATGGACTGCTTCGGGATCGTCGAGGCGGGGCGGGCCACCAAGTCCGACGCCGAGATCGCGGTGATGCGCAAGGCCGCCCGCGCCGCGGAGGCCGGCATGGCCGCCGGGCTGGAGGCGGCGGTCCCCGGGAACACGGAGAACGACGTGGCGGCGGCGATCAGTGCCGCGATGTTCCGGGCCGGCGGCGAGTTCCCCGCCGTCATGCCCTACGTCGCCTCGGGCCCGAGGTCGATGATCGGCCACGCGACGTGGGAGGGCCGCACCATCGAGCCGGGCGAGCACGTCTTCCTCGAGGTGGGCGGCTGTTACCGCCGGTACCACGCCGCGCTCATGCGCACCGCGGTCAACGGCGAGCTCTCGCCCACCATGTACGAGGCGCAGGAGAAGATGAAGCTGGCCCTCTCCGAGCTGAAATCGCTGATGCGGCCGGGTATGACGGTGTCCGACGCCGACTCGCTGGTCCGGCGGATCATCTCCGACAACACCGTCGGCGCGCGGCTGATCACCCGGTCGGGCTACTCCATCGGGATCGCCTTCCCGCCGTCGTGGGACGAGGGCTACATCCTCAGCCTCAACCCGGGCGACTTCACCGCGCTGGAGCCGGGCATGACCTTCCACGTGATCCCGTGGATGTGGGGCGTCGACGGGGACAAGACCGTCGGCATCTCGGACACGATCCGGATCACCGACGACGGTTGCGAGTCCTTCTTCACGCTCGACGAGGACTTCGCCGTGCACGACGGCGCCGGTTCGGGTCCCGCGGTCAACGGCGCCGCGATCGATCCAGGGCCACAGCAGGAGACGACCGAGGCGGAGGTGCTGCCATGACCACGATGCTGACCGCGATCGACCCGTCGACCGGCGAACCGATCCGGGAGGTGCCGGCCGCGGGCCCCGTCGAGATCGAGACGACGCTCGAGCGCGCCGAGACGGCGTATCACGACTGGCGGCGGGCGGGCTTCGCCGAGCGGGCGCACCTCCTGCGTGCGGTGGGCGCCGAACTGCGCCGGGGCGTCGAGGACTACGCCTACGTGATGACCGAGGAGATGGGCAAGCCCATCACCGAGGCGCGGGGCGAGGTGCTCAAGGCGGCGTGGGCCGCCGAGCACTACGCCGAGCACGGCGAGCAGTACCTCGCGGCCGAGTCCGTCGAATCCGACGCCACCTCCAGCTATGTGCAGTACCTGCCGATCGGCCCGGTCCTCGGCGTGCTGCCGTGGAACGCCCCGTTCTGGTTGGCTTTCCGGTTCTGCGCGCCCGCGCTCATGGCGGGGAACACCGCCGTCATGAAGCACGACCCGCACGTCCCCGGCTGTGCCGCCGCCATCGCCGGCGCGTTCCGGGCCGTCGGTGCGCCGGACGGCGTCTTCGCCTCGCTCCCGGTGGCGACGCCCGACGTGGCCGGGGTGATCCGCGACCGCCGGATCCGCGCCGTCTCGTTCACCGGCTCGGACCGCGCGGGTGCCGCCGTGGCGTCGGTCGCGGCCTCGGAGATCAAGCCCGCGGTGCTGGAGCTGGGCGGCTCGGACCCGTCGATCGTGTTGGCGGACGCCGACATCGAGGCCGCAGCCGAGACTCTCGCGCTGTCCCGGATCATCAACGCCGGGCAGTCCTGCATCGCCGCCAAGCGGATCATCGTCGAGCGGCCGGTGCACGACGAGTTCGTCGAGGCGCTGCGCGCGCGGCTCGCCGCCCTGCGGATGGGCGATCCCCGGCACGACGACACCCAGGTGGGCCCGATCGCGCGGGCCGACCTGCGCGAGAACCTGCACCGCCAGGTCGTCGAGACCGTCACCGCCGGCGCGACCTGTCTGCTGGGCGGGACGGTGCCCGACAACCCGGGCTTCTACTACCCGCCCACCCTGCTGACCGGCGTGCGCCCGGGCATGGCCGCGTGCGCCGAGGAGACCTTCGGCCCCGTCGCCGCGGTGATGGCGGCGGTCGACGCCGAGCACGCCGTCGACCTCGCGAACGCCACCCCGTACGGTCTCGCCGCGAGTGTGTGGACCGACGCCGCGCGCGGCGAGGCCATGGCGCGTGAACTGGAGGCGGGACAGGTCAGCGTCAACGGCATCGTCAAGACCGACCCACGGCTGCCCAGCGGCGGGATCAAATGCTCCGGCTACGGCCGCGAGCTGGGCCGCGCCGGCATCCACGAGTTCGTCAACGCCCAGCAGGTGTGGGTGGGGCCGAAGCGGGACTGACCTGCCGGCCGCCTACTCGACGGTGACCGACTTCGCCAGATTCCTGGGGCGGTCGATGTTGAGCCCCAGGCTCAGTGCCGCGTAGTAGGCCAGCAGCTGGGTCGGGATCATCAGCAGGATCGGGTCCAGTTCGGGCTCGTTCTTGGGCACCGTCAGGGTCACCTTGGCCTCGGGCAGGTCGACGCCCGGGTTGGTGATCGCCACGATGTCGCCGCCGCGCGCCGCGATCTCGTGCAGCGCACCGATGTTGCGGTCGAGCAGCTCGTCGTCCGGCACGATCGCGACGGTCGGCATCTCCGGGCTGATCAGGGCCAGCGGGCCGTGCTTGAGCTCGGACGCCTGATAGGCCTCGGCGTGCCGGTAGCTGATCTCCTTGAACTTCTGCGCACCCTCGCGGGCCGTCGGGTAGCCCCGCACGCGGCCGATGAAGAACAGGCTGGGCGCCTCCGCGAGCAGTTTCGCGGCGTCCTCGACGTCGCCGGGGGTATCGATGATCTCGCCGATCTGCGCGGGGAGGGCCTTGAGGCCCTTGACGATCCGCGTACCGTCGGTGATCGAGAGGTCGCGGACGCGACCCAGGGCGAGCGCGAGCAGCGCGAAGCCGACGGCCATGTGGGTGTTCGCCTTGGTGGAGGCCACCGAGACCTCGGGCCCGGCGTGCAGGTAGATGCCGCCCGAGACCTCGCGCGCGATGGTCGATCCGACCACGTTGACCAGGCCGACGATGGTGCCGCCCTTGCGCTTGACCTCCTGCACCGCGAACGCGGTGTCCGCGGTCTCGCCCGACTGGCTCACCGCGACGTACAGGGTGTCCGGCTCGACGATCGGGTTGCGGTAGCGGAACTCGCTGGCGGGCTCGGCATCCGCGGGGATGCGCGCGAGCTCCTCGATGAGCGAGGCGCCCAGCTGGCCCATGTAGTAGGCGCTGCCGCAGCCGAGGATCTTGACGCGCTTGAACCGGCGCATCGCCTGCGCGTCCAGGTTCAGGCCGTCGAGCCGGGCGGTGGCGAACCGCTCGTCGAGCCGGCCGGAGAGCATCCGCTCCAGCGACGAGGGCTGCTCGGCGATCTCCTTGAGCATGAAGTGGCTGTGGTTGCCCAGCTCCAGGTCATCGGGCGAGATGTCCACGGTGGTGGCCGACTTCGCGACGGCACGATTGTCGCCGGCGTTGAACATGCGGAAGCCGGATGCGGTGACGGTGGCGCACTCGCCGTCGTCGAGGTGCACGACCTGGCTGGTGTGCCGCACGACGGCGGAGATGTCGGACGCGACGAACATCTCCTTGTCGCCCACGCCGAGGATCAGCGGCGAACCGTTGCGGGCCACGACGATCCGGTCGGGGTGGTCGGTGTCGATCACGGCCAGTGCGTAGGTGCCGCTGAGCCGGGCCAAGGTCTGCCGGACGGCGTCCTCGAGGTTGTCGGCGCCGCTCCGGGCGATGAGGTGCGCGACCGCCTCGGTGTCGGTGTCGGAGGTGAGCTCCACCCCGTCTGCCTCGAGCTCGAGGCGCAGGTCCCGGGCGTTGTCGATGATGCCGTTGTGCACCACGAAGATCCGCTCGGCGGTGTCGGCGTGCGGGTGGGCATTGGCCTCCGACGGGGCGCCGTGCGTGGCCCACCGGGTGTGGCCGATGCCGGTCTTCCCGGCGAGGCGCTTCGGCAGAGCCGCCTCGAGGTCGCGGACGCGACCCACGCTGCGCACCCGCTTGACGCCGGACGGCCCGAGGACGGCGATGCCGGCCGAATCGTATCCACGGTACTCGAGCTGAGTGAGCCCGTCGACGAGGATGTCCACGGCCGTCTGGCCACCGATGTATCCGACGATTCCGCACATGCTGGGGTGGGGCTCCTAGCTGTAGATGAGGCGGCGCAGCTGCCGCTCGGTGAGATCGGGCGCGGCGACGAGCCTGCTGCGCAGCTCGTCGGTCAGGGTCGCGAAGATCTCCGCGTTCTTCGCCCCACGGCCCTGCAGGGCGCTGTGGCGGCGGCGGACGAACTCCTCGACGGGTTCGCGGTAGTAGGCCGTGACATCGTCGATCACGCGCCCGGCCTCGGCGGCCGAGAGCCCCGTGGTCCGCGCGATGTGATCCACGAGGTCGCTGTCCGGCACGCCTCGATCTTGCGGGCTCGACGGTGCCATGTCAATTTCCTGCCCGAAATCGGGCAGGAATGTGGAACTCCGGTACCGCGAAACGATCATCGGCGCAAGATGTCAAGATTGCTTGACTCTGCGTGTCAAGGATGCTTGACTTTGAACCGTGGACGACGACGCGAACCCGGTGCGCGAGCACCGTCGGGCACGCCGGATCACGCAGGCCGAGCTGGCACAGGAGGTCGGCGTGAGCCGGCAGACCGTGGTGGCCGTGGAGAAGGGTGCCTACGCGCCCAGTGTGTACCTGGCCCTGCGGATCGCCCGCGCGCTGGAGACCACCGTCGAAGAGCTGTTCCCGATGCAGGAGGAGGAAGAACATGTCGGTCGATAGCCGGATCGAGGAATTCGCACTGGCCCCGTCGGACCCCGCCTGGGGCGACGAGCGCAACCGCGACGAGTTCTACCGGGCGAGCGCCCTGGCGAGCTTCTGGAGTGTCTACGTCTTCTTCGGCGTCGCGATGGTCGCGGCGGCGCAGGGGGCGATCCTGACGGCGCTGATCGCGCTGGTGGCACCCGGTGTCATCCAGATCGTGGTGGTGCGCTCGTACTGCCGCCGCCACGGGGTCGCGCTGAGCCGACTGACGGAGATGTTCAACCGGGGCCGCCGGCGGTGGGTCTCGCTGCTGACCACGCTGCCGATGATCGCGGTGACCTTCCTGCTGCTGGCGCTGCACCTGGGCGGGGCCGCGGACCGAACGAGCACGCTCCTGGGCGCGCTCGCCGGCGGCGCGGTGGGCGCGGCCCTCGCGGCGCTCGGGGCGCGCCTGCTCCTTCGCCGTGAGCGCCGGGACGAGCAGCTCGCGTCGCTCGAGGACGATGTTTTCGACTGATTCGGTATCCTCAACCTCTGTGACCACCTCAGACGCCCCGGCCCCGGGCGAGCAGCAGGACCATCAGGCCCTCAAGACGCAGCTCGTGCGGTTCGTCCTGACCGGTGGCCTGGCGGCGATCGTGGATTTCGGCCTCACGCTGCTCCTCGGCAAGTTCCTCGGCCTCGATGAGGCCCTCGCCAAGACAATCGGCTTCATCTGCGGAACCACCACCGCGTACCTGCTCAACCGCCGCTGGACCTTCAAGGCCGAGCCGTCGACCAAGCGGCTGATCGCGGTGTGGGTCCTGTACGTCGCGATGTACGGCGTGCAGCTGGGGCTGTACATGGCGTTCTTCACGCTCTTCCCGCCGCCAGAGGACGGGATAGGGAGCTATGTCAACCGTCTCGTCGCCTTCGTGATCGCTCAGGGCACCGCGACCGTGGTGAATTTCATCGTGCAGCGCACGGTGATCTTCCGGTTGATGTGAGGCGGTTCCATCCCTGGGCGTTCGCGCTCGGCGGCGTCCTGCTGTCGCTGTGGCACGGCGGGCGCCCCTCGGTGTGGTTCGACGAGCTCGCCACGGCGTCCGCGATCGACCGCTCACCGGGCGAGCTGTGGCACCTGCTGACGAACATCGACGCGGTGCACGGCCTCTACTACTGGTGCGTGCGCGCCTTCTCCCTGGTGTTCGGCATGGACGAGACAGCGTTGCGGGCCTTCTCCGCGCTCGGCGTCGGCGCGGCCACTGCGGCCTGCTACGTCCTCGCCCGCCGGCTCGGCGGCGACGTCTTCGCACTGGTCGCGGGGATCATCGCGCTGATCCTTCCCCGGATCACCTGGGCCGGCGTCGAGGCTCGCTCGTACTCCTGGGTGATCGCCTCCGCGGCACTCGTCCTGATCGCGGCGCACCGCGCGTCGTCGTCGGACGGTGCGCCCGGTGCCGCGTCGTCGGGCGCAGCCGGCACGCGGTGGGCCTGGTTCGGGTACGGCGCGGCGCTGCTCCTCGCGACGGTGCTGTTCCTCTACTCCGCGACCCTGGCCCTGGCGGTGCTCGCGGTGCTGGCGACGGACCCCCGGACGCGTACGCGCGCCGTCCTGCGGCCCGCCGCGATCGCCTCGGTCGGTGCGATCGCGGCGGCGAGCCCGGTGGCGATCCTCGCGGCCACCCAGCGCGATCAGGTGTCGTGGCTGCGCTGGCCGGGGTGGCGGATCTTCCAGAACGTGCTGGTCGATCAGTGGTTCGACCATTCCTACGCCTTCGCCGCGGCCGCGTGGCCGGTGATCGCCGTCGCTGCGGTCCTGTGGTGGCGTCGCGGCGTCGCCGGCCCCTCGCGGACCGCGGGGGCGGCACCGTCGGACCTGAGACCCGCGCTGCGCTACGGACTGGCGGGCGCGCTGGTGCCCCTCGCGGCGATCCTGCTGGTCTCGCCGGTCGTGCCCTCGTACGTGGGGCGGTACGTGAGCTTCACGGTGCCCGGCGTGGTGCTGGTGCTCGCCGCCGCGGTCACGACGGTGGCGCGCGCTCTGCCGCGCCCGCGGGCGGCGGGCGCTGTGGTGCTGGTCGCGCTCACGGCGGCCGCGATCCCGGGGTACCTGTGGCAGCACAGCCCGCTGTCGAAGCCGGGCGGCAGCGATTTCAGCTACGCGGCGCGGTACATCCGCGACAACGCGAGGCCGGGTGACTGCGTGTTCTTCCAGGTGCAGCCGAGCTGGGCGTGGCCCTCGCTGCGGATCGCGTACGACGGCCTGCCCGGGATGTTCGACGGTCTGCGGGACATGGGCGACGACGGGAACCGGCGCACCGAGGGCGCGCTCTGGGACAAGGAGAAGGGTGTCAACCAGTGGGCCTCGTGGGCCGCTGACAACTGCACGGCCGCATGGGTTCTCACTGATGCGGACCGGCCGGAGGCGGACTTCCGGCAGGAGAACGGGAACCTCTGGTGGACCTTCCGGCCCTTCCAGTTCATGGGGACCGACATGCAGGTCTCGCTGGACGACGGCGGCCTCGCGGTCGTTCATCAGGAGCAGTTCCACATCCTGCAGGTGGTTCATCTGGTGCAGCCGGAGGCGTCGTCGGGGCCGGTCCCGCCTCCTTTGCCGCGGCACACCCACCACTCCTACTGGTGAATCCGTGCTGACGGATCAGCAGGCTCACGTGATCGCGTCCGAATGTCCGGTCATTTCTTCTCATGATCATGAGTGGAAACGACCGAACAACTGGGATGGGCGGCGCTGTTCACGACACGATGCTGTGCGCGACGCGACCACTGATCGCTTCGGCGAGCAGGGTGACCACGCCCTCGGGATCGTCGGTCAGGTGGTGCCACGAGAAATGGAGAACCGCCCAGCCGGCGGTGCTCAGGGCGTTGGCCTTGTCCTGGTCGCTCATCCAACGGGCGCGCGACCGGTGAAAGGCCCACCCGTTGATCTCCACCGCGAGCCGGATCTCGGGGAACGCGAAGTCGATCCGCCACCCGCGGAAGGTGAGCTGTGTGGTCCACCCGGTGATCTCGTGCAGACGCAGTAGGGCCGCGAAGATCCGCTCGGCCTCGGACTCCGTGTCGCCCGACGCGATCTCGTAGACCGCCCGCGCGGCGGCGATCCCCTTGGCGTTTGCGTTCCGGTCCAGGGCATCCCCGAGATCCTCGAGCGTCACATCGCTCTGCTGCAGGGCGCGGTCCATCACCTTCGCGTCGGCCATCTCGAGCACGCTGAGCGCCTTCGAGGTGACGGACACTCCATCGACCTCCGTGATATCGGACGCGGGGAGAGCGCGGCGACGCGTCCTGATGACGTAACCGTAGGTCGCGCGCAGCCGCCGCTCGATCGGCACCGTCACGCCGATCTCCGCGGGTGGTTCCGTGATCATGCCGTGCCAGAACAGAGCGGTCGCACGATCGGCGACACCCCCGGACAGCAGGCCGGCGACCCGGATCGCCGTTCGATCGGTGTGTGGGTGGTGCTTGGTGCGGAAGACGCCGCGCCCGATCAGGGTCACCTCATCCAGATCGACGCGGCTGGCGATCATCGAATCGCTCACCCCCGCGGCGTTCAACTGCTGCCGCGTGGCCACGCCGTCCTGTGCCGCGAACACCAGCGCAGCATTCCTCCACATACCTATTGGACGCACCAACTCGGCGTGCGGTTCCAGGCGCGCGGAGTCCGGTCATTCCTTCTCATGATCATGAGTGGAAACGACCGAACATCTTCCGGACGTCGTCAGTCCTTGGGCAGCTCGCGCTTGACCATCTTGCCGGTGGGGTTGCGCGGCAGGCGATTGAGGTAGACGACATCGCGCGGGACCTTGAAGCGCGCCAGGTTCGCGCGGACGAAGTCCTTGAGCTCCTTGGTGAGTTCCTCGACGGCGTCGTCGTCGCTCGGCGTGCCGCCCTCGATCACCACGAAAGCGCGCAGGCGCTGGCCGAACTCGGGATCGGGCACGCCGATCACCGCGGCCTCGACCACGTCACTGCGGGTGACCAGCAGGTTCTCGACCTCGAGCGGGTAGACGTTCTCGCCGCCCGAGACGATCATGTCGTCGTCCCGGCCGTCGATGTGCAGCAGGCCGTGCTCGTCCCAGTGGCCCATGTCGCCCGACGAGAGGTGGCCGTCGATGATCTGCTTCGTGCGCCCGTCGCTGTAACCCTCGAACGGCGCGCCGGCGCGGACGAACACGCGGCCGCGCTTGCCGATGCCCTCGACCAAGCGATCGTTCTCGTCGTAGAGGCGCACCGTCGTCAGCACCGGGGGCTTGCCGACGGTGCCGGGCGCCGCGCGCAGGTTCCGCGGCGTGGCGACGGTGGCGACGGCGACCTCGGTCGAGCCGTACACGTTGTAGAGCACGTCACCGAAGACGTCCTGGAACTTCTCCGACAGCTCGGGGGAGACGGCGGACCCGGCCACGACGACCGCCTTCAGGCAGCTGGTGTCGTACTTGGCGATGGTCTCGGCCGGCAGGCTCAGCATGCGGGTGAGCATGGTGGGTACGGCGACCAGCATGTCGGCGCGGTTGTCGGCGACCAGCTTGAGCGTGTTCTCCGGGTCGAAGCGGCGCATCGTCACGGTCGTGCAGCCGACGGACATTCCGGCGGACCACATGGCGAAGCCCGTCGAGTGGAAGATCGGCGACGCGATGACGATCGTGCCGCGCCGCCGGAACGGGATGCGGTCCACGAGCATCGCGGTGGCGAGCGAGGGCACCTTGCTGCGGGTGGCGCCCTTCGGCAGGCCGGTCGTGCCGGAGGTCAGGATGATGAAGCCGCCCTGCTTCTCGGGCGGCGGGACGCGCTTGGCGTCGCGGCCGGCGGCGAGCTGGTCGATCGTCTGCGCGCCCTCGGGGACCGCGTCAGCCTCGTCGACCCAGGTCAGGTAGCGGGGCATGTCCTCGGGCAGTGCGTCGAGCAGGCCCGTGAACTCGCTGTCGTGGAACACCGCCTGTACCTTCTCGCGCGCGCAGACCTCCGCGAACTGAGGCTTGGCGAAGCCGGTGTTCATCATGGCCAGGCGCATGCCGGCGCGGGCCGCGGCGCTGATGATCAGCAGCAGGCCGCGGTGGTCGCGGGCGAGAACGGCGATCACGTCGCCGGACGTGAGGCCGCTCGCGCGCAGGCCCCGGGCGAGCGCGTTCGACTGGGCCTCGTACTGCGCATAGGTCAGCGCGCCGCGCTCGTCGACGATGGCGGTGCGATCGGGACTCTCCGCCGCCCCCTTGATAACCAGCGCGGCCTGCGGGCCGTACTGCCGGTTGTAGCCGAGGGCGCGCAGCGCGACATCGGGCCGGGCGGGATCGACGACCCGCCGCTGCAGCATGCGCGTGAGGGCACGGCCCTGTGCGAACAGATCGGAGACCAGGCTCGTTTCCATGTCGACGATGATAGGCGCACCGCTCGCGGTCTGTTGAGGGGGCTTCAATAGTGGCTCGGACGACCGTGCGCGCCCCGGTTCAGGACCTGGTCAGGGGCGGGTGAACCGCTCGGCGCGCCCCAGCTTGCGCAGCCGCAGCCACTCCCGGAATCCCGCGACATCGCGCTGTTGCACCAGGAAGAACCAGCCGAACCGCGCCCACTCCTGCGGGATGAGCTTGCGCATGCCCGGCTGCGACTGCAGGTAGCCGCGGTTGCGATAGGTGAAGAAGCGTTTGGTCTCGTTGTCGGGGTACTGGGTGTGCATGCGTCCGCCGAGGATCGGCCGGAACTCGTCGGAGCCGTTGGGGTGCAGGTAGGCGGTGGTCAGGCAGGTGCCGAAGGGCAGGCCCGAGCGCACCAGCCGCCGGTGGATCTCCACCTCGTCGCCGCGGATGAACAGCCGCAGGTCCGGCACGCCGACCGCCGCGACGGTGTCCTTGCGGAACAGCGCGCCGTTGAACAGGGACGCGATCCCCATCAGGACGTCGTCCGACGGTGCGCCGGGGTCGATCAGCTCGGACCGCTCGCGTCGCCAGACCAGGCCGCGGCGCAGGGGGAAGGCCAGGGTCTCCGGGTCGTCGATGGTGGCGACCACGGGGGAGACCTCCGCCAGCCCGTGCCGCTCGGCGGCCTCGAGCAGCGTCGCGAGGACTCGCGGGCCCTCGGGGCGGCCGTCGTCGTCGGCGAGCCAGATCCAGTCCGCGCCCATCGCGAGCGCGTGCAGCATGCCGAGGGCGAAGCCGCCGGCGCCGCCGAGATTGAACTCGGAGGGGAGGTACACGCCGTTCGGCAGCGCCGTCACCAATGCCTCGACCGCGGCCTGGTTCGCGTTGTCCACGACGACGATCGCGTCCACCGGACGCGTCTGCGCGGCCAGGACCTCGAGAGATTTCGCCAGTAGCTCCGCACGGTCGTGCGTGACGACGACCGCGACCACCGCCTCGTGGTCGGCGCCGAACTGCAGGATCCCGGTCGCCCGCGCCGCCGGGCCGATGGCCCGGTCACCGTCTGGCCCGGGGACGGGCGCGGGCGTGCCGGGCGAGGTGTCAGTCATCTTCGGCCTCGAGCATGTCGAGCACCTTGCGGACCTGGGCTCCGGCATCGGGGCCCTCGTACGCGGTCACGACCTCCTCGATCCCGCCCTCCTGGCGGATCTGCCCGTGATCGATCCACATGGCCCGGTCGCAGAGCTGCGCCAGGAACTCGTTCGAGTGCGAGGCGAAGACGAGGATGCCGGACCGCTCGACCAGCGCCTGCAGGCGCTTGCGGGCCTTGCGCATGAAATCCGCGTCGACGGCGCCGATGCCCTCGTCGAGCAGCAGGATCTCGGGGTCGATCGAGGTGACCACGCCCAGCGCGATCCGTACGCGCATGCCCGTCGAGTAGGTGCGCAGGGGCATGGAGAGGTAGTCGCCGAGCTCGGTGAACTCGGCGATCTCGTCGGCCTTGCGCATCATCGACTTGCGGGTCTGGCCCAGGAACAGGCCGCGGATGATGATGTTCTCCATCCCGGAGATCTCGGGGTCCATGCCCACGCCCAGGTCGAAGACGGGCGCGACGCGGCCCTTGACCACCGCGGTGCCGCGGGTCGGCTCGTAGATGCCGGACAGCAGGCGCAGCAGCGTCGACTTGCCGGCGCCGTTGTGGCCGACGAGGCCGACCCGGTCGCCCTCGTCGAGGCTCATCGTGATGTCGCGCAGGGCTTCGACGACGACCACCTTGTCGTCGGCCATCACCTTGCCGCCCGCGGAGCCCATGACGGCGCGCTTGAGCGAGCGCGATTTCGCATCGAACACCGGGAAGTCGACGCAGGCTCCCTGCGTCCGGATCGAAACGGTCATCTCACACCCAATACGCGACTCGGGAACGGAACTGCTTCATCAACAGCAGGGTCAGCGCCATGCCGACCACGGTGCAGCCCAGCACGACGTACCAGTGCTGCGGGTCGAAGGGCTTGCCGAGCAGCGGCCCGCGCACCAACTCGAGGTAGTGGTAGAGCGGGTTCAGCTTCACCAGCTGGGCGCGCTCGCTGTTGCCGCCGGGCACGGTGTCGAGCGTCCACACGACCGGGGTCACGTAGAACAGCAGCTGGGTGAGCGCGGTGAGCAGCGGCGAGATGTCGCGGAACCGGGTCGCCAGGATTCCGAAGAACATCGCCACCCACACGGCGGTGATCGCGAGCATCGCGATCGCCGGGATGATGCTGAGCTGGCTCCACGACCAGTGCTTCGGCGGGAAGATCGCCAGCACGATGACCATGATGATCGCGTTGTGGGCCAGGAACAGCAGCTGCCGCCACACCAGTCGGTACACGTGCACCGACAGCGGTGCCGGCAGCTGTTTGATCAGCCCCTCGTTGGCGATGAACACCTCGGAGCCGTCGATGATCGAGTTCTGGATGAAGCTCCAGAGGATGAATCCGACGGTCAGCTGGGGCAGCAGGACCGCGACGTCCGCCTTGAGCAGCACCGACCAGAGCAGCGCCAGCGCGCCGGCGGTGACGCCGGTGGCGATGGTGATCCAGAACGGGCCGATGACGGAGCGGCGGTAACGCTGCTTGATGTCCTGCCAGCCCAGTTCGAGCCACAGCTCGCGGTGCACGACGGCACCGTCGACGAGGTCCCGGATCGCGCGTTTGAAGGTGCGCGAGTCCGAGACGAGGGGCGCCGACTGGGAGGCGGCGGGGCTATCGACGGGCACGATTCTGAAGGGTACCCGTCGTCCGCCGCGGACCCCGGCAGGTCGACGGTGCCCGCCCGCCCGGGCCCGGCACCGGCGACGTCACAGGTATTGGCCGTGGCCCGTCTGCGACTCCGGTCCCGGCGTCATCCCGGGCGGCAACGCGCCCTGGCGCATCTGCTCGAGCTGCGCCCGCGCCGCCATCTGCTGCGCGAACAGCGCGGTCTGGATGCCGTGGAAGAGGCCCTCCAGCCAGCCGACGAGCTGGGCCTGCGCGATCCGCAGCTCGGCGTCCGACGGGGTCGACTCGTCGGTGAAGGGCAGCGCGAGCCGCTCGAGCTCGGCCTGCAGGTCGGGGGAGAGCCCGTCCTCGAGTTCCTTGATCGACGTGCGGTGGATGTCCTTGAGCCGGGCGCGGCTGGCGTCGTCGAGCGGCGCGGCGCGCACCTCCTCGAGGAGCTGCTTGATCATGGTGCCGATCCGCATCACCTTCGCCGGCTGCTCGACCATGCCGTGCAGTTCCTCGGCCGCGCTGTCGGCACCGTCCGTCGCGGCGGACGCACCGTCGTCGGTCCCGGCAGGGATGATCTCCACCTCGTTGCGATCACTCATAGCACCATTCTGGCAGCTCGACGCGGGCGGCCCACGGAGTCGTCGGTGGGGCGGTGTAACCTGCGTGCCAGTGAACACGTTCTCAGAGAGCCAGGGTGCACCCGGCCGGGCTTCGACTGCGGTTGCGGTATCCGCATTCGACGTTGCCCGCGTCCGGGGGCTCTATCCTGCGCTGGGAGACGGCTGGATCCACTTCGATCCGCAGGCAGGTGCCCAGATCCCCGGCGCGGTGTCGTCGGCGGTGGCCAATGCCTTCCGCGGGTTCGTGAGCAACCCGCACGGTGTGTACGCCGGGGCGGCCCACACGCGGGGGATCGTTCAGGCGGCCCGCACCGCGGTGGCCGATCTCGTGAACGGCAAGCCCGAGGGTGTGGTCCTGGGCCCCTCGCGGGAGCAGTTGCTCGTCTCGTTGGCGGAATCGCTGAGCGCCCGGCTCGGGCTCGGCGCGGAGATCGTGCTGTGCCGCCTCGACGACGATGCGAATCAGGCCCCCTGGCTCCGTGTCGCAGACCGGGGCGGCGGCCGGGTGAAGTGGGTCGAGGCCGATATCGAGACCGGTGAGGTCCCGGAGTGGCAGTTCGAGGAGCTCGTGAGCCCGGCCACCTCGGTGGTCGCGGTCCCGCTCGCTTCGTCCACCATCGGCACCGTCATCGACGTGGCCGCGGCGGCGAAGGCCGCGCACCGGGTGGGCGCCCTCCTCGTTGTCGACGCGACGAGCGCGGCGCCCTACGAGCTGCTCGACATCGAGCGCCTCGGGGCCGATGTGCTGCTGGTCAGTGCCAATCGTTGGGGCGGCCCGCAGGTCGCGGCGATGGCCTTCCGTGATCCATCCATCTTCAGCCGCCTGCGTGCGGTCAACCCGGACCGCAGTGCGATGGGCCCCGAACGGTTCGAGCTGGGCGAGCACCAGTACGCGATGCTCGCCGGCCTGATCGCGTCGATCGATCACCTCGCTGGGCTGGACGAGTCTTCGGTGGGCACCCGGCGGGATCGCCTCGAGCATTCCATGTTCGGCCTGCGCCAGTACCAGCAGCGGCTCCTGTTCTACTTGCTCAACTCGCTGGCCTCCGCACCGCAGGTGGCCATCATCGGCCGCGCGGAGCGCCGGGTGCCGACGGTGTCGTTCACGCTGCCGGGGGTGCCGGCGGCGAAGGCGGCCAAGCGCCTCGCCGACAACGGCGTGTGTGCGCTGTCGAACGTGCCCAGCCGGTACTTCGCCGGGCTGGGCGTGCCCGAGTACGGGGGCGCGGTCACCGTCGGCCTGGGCCCGTACTCCACCCCGTACGACGTGGATCAACTGGTCCGCGCGCTCGCCTCCCTGGGCTGACGGGTGGCCCCGTCGGCACTCGCCGCCGCATTCGGGGCGGGAATCGTCGCCGGCCTGGGTGTCGTTCTGCCGCTCGGGGCGATCGGCATCATGCTCCTGCACGAGGGGGCCTCGAAGGGGCGTCGCCGCGCGGTGCCGGCCGCGGCCGGTGTCGGTACGGCGGACCTGTTGTTCGCGGTGCTCGCCCTCGCCGCGGGCACCGCGCTGGCGCCGATCGTCGAGCGGTGGGGCCGGTGGCCCGCCGCGGTCGGCGGCCTCCTCCTGCTCGCCGTCGCGGTTCTCATGGTGCGCAAGGCCCTTCGTCCCGCGGTCCCCGGGGCCGACGGTGCCGAGACCGCCGGCGGGGCGACGGGCTGGGCCCGGTACGCGATGTTCTTCGGGCTGACCGTGGTCAACCCGTTCCCGCTCGTCTACTTCGGCGCGATCGCCGTCGGGCTGGGGGAGGGGCTGCATCGCCCGCCGGTCGCGGCGGCCTTCGCCGTCGGCGTGGGCATCGCCTCGCTCGGCTGGAACCTGGTGCTGATCTCGCTCGGTGCGGTCCTCCGCGCGCGCTCGACCGCGCGGATCCAGCGCGTGGTCACCGGGATCGGTGGCGGGGTCATCGCGGTGTGCGGGGTGGTCGTGCTCGTGACCACGTTCGCCTGACGGTCAGCCGATCGCGGCGCGGTACTCGTCGGACTCGAAGAACGGAGTGAGGCGGCGGCGCAACAGATCCTCGACGACGCCGCGCTCTTCGAGGGTGGCGAGTACGGGCGGGCCGAAGCGCAGCGCCTCCTCGATCATGTCCTCGCGACCCACGCCGAGCTCGGCGAGGAGCTCGTACAGCGAGGCATCGCCGTACTTGTCGAAGACGTGGTCGATGCCCTCGTCCAGGAGCGCGCGGAAGTAGTCGGTGTCGCGGAAGGTGCGCCAGAACTCGAAGATCAGCACCACCACGTCCTCGACGTCGCCGTCGGTGAGCACCCCGCGGTACTCCGCGACGGCGCTGTCGCGGTGCCGGCGCCAGAAGTCCCGGACCGCCTCGGCGAGGGTCTCGTCGCCGTCGGTGGCGACCCGGCGCAGGGCGAAGCGCACGCCGTGCCGAGCGGCGGCGTCCGCGCGCTGGCCGAGCGCCGGGAGGGCGGGACGCAGGGCCCGTGCGGCGGCCCCGGCGACGGTGCGCGTCACCGCGTTCCGGGCGAGCGCGCGGCTCGCATCGTCGGCGGCGGACGATGCCGCGGCGTGCAGGACCGAGGTCACGGCGTCCTCGGTGACCGGACTCTCGGACAACGCCTGCAGCACTCGCCGGGTCAGGTCCATCTCGGTGACGGTGCTCAGCAGTTCCTCGAAGCTGCGAGCGTCGATCACCTGGTCCAGGCGGGTGGTGTCGTTGACGGCGTGCCGGTACAGGCGGCCGGCGATCTCGCCGACGAGCTCGGGGATCGCGCCCTCGACCGGCACCTGCACGGCGTACTTCGCGGCGACCGCCTTGATCATGGCGGGCGTGACGGCCTCCGCGAGCGTGAGCTCGGACGCCACGGCCAACGCGTGATCGACCTCGTCGATGACCAGCGCGTGGTACGCGGTGTCGCGGAGTTGCTTGCGCGCGAAGGCGATCTGCGCCTCGAGGAGGCGGGCGGCGAGGTCGTCGGTCATGGGGTCAGGAGCACCTTTCCGACGGACTCGGGCGAATCGAGGAGCTCGTGCGCGGCGGCCGAGTCGGCGAGGGGCAGGCGCGCGGAGACGACGGGGCGCACGGCACCGTCGGCGACGAGGGGCCAGACCTGTTCCCGGACCGCGGCCACCACGTCGGCCTTGCTGTGCGGGCCGGTGGCGGGGCGGCCACGGAGGTTGGTGGCGCTGACCCGGCCCCGTTTGCTCAGCAGCGCACCGATGTTCAGCTCGCCCTTGACGCCGCCCTGGAGGCCGATGATCACCAGACGGCCCTGCGGGGCGAGAGCCCGGACGTTGCGGGGGAGGTACTTCGCGCCCATGATGTCGAGGATCACGTCGGCGCGATCGCGCAGGATCTCCGCGAAATCCTCGTCGTGGTAGTCGATCACGATGTCGGCGCCCAGCTCGCGGCAGCGCTGCGCCTTGTACTCCGAGCCGACGGTGACGGCCACCGTGGCGCCGAGCGCCTTGCCCAGCTGAATCGCGTGCGTGCCGATGCCGCTGCCGCCGCCGTGGATCAGGAGCGTCTCTCCGGCGCGGAGCCCGGCCTCGGTGACGATGTTGGAGTGGACGGTGCAGGCGACTTCGGGGAGCGCCGCCGCGTCGATGAGAGAGACTCCGGCGGGGACCGGCAGGCACTGCGCGGCCGGCGCGAGCGCGTACTCGGCGTAGCCGCCGCCGGCGAGGAGTGCGCAGACCTCGTCGCCGACGGCCGGGCCCTCGACCTCCGGGCCGACGGCGTCGACGGTTCCTGAGACCTCGAGGCCGAGGATCGGGCTCGCGCCGGGCGGGGGCGGGTAGAGCCCGCGGCGCTGCATCAGGTCGGCTCGGTTCACCGCGGTCGCGGCCACCGCGATCCGCACCTCACCGGGTCCGGGCTCGGGGACCGGGAGGTCGATGATCCGCAGGTCCTGTGTGGTTTCGTCGACGCCGATCGCCCTCATGGTTCATGGGTAGCACATCGGGCGCGACCCTCGCGCGGGCTGTGGTGTGCGTCCCGGCCTCGCGAGAATGCGGTCCTTCGCGCTGCCGTGTGTTACAAGTGAATGAACATTCTGTCACTTGATGCGGTGGCGAGACGGTGAGGAGAGCATGATGAACATGAAGAACAAGACCGCGTTGGTCACGGGCGGCGCCTCGGGCCTCGGCCTGGCGACGGTGACTCGTCTCGTCGCGGGCGGTGCCCGTGTCGTCGCGCTCGACCTGCCGAGCGCCGACACCTCGGCCCTCGCCGCGCTCGGCGACGCCGTGCGCTTCGCCCCCGCGGACGTGACCGACGAGGCCGCAGTGCAGGCGGCCGTCGGCCTCGCCAACGACGAGGACACACTCGCGATCGTCGTGAACTGCGCGGGCATCGGCAACGCGATCAAGACCACCGGCAAGAAGGGGCCGTTCCCGCTGGATGCCTTCTCGAAGGTCATTGCGGTCAACCTGATCGGCACGTTCAACGTGATCCGCCTCGCCGCCACTGCCATCGCCGGCAACGATCTCGACGGCGAGGAACGGGGCGTCATCGTCAACACCGCGTCGGTCGCGGCCTTCGACGGCCAGATCGGGCAGGCGGCGTACTCGGCGTCCAAGGGCGGTGTTGTGGGCATGACCCTGCCGATCGCCCGCGACCTGGCGTCCGTCGCGATCCGGGTCGTCACCATCGCGCCGGGCCTGTTCCTCACGCCGTTGCTGGGCACTCTGCCGGAGGAGGCCCGCGCATCGCTCGGCGCGCAGGTGCCGCACCCTGCGCGGCTCGGCGACCCGTCGGAGTACGCCGATCTCGTCGCCGCCATCGTGGGCAACCCGATGCTCAACGGCGAGACCATCCGCCTCGACGGCGCCATCCGCATGGCCCCGCGCTGACCGAACACCTCGAATCGAAGGAACACAGCCATGACCGACGCCGTCATCGTCGATATCGTCCGTACCCCGTCCGGGAAGGGGAAGCCCGGCGGGGCACTGCATCCCGTGCACCCCGTCGATCTGTTCGCGGGCGTCATCGCCGCCCTCGTCGAGCGTAACGCCCTCGATCCAGCCCTCGTGGAGGACGTGATCGGCGGGTGCGTGCAGCAGGTCGGGGACCAGGCCCTGAACATCGCCCGCGTCTCCGCGCTCGCCGCGGGCCTGCCGATCGAGGTGCCCGGTACCACCATCGACCGTCAATGCGGATCCTCACAGCAGGCGGCGCATTTCGCGGCGCAGGGCGTGATCGCCGGCGCCTACGACGTGGTGATCGCCGGCGGTGTCGAGTCGATGAGCCGCGTGCCGATGGGGACCAGTCCCGTCGGCGGCGCGCCGTTCGCGCCGCTCGCGGCGCGGTTCCCGAGCCTGCCGCACCAGGGCATCGGTGCCGAACTGCTCGCCGCGCGTGGCAAGTTCGACCGCGAGGCGCTCGACGCCTTCGCGGCCGAGTCGCACCGCCGAGCGGCGCGCACGCAGGCCGACGGTGGCTTCGACACCGAGATCGTCCCCGTCGTGCTGCCCGACGGTGCCGTGCACGCCGTCGACGAGACCGTGCGGGCGTCGACCACGGCTGAGAGCCTGGGCGGGCTGAAGCCGGCGTTCGCCGATCCCCGGTTCGCGGAGCGGTACCCGGAGATCGACTGGTCCATCACGCCCGGCAACTCGTCGCCGCTCACCGACGGTGCCTCCGCCGCGCTGATCATGAGCGCGGACAAGGCCGCGGCCCTGGGGCTGCGTCCGCGGGCCCGGTTCCACGCCTTCTCCGTGGTCGGATCCGACCCCGAGGTCATGCTCAGCGGCCCGATCCCCGCGACGCACAAGGTGCTCGCCCGGGCCGGGCTCCGGATCGACGACATCGACGCCTTCGAGGTCAACGAGGCCTTCGCCTCCGTGCCGATGGCCTGGGCCGCCGAGTTCGACGTCGACCCCGCGCGCCTGAACCCGCGCGGCGGCGCCATCGCCCTGGGCCACCCGCTCGGCGCCTCCGGCACGCGCTTGCTGACGACGCTGGTCAACCACCTGGAGGCCACCGGCGGCCGCTACGGCCTGCAGACGATGTGCGAGGGCAACGGCATGGCGAACGGAACGATCGTCGAGCGTCTCTGAGCGATCGTGCGCCGGCGGGTCCGGTATCGTACGGCGCAGGGAAGCGTGGCAGAGCGGCCGAATGCACTCGCCTTGAAAGCGAGCGTGGGTGAAACCACCGGGGGTTCAAATCCCTCCGCTTCCGCAGGTCAGAGGGGGTTTCGGCGCCGGAGACGGCGTCGGGACCCCGAAACCTGCCACAGTTTGCCACTTTCGCCCGGGAATGAGTTCTGGGCCTGTGTCGGCGTGTCGTCCCAGCTGACTGGTGATCACAGAAATCACCGATGGGATGGCCTTATGGCTCGACTCCCTAGCTACATCACGCGCGTCGAAGGCGTGCGTGGACCACGCTACGAGGCGCGGATCAATCATTACGCGAGAAGTCCCACCACAGGTACCGAACGTGAAGGCGACGATCACCCCTCGGGCACCACAGATCAGTTGTCACCTATTGGTGCAGCAGTGTGGTTAACGCCGCGCCTTGCCGACTGCCCGTGTCAGCAACTGAACAGTTCGGGTCGTCCCACTCGTCGTGTCCAGAAGCGGGCCTGGGTAGTACGAGACCTCGACGATTGCGTTGCCTACGAGGGAGACGCCCCAGTATTGGCGTCCCCCTGATGGAACGCGGTCTTCTACGTCGGAGGTTTCGACGATGCGGCCGAAGCTCTTTTGCCCGAGCTGAACAGGGAATGTTCGCTGCTGCTCACGGAAGCTTCCGCTAGTCACCCAGGAGGTACAGGCACGTACCCGTGATTCGTACGAAGTGAACGCGGCGGACGCTGCTTCCTTGCTGCGGAAGACGTAGGAAGCATTGTGGATGGTGTCGGGCGCAGTGCTGCTGGACCAGCGCCAACCTGCGGCTGCAGAGTCGGTCAGGTCGGGTGTCTTGAGAGTCTCGGACTGACGTAGGCACTCTGGCGCTGTTGACTCTTGCCCTGTCGTTGCATCGGGGCTTGCGTCGTCAGTTGGCTTCCAACGTCCGTCGAGCAGGTCTTCTTCGCCCAGCTGTAGGTCGTTTGCCCGCACTGCAGGGCTTCGACGCGCCGACGACGGCGCGGAGCTAGGTGCACTCGGGGATGCGGTCCTGACGTCACTGGGGCCAGGGGATGTCGTCGTGATCGCTTGCTGAGGTTCCGTCACATCTGTCGCGCAGCCAGATAACGAGAGAATCCCCAGAACTAGTACGCCAACTACGGGTGATTTTTTTCCAGTTCTCCCCACCGCTGATAGCCCCTCCAAAGTAGGTTCGCTGAGGCTACATGAGGCCATACCTGAGGCGAACTCATTCACCTGGATAGCCCGCCAAGTCGAGGAGCGCGAGAGCATGGCGCAAATCGGCGCGCACGGAGCTGCGCACGTCCGAGGCGGTCGGGTCGCCGTGCTCGATCTGATCGGGACTCACGACCACGGCCACCGACTTCCGTTGCGCGTTATCGTCACCGGAGAGTGCGCCCTCGATGCGACTCGCGAGCTCCTGGTGGAGCGCGATCTGGAATCGGTGACGATCCCCGAGGTGGCCGCGCGCGGGCGTGCACTACAGCTCCATCTACCGCAACTGGACCGACCGCGGTGTTCTGCTGCGCGATGCGCTGCTAGACCTCGTCGCAGGCGTCGTGCCGGTTCCGGACACGGGCGACCTCGAGGCGGACCTTCTCGAGCTGACCGACGGTGTACTGGACCTCTACCAGACACCGGTGGGGCGGATCCTGCTCTCGACCACGCGGTCCGCGGAGGAAGCGCTGGTGGACTTCCACAGCGCCTACTGGGATCTGCGCCTAGAGGCGCTGTCGGCGATCATCGACCGCGCGGTGGAATGCGTGAGGTGCCGCCGACCAGCGACCGTAGGCTGATCTTCGAGATGATCCTCGGGCCGATCCTCAGCCGGCAGCTGCTCCTCGGCAGCGAGCTGACCGACCTCTCGAACCGCACCATCGTCGGCCTGGTCCTCCCGGTGCTCCGGGCGCAGGGACACGACGCCGGCGCGAGCGGTGCGCGCACGGATCGTCGCGCGCGGTGACGACGGTGCGCGACCGCTGACGGATGCGAACCCGTCAGCGTCGATTCCAGAATTGATGGACCACACCGTTCGGTGTGGCCATCGACTCGATGTCGAACCGGTCGTGCACGCCGGACAGGCCCTCCCACAACGACACCCCACCACCGAGGACGATCGGCTGGATCGCGAGGTGCACGAAGTCGACGAGATCGTCCCGGAGGAAGTCGCGCACCGTCGAGGGCCCTCCACCGATGCGGACGTCCCCACCCCGGGCGAGCTCCTTCGCCTCGGCGAGGGCGTCGGCGGGGGAGGCGTCGCGGAAGTGGAAGACGGTCCCGTTCGCGAACTCGATCGGCGGGTGCGGGTGGTGACTGAGCACGATCACCGGAGTCCGGAACGGGGGTTCGTCGCCCCACCAGCCGCGCCAGGCGTCGTCGTCCCAGGGGCCCTGCTGCGGCCCGAACTTGCCGCGCCCCATGATCTCCGCGCCGACGCCCTGGCCCCAGACGCTGGTGAACACGCGGTCGGCGGTGATCGGAGCGTCGGCCCGGTCGACACCGGCGATCACTCGTCCGTCGAAGCGGGCGAACAGCTCGCCCGCGCCGCCGATCGGCTCGTCGACGGTGATCGTCCCACCGGCGGCGTAGCCGTCGATCGACACGTTCATCAGGTCGACCCGTACTCGTGCTTCTCGTGTCATGGCGCTCTCGTCTCGTCTCGTGCCGCGCCGCCGTCGGGCCCGGTCCACTCCTTCGTCGAACGGGGCGCCCCGGATTCGACACGCGGGTTCGGATTCTCCGGCGGCCTACGAAGTGAGAGTATCGAACAATGCCTGAGCAGCGTCCTGCGGAAACGCCGTCGAACCCAGCACTGGCCGCGGAGGCGCGGATCGCGCGGACGGCGGTCACGGTGTTCCCGCTTCTGGTGCTGGTGGCGGGCGTGGTCGGCTATCTCGCGCCCGGGACGTTCAAGCCGCTCGCGCCGTCGGTGCCGTACCTGCTGGGCGTGATCATGTTCTGCATGGGCCTCACGCTGACCCCGCCGGACCTGGCGTCGGTGGCGAAGCGACCGTGGGCGGTGGTGCTCGGCATCGTCGCGCACTACGTGATCATGCCGGGCGCGGGCTGGGTGATCGCGCACGCGCTGGGGCTCGAGCCGGAGCTGGCGGTGGGTGTGATCCTGGTCGGGTGCGCCCCGTCGGGGACGGCGTCGAACGTGATGGCCTTCCTGGCCAAGGGCGACGTGGCGCTGTCGGTCGCGGTCGCGAGCGTCTCCACCCTCATCGCGCCGATCGTGACGCCTCTTCTGGTGCTCTTCCTCGCCGGCTCGTACCTCCCGATCGACGCCGGCGGGATGGTGCTCGACATCGTCAAAACGGTTCTGCTGCCGGTGATCCTCGGTGTCCTGGCGCGGAAGTTCGCGAAGAGTCTTGTCGCGAAGGCGCTTCCGGTGCTCCCGTGGGCGTCCGCGATCGTCATCGCGCTGATCGTCGCGATCGTGGTGGCGGGCAGCGCGAGCAAGCTCGCCGCCGCGGGTGGCATCGTCTTCCTCGCTGTGGTGCTGCACAACGGCTTCGGGCTCGGGCTCGGCTACCTCGCCGGGAAGGTGGGACGGCTCGACGACCGGGCGCGCCGCGCGCTCGCGTTCGAGGTCGGTATGCAGAACTCCGGGCTCGCCGCGACCCTGGCCACTGCGCACTTCTCGCCGCTCGCCGCGCTGCCGTCGGCGGTGTTCTCGCTGTGGCACAACGTGTCCGGAGCGATCGTCGCCGCGTGGCTCGCACGCAGGCCGATCCGGGACTGATCGCGCCGCGGCGGGCGCGGCGCCCGCGCCGTCAGGACGCCATGACGCCGTGCATGACCACGTTCGCCGCGACCTCGCCGATGTCGACGGTGTCGTCGGGCGTGCCGCCGATCAGCGTGGTCGAGAACGTGACCAGGTGTTCGTCGTCCTGCGAGTAGATCTCGTTGCGGATGGTGACCATGTCGAACCCGCCCACCTGGCGGTACTTGTCCACGTGCACGTGGACGGTGAGCTCGTGGCCCGCCACGACGGGCTGGTGGTAGGTCATCGACTCGTCGGCCTGGATCAGCTGGCTCGCGCCGTAGCCGACCACACCGTCGTCGAACAGGTGGCGGTTCGCCACCACGCCCGCGACACTGACCAGCATGGGCGGCGCCACCAGGTCGGCGTAGCCGGCCGCGCGCGCCGCCTCGAGGTCGAAGAAGCGCGGGTCGGTGAACTGCGAGGCGATGGCGTACTCCCGCACCTTCTCGCGCCCCACCAGGTAGGTATCCGGGTGCACCCGGTGGTATCCGACGGCCTCGGCGGCGCGTCGGCTCTTCTCGTCGGCGGTCAGGTCCGTCACGCTCGCATCGATAGGCACGGGATTCCAATCTACGGGGTCGACTGTCCGCCCTGGGCTGTCCAGGTGTCCAACGCTCGGGCTGCTGCGTTGTAGGGCGGTCACCCCGCGCGATGGCGCCGGACCGCCTCGCGGCTGCCGCACCGCGGCGAGCAGTAGCGCTGTCGACCGTTGCGGGAGACGTCCGCGAACACGCGATCGCAGTCCGCCGAGGCGCACCGACCGAGCCGGTTCATGCCCCGTGTGGTCAGGTGCAGGGCCGTCCCGGTGAGGATCAGCACGGCGAGCTGCCCGGTCAGCGTCGCGCCGGATTCGCGGTAGTGCAGGTGCCAGCCCGTCCCGGCGTGGTCGGTGACCCGCGGATGCGAGGCGTGGGCCGCGAGCAGCGCGTTGAGCCGCTCCACCCGGACCGCGACCTCGTCCGCGTCGACGACGGTCAGCCACGCCGCGATCAGTTCCCGGCACCCCGCGTAGTCCTCCGGGCCGACGGATTCGACGAGCATGTCGTGGGCGGCGCACCGTCGGACCAGGTCACGGAGGTCGACGGGCGGATCGTTCGCCAGGTCCTCGGCCAGCAGGACCGGACCCTCGCCGTAAGGGTTGATGTGCACAAGGCCATTACAGCACGATCGAGCGGTGCCCGACATCACCACCACGACGCTGCTCCTCCTGCTGATCGCGGCGTTCGCCGCGGGCTGGGTGGACTCCGTGGTGGGCGGGGGCGGGCTCATCCAACTCCCCGCGCTGCTCATCGCCTTTCCGGCGGCCGCGCCCATCCACCTGCTCGCGACCAACAAGATGGCCTCGATCGCGGGCACGACCACCAGCAGCATCACCTACTGGCGTCGCGTGCGCCCGGACCCGCGGACCGCCGTGGCTCTGGCCGTCCCGGCGTTCGTGGGCGCGATCGGCGGCTCCATCATCGCCTCGCACATCCCACGGTCCGCGTTCAACCCGATCATCCTGGCCGCGCTGATCGCCGTCTTCGTCTACACGCTGCGCCAGCCGGACCTCGGCGACGAGACGAACCTGCGGTACCGCGGACACCGGCATCTCCTGACGGCCGGGTTCGCCGGGTTCGCGATCGGCGGGTACGACGGTGCGCTCGGCCCCGGGACGGGTTCCTTCCTCGTGTTCGCGATGGTCGGGCTCATGGGCTATGCCTTCCTCGAGGCCTCGGCGAAGGCCAAGGTCGCGAACCTCGCGACCAATCTCGCCTCGCTCGTGGTGTTCCTCCCGCAGGGCGCGGGCTACTGGAAGCTCGGCGTCGCGATGGCCTGCGCCAACGTCGCGGGCGGTTACCTCGGCGCACGGACCGCGGTGGCCAAGGGGAGCGGCTTCGTGAAGGTCGTCTTCCTGGTCGTGGTCTCCGCGTTCATCTGCAAGATCGGGTACGACGTCGTGACCCAGTTCACGCACGATTGAACGGTTTGCGTTGTACCCCATGGCTCGCCGTAAAATAGGTGGGTGAGTGAAGCCGCCGTGGCCCCCGAAGACCCGATCGACCTCGAAGCCTGGCGCAGCGCCAACGAACTGTCCGTGCCCTTCTCCGAGGCGCTCGACCAGTGGGCCGATGCCGCCCACGTCGCGCTCGTCGAACTCGCCGGGCGGTACGGCTCGTACATCAGCTACGCGGAGCTCGCGGCGCGGGCGCAGGCCGACGTCGGCATCGCCACCCGCGCGCCCGTCCGGCTCTGGATCGCCGCGCTGCAGCGCCGCATCACCGACCGCTGCCAGGCCGCCGGTGAGCCACCGCTCGTGGCCCTGATGGTGGCCCACGACCAGACCGTCGGTGAGGGCTACGCCTACGCGGTCGCCGTCGCGGACCTCCCGGTTCCGGAGAACCTGGACCAGCACGCCGCCGCGGCCCGGTTCGCCTGCTACCTCCACTTCGGGGCGACGATGCCCGCCGGCGCCGGCCCGCAGCTGACCCCGAAGCTCGAGGAGGCCCGCCGCGCCGCCGCGGCGAAGGCCGCCCGCGTCCGCCCCACCAAGGCGGTCTCCAAGGGACGCGTGGTCAAGGCGCGCACGGCCGAGGCGCCGCGCGCGACGAGGGCACCGTCGGCCCGCCCCACCAAGGCCGCGGCCAAGCCCGAGCCCCGTCCGGCCAAGTTGTGCCCCAACTGTTTCACCCAGCTCGCCGCCAACGGCGAGTGCGGCTTCTGCTGAATCCTGGATCCTGCGTGCGGCATACGGTACGCTGACTGCGGGTACACCGGGCCCCGCGGTCTTCGCGCCGCGGTTCGCCGAACGCCCGGTGAAAGCTGTGAACACTCCGTCGCCGTCCGGCGATTCCCTGCTGTACGTCCACATCGACAACTGGGAGTACCAGTGCTGCGGCACGGTTCCCCGCGTCGGGGCCGAGCTCAGCGGCACCCTCACCGTCTACGAGAGCGAGAGCCCCGGGTATCGCGCGTCCGCGGTCACCGGCTTCGACCCGCGGACCGGGCTGGTGCGATTCGGGTCGATCGTCGCGCAGCTCGGGTACGGACTCTCGGCGCCCGACGGTCCGCTGTTCGTCGGCCTGAGCTGGCACGAGCGCGACGCCAGGCCGACGGTGACCGGCATCGTCGAGCAGGTCGTCGAGAAGACAGGGCGTTTCCTGCCGATCGGAGAGGATCGGACCCTGCTCATCGACCCGGACTCGCGCGAGTTCCATGACGTCGACGAGGCGACGCGCTGGCCGGAGGAGCAGTTGGAGAGCGGTGGTGCGGCGACGATCGGCGTCGTCGTCGGTCTCCAGGTCGCCGATCTGCGGGTCCCCTCCGACGCGGAGATCGAGGACCGGCTCGCCGACGAGGAGCGCACCGACCGAACGCTGCACCTCACCGGCCCGACCGACTGCTTCGGCAGCGCGTTGCCGCGCGGCGGGGAGTACATCGTCGTCGACCTCGGTGACTCGAGGTTGGACAAGCGGGGGCCGTTGGCTGAACTGGGCGGAGTCGTTCGTGGCGAGGTTCTGCAAGCCAGCGCGATGAGCGACCTGGACGGGGAGCTTGCCGGCGTGCTGTTCCTTCGGCCCGACCCGAACAACCCGCCCGCCGAACTGTTCGTCCGATTGCTCATCGACGTCGACTGCGCACGAATGTCGCTCTGAGCGGCGCGACCCCTTGCGACACGCCGGGCGAGCGCCGCTGGAGACGACGCTCGTACGCGCCCGGGGATGCGATCGCAAGGTGTGCTCGATTGCCTGGCTACGATAGCCGCGGAGGTACGCCGGGACCCCGCGGAACCACTCCTCGAGGTTGTCGAAAGCCTGGTGCAGAACCGTGAATTCTCCGTTGTCGCTGGACGTGTCGCTGTTGTACGTGCACATCTCGAACTGGGAGTACCAGTGCTGCGGGCAGGTCCCACGGGTCGGTTCGACGGTGCGCGGCTCGCTCACGCTGCATCCCAGCCGGCGGCCGGGCTACCCGGCGCCGGAGGTCCTCGACTGGGATCCCGATTCGGGGCTGGTGCTCGTCGGTGACGTCTACGCACAGCTCGGCTTCTCCGTCACGGACCCGTATCGCACGGATCTCATTGTCAGCCTGGGCTGGCACGACGCCGGGCCGGCGCCCACGGTGACCGGCACCGTCGAGATGCTGCTCGAGGAGACGGGCGTCTACGCGCGCGAGCGCACCGGCGAGCTGGACATCGACCCCGGCACCGTCGAGTACCGGGAGGTGCGCGAGGCCACCGTCTGGCCCGAGGACCGTCCCGAGGCCGGCGGCCCCGCGGCCGCCGGCGTGATCGCCGGGGTGCGGCTCGCCGACGCGAGGGTGGAGGGCCATCGCCTCTTCGCCGACGCCGTGCGCTGAGCGGTCAGACGGTGACGGGTTCCGGCGTCGCTGCGGCGGCGCGCGCCCGCGGTACGGCCCAGCACATCGCGGCGGCTCCGACGCAGAGCGCGCCCGCAACGTAGAACGCCGGGTCGTAGCCGCCGGACGCGTCGCGGATGTAGCCGGCGCCGAAGGCCGCGACGGCGGCGCCCAGCTGGTGCGCAGCGAAGATCCAGCCGAACACCACCGGCGTCGACTCGCCGAAGTGCTCGCGGGCGAGCGCCATCGTCGGCGGCACGGTCGCGACCCAGTCCAGACCGTAGAACAGGATGAACACGAGCAGCCCCGGCGCGACGTGCGGGGAGAGCAGCGAGGGCAGTAGCGCCAGCGCGAGTCCGCGGCCGAGGTAGTAGACCACCAGCAGGATCCGCGAGTCGACGCGGTCGGTGAGCCAGCCGGACGCGATGGTGCCGACCACGTCGAAGACGCCGATGATCGCGAGCAGCGAGGCGGCCGCGGTGGCGGGCATGCCGTGATCACCCGCGGCGGGGATGAAATGCGTCTGCAAGAGGCCGTTCGTGGTAGCGCCGCAGATCGCGAAACTGGCTGCCAGCAGCCAGAACGCGGGGCGACGAGCGCCCACGACGAGTCCGGCGAACGCGGCCTTCACGGCGCCGCCCGCCGGGGCCGCGGGCGGCACTACGGTAGCGCCGCCGTACGGCGCCAGGCCCTTGTCGGCGGGCCACGACCGCAGCAGCAGCCCGGCCACCGGGATCACCGCCACCGCGACGGCGGTCACGACGAGCGTCGCGGTCCGCCAGCCGTGCGCCTCGGAGAGCGCAGCGACGATGGGTAGGAAGATCAGTTGACCCGTCGCGCTCGCGGCGGTGAGCACGCCGGTCACGAGCCCCCGTCGGGCGACGAACCAGCGCATCGCGATGGTCGCCACGAACGCGGTCGACAGCGAGCCCGTGCCGAGCCCGACGAGCACGCCCCACAACAGCACCAGCTGCCAGGCGTCGGTCATGAACACCGCGAGCCCGGTGCCCGCGGCCACGAGCGCCAACGCGCTCACCACGACCGGCCGCACGCCCAGCTTGTCCATGAGTGCGGCGGAGAACGGCGCGGTGAGACCGAACAGCGCCATGTTCACCGACATCGCGGCGCCGATGGTGGCATGGGACCAGCCGAACTCCATGTGCAGCGGGTCCATCATCACGCCGGGCACGGACCGGAAGCCCGCCGCACCCAGCATCGTCACGAAGGCGACGCCGGCCACGATCCAGGCGTAATGCGGGGCGCGCAGGCGGCGCAGTGGAGTAGTCACCGCACTAGATTCCCGGATCCGGCCGCGCCGTACCAGTGGCATCAGTGACAAGATATGAAAGAATACTGCCATGCACACCGTGGCCGTCCTGCTTCTCGAACCGATCATCGGCTTCGACGCCGCCATCCCGCCGATGTGCTTCTCCGAGGCGACCGACGAGGACGACCGGTCGCTGTACCGGGTGATCACCTGCGGCGTCGACCGGGAACCCGTGCGGGCCACCGGCGGCTACGCGATCACCCCCGAGGCGGGCCCCGAGGTGCTCGCGACCGCGGACACCGTCATCGTGCCCGGCACCAAGATCCCCGGTCCCCGCCACGAGGGCACGCTGCCCGACGACGTGCGCGCCGCCCTCGCCACCATCCGGCCGGGTACGCGCATCGTGTCGATCTGCACGGGTGCCTTCGTCCTCGCTGCTGCGGGACTGCTCGACGGCCGCAGCGTCACCACCCACTGGAAGTACGGCGCACAGCTGCGCAGGCTGTACCCCCGGGTCGGCCTGGTCGACCACGTCCTGTTCACGGACGACGGTGACGTGCTCACCTCCGCGGGCCTGGCCGCCGGCCTGGACCTGTGCCTGCACCTCATCCGCGCCGATCACGGTGCGGCCGTGGCCAACAAGGTCGCGCGGCACTGTGTGATCCCGCCCGGCCGGCCGGGAACGCAGGCGCAGTTCGTCGACGCCCCGATTCCGGCGAGGGGGAGCGGCAGCACCGTCGACGTGCGGGACTGGGCCGCCCGGCACCTGGCCGAGCACCTCGCCGTCGACCTGCTCGCCCGCCGCGCGGGCCTGTCCGTGCGCACGTTCAACCGGCGCTTCCGGGAGGAGACCGGGCAGACGCCCGGCGCCTGGATCCTGCGCCGCCGGCTCGACCGCGCACGCGAGCTGCTGGAGACCACCGATCTGTCGGTCGACACCGTGGCGGAGGAGTCCGGGCTCGGCACCGGGGCGAGCCTGCGCGCGCATCTGCGGCGCGACACCGGCATGACGCCCCTGGGATACCGGCGCGTGTTCCAGGAGCGGGTCCTGCAGGACGTCCCGGGGGCCTGACGCGCCGCTCGGGGGCGCCGGGCAAGATGGACGGATGCAAGGTCGGGTCGCGCCGCTGACCGGGCTGCGGGCCGTGGCCGCGGCCGCGGTGTGCCTCACGCACGCCGCGTTCTACACCGGCCACTACACCGACGATCTCGTCGGTCACCTGTGGGCGCGGTTGGAGATCGGCGTCCCGATCTTCTTCGCGCTCTCCGGGTTCCTGCTGTTCCGGCCGTGGGTGCGCCTGCTGCAGGACGGCGTGGGTCATCAGCCCGACCTGCGCCGGTACGCGTGGCATCGGTTCGGTCGCGTGGTGCCCGCGTACTGGGTCGTCGTGGTGGCCGTGTACGCCCTGGGGCTGGTGCGGCCGGAACCGAATCCGTCGGGCCGGGGTGCCGACGGTCTGGTGCGCAACCTCACCTTCACGCAGATCTACGGCTTCGGGCACCTGCGCGTCGGGCTGACCCAGGCGTGGAGCCTCGCCGTGGAGATGGCCTTCTACCTGGCCCTTCCGCTGCTCGGTTGGCTGCTCACCGCGGTCCTCTGCCGGTATCGGTGGCGACCCGCGCGGCTCCTGGTGGGCCTCGCCGCGCTCGCCGCGATCACCCCCGGGTGGATCCTCGTCGCCCCCGGGATCGAGCTCACCGCACGGATGTGGCCGCCCGCCTACCTGTGGTGGTTCGTCGCCGGTATGGCGCTCACGGTCGCGGTCCCCCTGGTTCGACGGTGGCCCGCCTGGGCCACGCCCGCCTCCCTCGCGCTCGCGCTCGCGGCGTTCGTGGTGTCGGCCCTGCCGGCGATCGGGGGGCCGCCGACGATGGTGCCGAAGAGCGTTCTCGAGGCGCTCGTGAAATCGGCGCTCTACCTCGTCGTGGCCGCGGCGCTCATCGCGCCGTTCGCGTTGGCGCCGGCCTCCCACTCGCGGTACCACCGGGCGCTGGGCACCCGGCCCATGGTGTGGCTGGGCGGCGTCTCCTACGAGTACTTCCTGGTGCATCTCATCGTGATGGACGTGCTGCTCCTGGACGTGTTCGGGTGGCCCCTGTTCACCGGGAACATCGCCGTCGTCTTCCTCGTGACCTCGGCTGTGACGGTCCCGCTGGCGTGGGCGCTGCGCGCGGCGCTGCCCTTCGGGGATGATGGGGGACGCGATCGATCGGCGGAGGAGGTGCAGCGGTGACGGGACCGGATCCGGAGGTGCATATCGACGCGCCCGTCCGCCGCTGGTGCGACGCGCGTGCCATCCCCATGCCTCGGCGGGAACTCTCCGACGAGGCCGCCCTGCTCATCGCCGCCGGGCACCTGTCGCCGGCCGGCCGCGAAGTGGTGCTCAACCGCTTCGACACCGAGCGCGCATTCCCGGACATCGGCGGCTACTCCAAGCTGCGCCGGCTCAGCCGGATCGCGGAGCACGACTCCGCGTCCGGCGCGCCCGCCCGGCCCGGCTGGTCCGACGGTGCGCCCCCGAGTCCGTTCCAGCAGGCCCGCACTGCGGCCGAGGCGGTGCGCGCCGCCGACGCCCGGCGCAAGCTCGCAGGCTTCCGGCACGCGTTCACGCTCAACCGGTTGTCCTTCGCCGCGGGCGTGCGAGCCGTGCGCCGCGCTCGTAAGGACGCCGTGCACCTCGATCTCGACGAGCGGGACGCCCTGTTCGACGCGCTGTGCCTGACCCCGTTGCCGGTCACGCCGTCGGCCGCGGCGGTGGCGGCGCGCACCGTCGCCCGGGTGGCCGGGCCGGTCCTGCGGCTCGCGCCGCAGGTGGCGGGCTGGGTCGACGGGCACGGTGCCCCCGACGAGCGACTCCTCGTCTTCGAGGACCGCTACGACGTGCTGTTGTTCGTCGCCGGGCTCGTGTACGACAAGGTCACCTACTCGCGCTCGGTGAGCGCGGGCGAGTTCGACGAGCAGCTCGGGCAGCTCGACCTGCCGACGGACCTGGTGCAGATCTCCGCGGACGTGGCGCAGCTCAGGGCGGTGTGGGGGCAGCTGCGGTACGCGCCGGGGCTCGCCGACGGCACCCGCTCCGGCGAGCTCGACAAGGTGTGGGACGAGCTGGTCGACCGGGTCACGGCGCTCACCCGCGTCGGCGACCTGGTGGACGTCGCCGACGCCAAACGTCCGCGGCGGATGTCGATCGAGTCGATCGATCAGCAGATCCACGAGCTGGTCACCCGCTCCGGTGAGCGCGAGATCTCGACGCAGAGCGCGCGCCGCGTCGCGGGGCAGATCATGGGCGCCAAGGGCGACCTCCCGCGCGCCCTGCCCGACGGTGCGCGCCCCGCCCTGCCAGGTTCGGAGCCTCAGCCGCGGGACCAGGACGCGAGGTAGGTCTTCTCGTCGTCGGTGAGCCTACGCAGGCTGCGCTTCTCGATGTCGACGACGGCCATCTGCGTGGTGGCGAGGATGGCCGGCTTCGATTCGGGCGCAGCGCCGCGCGCCCGCACCTCGTAGCCGATGGTGAAGTCGACGCTGCGGTTGCCCGCGATGTACATGCCCACCTGGACCGGCGAATCCTCGTGGTACAGCTGAGCCTTGTACTTGATGGCCACATCGGCGATGAACGCGCTCTTGATCAGCGGAGCGTACTTCTCGCCGGCGGAGAGCAGCCACTGGATGCGGGCCTCCTCCAGCAGCGTGACCATGCGCGCGTGGTTCACGTGCCCCAGGGCGTCCATGTCGGACCAGCGCACGGGAACGTGTGCGGTGAAGGCGAACTCGTACCGGCCCAGGCTCACCGCAGCCAGCCCGTCGCGAAGGCGAGGAAGGCGTCGTTCTCCTCGGGAATGGTCACCGTGACCCGGACCCCGGCACCGTCGAACCCGCGGACCAGCAGGCCGGCCTCGGCGGCGTCGGCGGTGAACCGCAGAGCGTCGGCGCCCAGGGGGAGCCAGACGAAGTTGGCCTGCGTGTGGGGGACCTCGAAGCCGGCGGTGAGCAGCGCTTCACGGACCCGGATCCGCTCGGCCACCACGGATTCCGTACGTGCCAGCAGCTCGTCGTTCGCCTGCAGCGAGGCGATCGCGGCGGCCTGCGCGGGCACGCTGACGGAGAAGGGTAGGTGCACCTTCGTCAGCGCGGCGATGAGCTCGGGGCCCGCGACGGCGTAGCCCACACGCAGGCCCGCGAGGCCGTAGGCCTTCGAGAAGGTGCGCAGCGCGATCACGTTGGGGTGCCTGGTGATCAGCGCGGCACCGTCGATGCGGGCACCGGTCTGATCGTTGGGACGGTGGTACTCGTAGTACGCCTCGTCGAGGGCCACGACGACGTGCGGCGGCACCTTCGCCAGGAAGTCCTCGAACTGCTCCTCCGAGACGGTCGTGCCCGTGGGGTTGTTCGGGTTGCAGACGAAGATCAGGCGCGTGCGATCGGTGATCGCCGCGGCCATCGCGTCGAGGTCGTGCACGTGATCGGCCGTCAGCGGGACCTGGACCGGCACGGCGCCGACGACGCGGGTCACGATCGGGTAGGCCTCGAAGCTGCGCCAGGCGAAGACCACCTCGTCGCCGGGCCGGCAGGTGATCTGCACGAGGTCCTGGCACAGCGCGACCGAGCCGCATCCCACGTGCAACTGGTCCTCGGTGGCGCCGGTCAGCTTCGCGAGCTCCGCGCGCAGCGCGACCGCGCCGTTGTCGGGGTAGCGGTTGGCGGTGCGGAGCACCTCGGTCAGTGCCTGCGCGACGGAGGGCAGCGGACCGTCGACGGTCTCGTTCGACGCGAGTTTGATCGCGCCGGGCGCGGACTTGCCCGGGACGTAGGCGGGGAGCGCGTCGAGGTCGGGCCGGATGCTCAGGGTGCTGGGCTGGTTCTCGGAGGGCACTCGGCCAGGGTAGTCCGACGGTCTGCGGTGGGAGGCCACCGAGGCCGGTCACGTGCACCGGCCCCGGCGGCAGAAGGACGTCAGTTGCCCGAGAGCTTGTCCTTGACGGCGTCGACGCCCTCCTTGACCTTCTCGGCCACGTCCGCGATCTTCTCCTTCGCGGCGGCGAGGCCCTGATCGGCCTGGCCCTCGGCCTTGAGGTCGTCGTTTCCCGTGGCCGCGCCCGCGGCCTCCTTCGCGCGCCCCTTGAGGTCCTCAGCCTTGTTCTTGGCGTCGTCTGCGATACCCATGGTCACGTCCTCTCTATGGTCGTTGGATCTTCTTCTCGGGGGAGTTCCCCAAGTCCTCTGTCGCCGCGCCGGTCGTTGACCAGGACCTGGAACGCGACGTCGGGCCCGGTGGCGGCGGCCACGTCGTGGCGTGCGGCGGTCGCCAGGGAGGTGAGCTCGTCGACGGTCGCGCCGGGCGCGACCGCGACGGCCACGCGGATGATCGGGCGGCCCTTCTCGATCACGGTCGAGGGCCGGGCGCGCCGGATGAGGGGGCTGCGCCCCAGGTCGGCGGCGACCGCGTCGGCGACGCGCCCCAGGTCGACGGTGCCGTCCCCCGGGGTGTGCGCGGTCCGCGAGGCGGAACTGCGCAGATGCCGGACGAGCAGCCACAGCGCGACGAGTACCAGGAGCGCGCCGGCGGCGCCGGTGACGGCGGGCCACCACGGCTGGTCGGGTAGGCGGACGATCGTCGGGACCGAGACGTGTGCCGCCGCATCGGCCGCGGTCCGCTGGCCGAGCCGGTCGCCGAGCGCCCACAGGCCGCCGCCGAGCAACACCAGCCCGACGAGCCCGGCGAGGATCCGGTCGATGACACGGGTCGAGCCCTTCATCGGGCCACCTCCTCGGCGCTGCGGCGGTCGGGGTCGATCCGCCGGTGGAACCACAGTTCGTCGGAGATGGGGATGTGGCTGCGCCGGCGCGGCTTCACTGCGGCGACCAGCAGCACAAGGCCCAGCACGATGGCGCCGACCGTCGCGGGCCAGGCCCACCACGACCACCGCACGTCGTCGGCGATGCGGGGAACCGCGTCGATCCAGCGGCTCCCGGCGACCCAGCCCAGCGAGACGAGGGCGTCACGGACCGCGATCGCGCCGAGCGCGACGACGGCGAACAGCAGCGGCACCGTCACGATGCTGGCACCGGCGGTGCGGCGAGGTGCACGACGCCGCAGTTCGCGGGTCGTGGGCGGGGCGTCCGTCGCGGCGGCGGCGGTGCCGTGCGTCGGTGTGGCGCGCGGACCCGTGTGGTCCTCGCTGATCCGGACGATGTGCACGTGCACCTCCTTCGGGGCCGCGCCGAGGCTGCGGGCCAGTTCGTCGTCGACGGCGGAGTGGACCGCGGGCACGAGTCGAGCGGAGTCGAGCGGCCACTGCGCGGCGATCTGCACGTCGACGTCGCTGCGCGCCCGGTCGGCGAAGCGCACGGACGGCAGCTGCCGCGCCGTGAGTCCGCGGACCCGTTCGGTACCGGGCACGGAGAGTGCGGCGTGCTCGATCAGTCGGCGCCGGACGCGGTCGTCGATGACGGTGCGGCCCCGGCCGGTGGTGTCGGCGGTCCGGGCGTCGCCGGCGTCGGCCCCGGTTGCGGCGGCGATGGTCTCGGCCGTGACCGCTGCGGCGAGCGGGCCGGTGGAGGTCACCGATTCGGTGCTCACGGTCAGCTCCGGTTGCGGCGGCGCAGGGCGGTGAGGTCGATGAGCCCGTCGAGGTGCGCGCCCACGGCCGCGCCGGCCGTGCCGAGCACGATCGCGAGCAGGAATCCGACCAGGCCGCCGACTACGATGGCGATCGCCACGAGCAGGCCGATCACGCCTCCCCACACGGTGAAGTGTCCTGGCGTCATGGGGTGAACTCCTTCGGTTCTGCGGGGTCCGGGCCGGACACCGCGATATCGGATATGACGACGTCCACGGGGACCCCCGCGGCGTCGGAGGCGGCGGCGCGGACGCGGTCCGCGAGGTCGACGAGATCGAGGTCGCGGCGGAACTCGAGCACGACGGACACCTGTCCGCCGTCGTCGTCGATGCGGACGCCGCGCACCGTCCGGCCGGGCAGGTGAGTGGCGGGGCCGCCGGGCCCGCCGGCGTGGACGCCCACGACGCCGTCGATCGCCGTTACCGCGGCGACCACCCCGTCGACCCGAGCGGCGCGGGCGGCGCTCACTGGACCCGCGACTCCGCCGGCGTCTCGCCGGTGGCGTCGTCATCGTCGGCGAAGTGGACGTCGTGGACGGTCACGTTGACCTCGGTCACCTCGAGGCCGGTCATGGACTCGACGGCGTCGATGACATTGTTGCGGATGCCGGCGGCCAGGTCGTGGATCGCGACGCCGTACTCGGCGACGATCGCCACGTCGACGGCGGCCTGCCGCTCGCCGACCTCGACGGTGACGCCCTGCGTGAGATCCGGTGCGCCCGGGAGGGTCTCGCGGATGCGGCCGACCACGCGGGCGGCCTGGCCGCCGAGGTCGTGGACGCCGTCGACCTCGCGGGCCGCGATGCCGGCGATCTTGGACACGACCACGTCGGCGATGGTGGTGCTGCCGCGCCCGACCTGCGTGGCGACCGCGGTACCGGGCTTCGTCGCCGTCGACTCGTCGGCGGTCGCGGCGGGCTTGGTGGTGGTCGAGGTCATGTTCTTCGCTCCCTTGTGTCGACTGATGCACCGGGATCCGTTCCGGCACACTGGGTGAGTCGCCGTCTCGCGGAGATCGGCACGCGATTGTGATCCATCTCACATCAGGAGGGTGGTTGTTCGAATCGGAGCTGCTGCCGTCGCTGTCCGACGAGACCCTGACGAGGCGCGCCCAGCGGGGCGACGCCGCGGCCTTCGACGTTCTCGTGCAGCGCCACGCGCCCGCCCTGCATCGGTTCGTCGCGCGGACGATGCCCGAACGCAGCGACTGCGACGACATCGTGCAGGAATCTCTCATCGCCGCATGGAAGGCGCTCCCGAACTTCGCCTTCCGGTCGAGCCTGCGGACGTGGCTGTTCTCGATCGCCGCCCGCAAGACCGCTGACGTGCTGCGTCGCCGCGCACCCGTCGTCGACTCCGAGGCCGTCGACGAGGCGGTCGCGCGGGAACCCGGCCCCGTCGAGAAGGCGACCGACCGGGACTTCCTCGACGCGCTCGCCCGGGAGTTGGGGCGCCTGCCCTACCCGGCCCGCGCTGCGTGGTGGCTCCGCGAGGTCGACGGGCTGTCCGTGGCCGAGATCGCGAGCGTGTTGCGGACCACGGAGGGTTCGGTACGCGGCCACCTGCAGCGGACGCGGCAGCGCCTCGCGGAGACGCTCGGAGAGTACTGGCCATGAGCGATCCGACGCGGCCGGTGGGGGCCGGACCGTTGTGCATTCCGACGGGACGTGGTCACACTGGGGGAGCGATGAGTTTCAGGCGAGTGGAGAGTGGTGGCGCCGCACCGGCGCAGGACACCGATTGGATAGCCGACGCGACGCGTCGGCTCGCAGGGCTGGCCGGAGCCGATGCCGAGGCGCCCGAGGTCGATCCGCGCTGGGGCGCGGACGCGATCGACCGGCTCCGCGAGGCCGTCACTCAACAGGTCTCGGCGTTGCCGCGACGGTCGCGCCCGATCGCGACGGTGCGGACCGGTGTCACCGTCACCGAGCTGGCCCTCTCCAAGGCCGTCACGGCGGCGCTCTCCGACAGCGCGGCGTCCGAGGCCGCCGCCGTCGCCGACGTCGCGCTGGATCTGGCGGGTGGCGAGCTGGCCGCGGTGCACGTCCACCTGGTCGCGGTGGGGGCGGACGAGCGGCCGCACACGCTGCTCGACGGTGGCGAGCGCCTCCGCGCCCTGACGGCCGACGTCGTGCGGCGGATGGTGGGAACGGGCGACGTCCGGATCGACCTCACCTGGGAGGACGTGCTGACGCCGGAGCCGATCTAGGCGTCGCCGCGCCGCGCCGCGCGTCTCCCTCGGATGAACGGAGGATGACCAGCGGTTTTGTGGGTTGCGGGGAGGTTGTGTAATGTAGCTGCTCGGCGGTTGCGCGTGACCCGCAAGGTTCGCTCGCGCAGCGCGTCCGATTTGGAGGCGTGCCAGAGCGGCCGAATGGGACTCACTGCTAATGAGTTGTCCGGCCAACACCGGACCGGAGGTTCAAATCCTCTCGCCTCCGCCACGTCGGTCTTCGGACCGGCGAGAATTGAATATGGGTATGCGCCCGTAGCTCAGTGGATAGAGCATCTGACTACGGATCAGAAGGTCAGGGGTTCGAATCCCTTCGGGCGCACAGTGCAAGAACGCCAGGTCAATGTCTTTGACCTGGCGTTCTTGGTTTCTCCTGCCGGATTCCGCTCAGGGGCCCACGAGGATTTCTGTAACGTGTTCTAGAAATCGACACGGAACGGGTGGCTGGGCATGAGTGACTGGGATCTGTCGGCCGAGGTGGTCGTGGTCGGCTACGGCGGCGCCGGTGTGGTGTCCGCGCTGGCGGCGCGGGAGGCGGGCGCGGAAGTCCTGGCGCTCGACCGCTACCTCGGCGGCGGCGCGACGGACCTGTCCGGCGGCATCGTCTACGCCGGAGGCGGCACCTGGGTCCAGCGCGCGGCCGGGGTGGAGGACACCGTCGAGAACATGTACGTCTACCTGCGGGGCGAGGTGGGCGACGTCGTCTCCGAGGCCACGCTCCGCAGGTTCTGCGAGGGCTCGCCCGCGATGATCGATTGGCTCACCGGCTACGGCGTGCCCTTCGAGGCCTCGTCGTGCCCGTACAAGACCTCCTACCCGACCGACGACTACTACCTCTACTACTCGGGCAGCGAGAACTCCTTCCCCGACCGTGCCGTACCGCGCCAGCGCGGGCACCGCGCCCATGGACCGGGCGTCTCGGGCAAGGCCTTCTACCGCCCCCTCGCGGCGTCCGCCGCCCGCGCGGGCGTGCGGGTCCGGACCGGCACGCGCGTCACCGATCTCGTCCTGGACGAGGGCCGCGTCGTCGGCGTCGAGGCCGTCACGCTCGACGGTGCGCCGCCCGCCGTCCTGCGCCGGTTCGCGGCGCTGACGAAGCTCTCCGCGAAACCCGGTGTCTACCACCAGGGCTTCCGGGCGGTGCTGCAGAAGCTCCTCGACCGCATCGAGCGCCGCCACGGCCGCACGATCCGCATCCGCGCGAGCAGCTCGGTCATCGTGGCGACCGGCGGATTCATCGCCAACCGCGCGATGGTCGCCGCGCACCGGCCCGACTTCCCCTGGGACGAGGGTCTACCGCTGGGCACGGCCGCCGACGACGGCAGCGGCATCACGATGGGGCGCAACGCCGGTGCCGCCGTCGACAAGATGGATCACATCTCCAACTGGCGGTTCATCGGTCCTCCGAGCGCCTTCTTCGCCGGCCTCGCCGTGGGGAGCGACGGCCTTCGCATGATCGACGAGTCCCGCTATGGGGCGGCGCTCGGCGACGCCCTGGCGATCCGTCCGGACCACCGCGGGTGGCTCCTCGTGGACGCGCCCCTGCTCGCCGAGGCGCGGAGGCAGATCCCCCAGCAGTCCACGTGGTTCCAGCGTCTGCAGACCGAGCGGCTCCTGCGGCTGGGCGCCACCCGTGGCGCCACGATCGAGGAGGTCGCCACCCGGGCAGGCGTCGACCCGGTGGAGCTGCGCGCCACCGTCGATGCCCACAACCGCGCGATCGAGGACGGCCGGCCCGATCCGCTCGGCAAGCCGGACGCCGTCCGCCGGCCGATCGCCACCGGCCCGTACACGCTCCTCGACATCTCCTTCCGCGCGCGCACCACCTACCCCATGCCGATGCTCACGCTCGGTGGGCTCGTGGTCGATGAGGAGACGGGCGCCGTGCTCCGGCCCGACGGTGCGCCGGTGCCCGGGCTGTTCGCCGCCGGCCGCGCCGCCGTCGGCGTCTGCTCGAACTCCTACGTCAGCGGGCTCTCGCTTGCGGACTGCGTCTTCTCCGGGCGCCGCGCCGGTTCGCACAGCCGTTGAGCCCGCGAACCTCCTTCTCCGAGGCTCCCACTGGGCTACCGTCGGATCAGGCGAAGGGAGCGGGCATGGACGAGCGGGTCGAATCGACTCCCGCGGCGCGGGAGATGCTGCGCGAGTTGTGGGACGGCAACGGCGAGCTGCTGATCCACCAGAGCGGCGGCTGCTGCGACGGCTCCGCCCCGATGTGCTTCGCCTCCGACGAGTTCCGCGTGGGCGACGCGAACGTGCGGCTCGGCACCGTCGACCTGGAGGACGGGCGGGCCGTGCCGGTGTGGGTGTCCGACGGAGAAGCGCGGGTGTGGGAGAACAGCGTGCTGATCCTGGACCTCGAGCCCGGCCGCGCCGCGGGCTTCTCCCTGGAGGGATCCTCGGGGAAGCGGTTCGTCTCGCGGGTGCGGATCGTCGGGTCGGGCGAAGGCGCTCAGTGCGGCATCGAACGCGCGGACGGGGCCCGCTGAGCGCGTCCGCGGCGGATCGGGCCGGACAGTCGTCGATCCCAGTGCGCCCAGGAATCCGGCGGTAACAACGCCAGTCCCACCGCCAGCCCGGCGAGGCCGACCGCGAATCCGGCTGCGGTGTCGGAGAACCAGTGCACGCCGAGGTAGAGGCGACTCGCCGCGACGGCGCCGATGACGGCCGCGGGGACGATCAGCGCGAGCACGCGCCGTCGCGCCGGCCAGCCGGCGGTGATCGCCACCGTCGTCGCCAGCAGGAGTGCGGTGGTGCCCGTGACGTGGCCCGACGGGAAGCCGTAGTCGGTCTCGTTCGCGAGGTGATCGACGAGCGGGGGACGCTGTCGCGCGAAGGCGTATTTCAGCGCCAGGGTGGCCGCCGAGGCGAAGGCGGTGGAGCCGAGCACGAAGATCGCGGCGGAGGCGGAGCGTCGCCAGGCCAGGAGCGCGGCCACCACGAGCCCGAGCGCGATCGTCCCACCCGGGGAGAAGACGTCGGTGATCAACCGCATCGCGGCCGTCAGCGCCGCATCGCGGTGCTCGACCATCTCCTCCAGCACCTCGCCGTCGGCCTCGGTGACCGGCTTCGAACCAACGAGGAGACCGAGGGCGACGACGGCCGCGACCAACGCGGCCGCGGCGGCGAGAAATGCCCGGCCTCGGCCGGAGAAGGTTTGCATCCCACAAGAGTGCCCGCGCGAAAGTCGTTCGTGCAACCCAAGACCGGGTAAAAGGCCCGTCATACCCCGGTGCCTCCGGGGTAGCGTGGGAGTGTGAGGAAGCGACTGAGGCGGGCGCGCGCGGCGCGGCTGCAGCGCGACACCCTGTACGCGGATGTCTCCGAATGGCAGCCGCCGCTGCCCGAGAAGTACCCCTATCGGTGGGTCGCGATCCGCTCCAACGACGGCACCTACCGCGACCGCCGGTTCACCGCCAACTGGGACGCAGTGCGGCGCATGCTCGACGACGGGCGGCTGGTCGGCGCCATCGTCTACGCCGTGGTCCGACCGAACTGGGAGGACAGCCTCGCCGTGCACCTGGAGATGCAGGGCGAGGACCGGCCCGACGTGGTGACCATGGCCGACGCCGAGTCTTGGGGCGGGCAGATCGTCGGCGACCACTCGGACGCCTTCAACCGCTTCACCTGGGGCGCCTCCGACTGGCGCGGCGGCGGCGCGGACCCGCGGCCCACCCGCTGCATCGGCTACCTCAACCCCAACGACATCACCATCTGGCCCACGCTGCCCGACATGCCCTTCGTGGTGCCCTCCTACGGCGCGCTGCCAGACTTCTCGCGCGCACCGGAACTGGGGCGGCGCTTCGCGATCCACCAGTACACCGACGGCAGCGGTTACGGGAACGGGCTTCCCGAGGGCTACGGCCGTGTGCGGTGCGACATGAACGCCGCCAACGGCCTCGACCCGTGGCAGCTGGGAGACCTCCTCGGCACCACCACCATCCCGGTGGACTGAGTCACTCGCCGTACGCGGTGTAGACGGTGTCCGGGAGCGTCGGGAGCCAGCCGTCGACCCAGGCGCCGGCGTAGACGCGCTCGTCGCCGGTCCTCAGTTCGACGACGTGCCCGGGCAGCTCCGCCGCCACGAGCGGGAGGAGTCTGCGCCCCTCTGCGGCGTGCTTCGCTGCGACGGCGTCCGTGCGCCAGCCGGTGTCCCAGTGGAACTCGCGGTCGAACTCGGACTGCCAGGCATCGAGCTCGCGACCCAACTCCTCCGGCAGGCCTAGGTGCTCCGGCCCGATGCCGCCGTACGTCGCCCACAGCGGCGGGCCGGAGTGGTCGTTCATCAGCCGGATCCAGCGCTCGGGTGCGACGTCGAACTGGCGCACCTCCGTGCCGGCCGGGAGCGGTGTCTCGCCCGATGGCGACCACCCCGTCGCCCAGCCGCCGGCGTAGCCGTGCTCGGCGATGGGCCAGAGTCGGTAGCCGATGACGACGCCGGGCAGTTCGGCGACCAGGCCGTCGATGATCGTGCGGCTTCGCGCGCATAGTCCGCTTCGGCTTCCGCTGTGCGCCAGCCGTCTCGACCACCCAGGTGCTCGGATTCCAACAGAGCCTGCCAGGAGGCGATGCGGGTGGTGAGTGCCTCGGAGAGGTCGAGGTCCGCGCCGCTCAGTGGGCGCAGCTGATCCACACCGATGAGCGGGGGCCGATCGATGTCGGGCCAGACGTGCAGGACGCGGTCCGGCAGGAGTGTGAAGTCCGGCATCCGCCCAGGTTACGCGGCCTCGGATGCGAATGCATCGACAGATGGCAGAGATGGTGGTAGAAAAATGGCATGAGAACAACCATCGATGGGGCGGGCCGGATCGTGGTACCGAAAGCGATCCGGGATGCGATGGGACTGGATGCCGGGAGGGCAGTCGACGTGACATTCGCAGACGGACGCATCGAGATCGAGATAGCGCCGGCCAAGGTGCACATCGAGAAGGGAGGGATGCTGCCGGTCATTCGAGCGGAAGAGGACCTGCCACCGCTGACCGACGACATCATCCGCGAGACGCTCGAGGCCACGAGACGATGACCTTCTACGCCCTCGATTCGAGTGTGCTGCTCCCGATGTTGATGGAATGGCATCCGGCGCACGATGAACTTCGAGGATCGGTGCGTCTGGTGGAGAGCGTTCTGCCTGCTCACGTGCTCCTGGAGACCTTCTCCGTGCTCACGCGACTTCCTTCGCCCCACAGGGTCTCCCCAGCGGAGGCCTCGGAGGCGATCGAGGACTTCGGGCTGCAGGTGATCGGCTTCCCGACCACCGATATGCGAACGTTCGTGGCACGACTCGGCGTGAAGGGAGTCCGCGGCGGGGCGATCTACGATGCCTTCGTCGGAGCGACAGCCGCCCACGCCGAGGTGCCGCTGTTGACGCGTGATCGTCGGGCTATTCCCACATATGAGGCGGTCGGGGCCACGTACCGGACGGTGTGAGGCGGCACCGTCGGGCGGGAACAGTGGACAGCGGATCGCTCGGTCCGATCTTTGGTGCGTGTCGGCGACGGTTCGTCGGCGTGTCGACGCAGAAATGCACCGAGGATCGGCGGGCGTTCCGGCACCCGAGGAGGCTCGTCCGGTGGGGCCCGGCAGCGGTGAGTGGGGGCATGCGGGCCCCGCATCACTCAGTCCCGAGAAAAGCCTTTGAACTGCGTATTCATGGGTATGCGCGGGACGCATCGCTTGCGTGAGCAACACGCCTCAATGCCGCCGGCCGCCCCGCCCGCGCACCGTCGGGCGGAAACACCCGGACACGCGAGCGGCGCCGCCCCGGAAGGAGCGGCGCCGCTGACACCCTCACCTGGTGTCGGACCGACGAGGGATCAGAAGAAGCCCTGCGCGCCCGGCGCGTACGAGACCAGCAGGTTCTTGGTCTGCTGGTAGTGATCGAGCATCATCTTGTGGTTCTCCCGGCCGATGCCCGAGTCCTTGTAGCCGCCGAACGCCGCGTGCGCGGGGTACTGGTGGTAGGTGTTCGTCCACACGCGGCCGGCCTGGATGTCGCGGCCCGCGCGGTAGGCGACGTCGCCGTTGCGCGACCACACGCCGGCGCCGAGGCCGTAGCGGGTGTCGTTGGCGATCTCCATGGCGTTGTCGTAGCCGTCGAAGGACGTGACCGCGAGCACCGGGCCGAAGATCTCCTCCTGAAAGATCCGCATGCTGTTGTCGCCCGAGAAGATCGTGGGCTGCATGTAGTAGCCGCCGGAGAGGTCGCCGCCCAAGTCCGCGGCCTCACCGCCCGTGATCAGCGTGGCGCCCTCGTTCTTGCCGATGTCGATGTAGGAGAGGATCTTCTCGAGCTGCTCCTTCGACGCCTGTGCGCCGATCATCGTGTCGGTGTCCAGCGGATCGCCCTGGATGATCGACTTGGTGCGGATGGAGCCGAGCTCGAGGAACTCGTCGAAGATGGGCTGCTCGAGCAGTGCGCGCGACGGGCAGGTGCACACCTCGCCCTGGTTGAGCGCGAACATCGTGAAGCCCTCGAGGGCCTTGTCCTGGTAGTCGTCGTTCGCGGCCATGACGTCCTTGAAGAAGACGTTCGGGCTCTTGCCGCCCAGCTCCAGGGTGACGGGGATGAGGTTGTCAGCGGCGTAGCCGGCGATCAGCTTGCCGGTGGTGGTCTCGCCGGTGAAGGCGACCTTCCGGATGCGCTTGCTCGAGGCCAGCGGCTTGCCCGCCTCGAGGCCGAAGCCGTTGACGATGTTCACCACACCGGGGGGCAGCAGGTCGCCGATGAGCGAGAACAGGTACAGCACCGAGACGGGGGTCTGCTCGGCCGGCTTGAGCACGATAGCGTTGCCCGCGGCCAGAGCGGGGGCCAGCTTCCACACGGCCATGAGGATCGGGAAGTTCCACGGAATGATCTGTCCCACAACGCCGAGGGGCTCGTGGAAGTGGTACGCGACGGTGTTCTCGTCGATCTCCGACAGCGCGCCCTCCTGCGCGCGCAGGCACGACGCGAAGTAGCGGAAGTGATCGATGGCCAGCGGGATGTCGGCGTTGAGGGTCTCGCGGACGGGCTTGCCGTTCTCCCACGACTCGGCGACGGCGATGGCCTCGAGGTTGGCCTCCATCCGGTCGGCCATCTTCATGAGGATGTTGGCGCGGGCGGTCGCCGAGGTCCGGCCCCACGCGGGCGCGGCGGCGTGCGCGGCGTCGAGAGCGAGCTCGATGTCCTCCGCGGTCGAGCGCGCGACCTCGCAGAAGGTCTGACCGGTCACGGGCGACGGGTTCTCGAAGTACTGGCCCTTGACCGGCGCGACCCACTCGCCGCCGATCAGGTTGTCGTACCGGGACTGGTAGCTCATGACGGAGCCGGGAGCTCCGGGACGGGCGTAAACGGTCATGGCGTGCCTCCAGGTGAGTTGGTGACTTCAATCACATTCCACCGTACGCAGTGATCGTTGCAACACCGTTGCAGCCGGTTGCAACCCGGATCGCTCCTGGTCAGGCCCATCCGCACCGCCGCTCGGGTAGCGCAACCCGGTCAGGCCAGGTCGATCGCGATCGCCGCGAGGCGCCCGTCGGCCTCGGCCCGCGCCCGCGCGTCGCCGTGCGCCTGGAGCACGCGCCAACCGTGCTCGTCGTCCCGCGCGTCCGGGAGGTCCAGCCACCGTCGGAGGAGGCCCAGATCCCGGCTCGCGAGCACCGCCGACCGCAGGCTCCCGGCGAGCTCGGCGCGCAGGCGCGCGACGCCCGGAGCCTGCGAATTCGGCAGGAGCGGACCGCGGTAGACGGCGAGCGCGTCGGCGACCCGGCCCGTGCGGATGGATGTCGCCGCCTCCTCCGCGTCCGACGCGAGCGGCCTCAGCAGCCGGTAGGGGCGGGAGCCGAGGAAGTCCGCGCCGATCGTCTTGCGCAGCCGCGAGACCTCCGCGCGCACGGTGACCACGTCGAGGTCGCGCTCGTCCAGCAGCAGTGCGAGGTGGTCCGCCGTGAGCCCCTCCGGGTGCCGCGCGAGCAGCGCGAGGATGTCGGCGTGGCGGCCGGTGAGCTGGACCTCCCGACCCTCGCGCTCGAGCACGGGCCGGGCGCCCAGCAGCCGCAACCGGGCCGACGGTGCCGGTGCGGGCTCGGTCAGCCGGAGCACGGCGAGCTGCCCCTCGACGGCGAGCGCCGCCGCCCGGACGAGCGCCAGGGCCTGCGGCGTCGCGACCTCCGGGCCGCCCGTCACGTCGAGGACGCCGACCGCCGCACGGGTGACGGGGTCGTGGATCGGGACAGCGGTGCAGTTCCACCGGTGCGCGAGCCGCGCGAAGTGCTCGGACCCCGCGATCTGCACCTCAGCGTCCAGCGCCAGCGCGGTGCCCGGCGCGTTGGTCCCCGCCGCGGACTCGCTCCAATCCGCGCCCGGCGTGAAGTTCATGGCCGCCGCGCTGCGGACCGCGGCACCGTCGCCCTCCACCCACAGCAGGGTGCCGTCCCGGTCCGCCACGGCCACCATCGCGCCCGCGGAACCGTCGACGAGCAGGTGCCGGATCACCGGCATCACGCCGGCCAGGGGGTTGCGGGCCCGCAGCGCGTCCAGTGCCTCGCTGCCCGACGGTGCCCCGCCGTCCGGGTTCACGCCCCCGGCCCGGCTGCGCTGCCAGCTCTCCGCGATGAGGCGCCGCAGGTGGGAGGCGCGCAGCGCAGCGTCGTCGACCGCACCGTCGACGAACATGCTGTGCAGCCGTGCGGCCGCACCCGCGGACGCGACGGCTCGGGATCCGGCAACCATCGTGCTACCGAAGATAGCGCCGAAGCGGGCCGTCCGGCAGCGTTCCGACAGGTCCGGCGACGCCGGGGCCCGGACCGGTCACCAGCCGGGATCGCCGACCATCTGCAGGCTCACGTAGGACGGCTGCTCCGGGCTCAGCAGCACCGTCTGCTTGCCGAAGCGGGTCTTCACCAGATCGGGAACGGTGGCCAGGTAGCGGGGCACGCTTCCGGCGTAGACGTCCACCCGCAGGCGATGGCCCTCCTCGAGCAGCGCGTCGGTGGGCACTACGTCGATGTCCAATTCGATGGTCTCGCCCGGCACCACCCGCTGCTTCGCCGACCAGGTGAGCGGATGGAAAGCGCTGAGCAGCTCACCGTCGAGGTCGAAGGCGCTGCGCGCGGGATCGACGGCCCGGTTGGACGCCAGCAGGGCGCCGCCGGAGAGCACCGTCGACGTGCCGTCCGGGGCGACGTCGTTGACGGTCACCGTCCAGATCGCCTCGTCGCCCTCGCACTGCGTCACGAGGTGCACGTTGATCGCGCCGCTGAGCTGCACCGGCACCGTCGCGGGCGGGGACGTGAAGGAGATCGCGCCACGCTCCTGGACGCCCGCGTTCTCGCAGGCCGGGACCGCCTTCGTCAGGCCTGCGAGCACCATCGTCAGGTCGGGGGAGGCCAGGCCGCGCAGGTCGATCCGCGTGGACGCCGCCTCGCGGCGGCGCGCCGGGAAGGTGGCGAGCGCACCGTCGTACCTCGCGTGGCCGGCCGTGCCCGACGGTGCCGGAGTGGCGTAGAGCCGCTGGGTGCGGGCGCCGATGCGCGGGAAGGACTCGCCCGCGGTCCAGCCGCCGCCCTGCTGCTTGAGCGTCACCGGGCCGTAGCGGTCCACGCCGTTGTCGATGCCCTTGAGCCAGCGGTCGTACCAGGCACGCTCGAGTACGTCGATCCGCGGCGGCGCCTGCGTGCCGCCGAAGCCCGCGCCCATGTCGAAGTGGAAGCCGTCGGTGATGACCATCTGCTTCTGTCCGGCAGGCAGATTCAGGCGCGCGAAGGTGCGGGGCGTGCTGCGGCCGAAGAGGTCGTGCCAGCCGCCGAACAGGAAGGTGGGCGCGGTGATCGCGTCGATGTTCGCGTTCCGCTCGGTGAAGTAGGGGTTGTCGTTGACCCGAGGATCACGGCCTGTGAGCACGCCCGTGACGACCGACGAGATCTCCGTCGCCGGCGAGACGATACGGCTGTGCAGCCAGCGGAAGACATTGCCGTTCACCGTGTCCCGCAGCAGCGTCCGCGGATTGTACAGCCACTTCAGCGCGTTCACGGCGCCGAGCCACAGCGGGATGAACACCGAGGGCAGGCCGCCCGTGATGTAGATGTCGCGGACGATGTCCTCACTGCCCTCGATCGCGAACACCGCGCCCAGGCCCTCCGGCGCGTGCCCGGCGGCCTGCAGCGAGTTGATCGCGGAGTACGACCAGCCGCCCATGCCGAGCTTGCCGTCGCACCACGGCTGTTCGCGGGCCCAGGCCAGCGCCTCGACGGAGTCCTGTTGCTCCCGCGGCCCGAGGATCTGCCAGACGCCGTGCGAGGTGCCGGTGCCGCGGACATCGACGATCACCTGGACGTAGCCGCTGCGCACCAGCCGCCGGTTGATGCCGAAGCCCTGCAGCAGGCCGCCGGAGAAGTCGACGGTGCCGCCCGTCAGAGTCTTCGAGGCGTTCGTCAGCGCCGGGCCGACGAACGCCGCGTGCGTCGTCTCGTCGATCGCATCGACGATCATCCGGTTGTACGGGTTGAGGTTGAAGATCGCGGGGTAGGGGCGTGAGGTGGGCACGCCGTCGATCTCCGCCGGGCGGATCACGGTGGCGCGGAGCACCACCCCGTCGGACATCCGGATGTCGACATTGCGGTCGATGTGGACGCGGGGATAGGTGAGTCGGCCGTCGACGGCCTCGCGCCAGGCGAGGGCGTCGGCGCCGCCGGTGGGGTCACCGAGGGGGAGGGCGTGGTCGACGCGCGCGTGGTGCTCGCTGCTGACGGGCGCGGGCAGCGCGGGGCTGCGGTCCCACAACGGGAACCGGACGCCCGACAGCCGGGCGTTCGCTCTACCGGATCGGCTGGTCGCCATTGCAACCCCTTCCTTCAATCGTCAACTTAGAGCACTGGTGACATACCTCACAAATTTGGGGTGCAGTTGTTGCAGATCCGATGCAGAACAGTTGCATTCCGTGTGGTGTCCGGATCACGCTGGATGCAGCACTCCGCACGTGCCTCCCGTGCCCGATAGGCTCGATCCCGCACATCGCTGACGAAGACCCGAATCCCGGAGGTTCCCCATGTCGCTGACCACCACGCTCCTCGATCCCGCGCGCCAGCCGGCCGTCGTCGCCGACTTCGCGTCGGTCGTCGAAGCCGAGGTCGGCGACAAGAGCGGCCTGTCCGGCACCGTCATCAAGACCGCCTACGCGGCGGTCAAGAAGGTCTCGCCCTCGGTCATCGAGTCGGCGCTGACCAAGCTGCTCCCGGACTTCGCCGCCGCACTCGACCCCTTCTGGACCGAGTTCTCGGCCCAGGGCCCCGGCGACTTCGGCCAATTCCTCGCCGCGCGCGGCGACGCCGTCGGTGACGCGCTGCTCGCGGTGACCGACAAGAAGGCCGAGTCCACCAGCCAGCCCGCGCTGCGCAAGGCCTACTCGAGCCTGCGCGGCAAGGCCAAGGAGAACGTCGTCGCGGCGCTGCCCCGCGTCGGCGCGGCCGTCCAGAAGAACGCCGCCTGATCATGGGGAAGGTGCAGCTCCACGGCTCGGACCAGCTGACCACCGCGGTCGAGCACGCCTACAGCGCCACGGTGCCGGCGGGCACCACGGTGCACATCGCCGGCGTCGCGCCGCTCGATGCGGGCGGCACGACCGTCGCCCCCGGCGACGTCCAGGGCCAGGTCCGCGCCGCCGTCGCCAACCTCCGGGTGATCTTGGGGGAGCGCGGCGCCGAGCTTGCCGACGTCGCGCGACTGACGGTGTTCGTCGCCGAACACCTGCAGGTCGACCTGCAGGTCGCGGTGGACACCCTCGCGGAGGTCTTCGTCGACCTGCCGCCGCTGTCGGTGATCGGTGTGAGCCGGCTCCGGTACGACGACCAGGTGGTCGAACTGGAGGCAGTGGCCGCAGTGTGACGGTCGACCCGTCGTCCAGCCGGGCGATGGGTGGCCCGGGCAGGCGGCGCTGTGAGCGCGCGGCCGTGACCTGTGACAACGCGCACAGGTTCGCGGTCGCGCAAGCGCTCGCCACAGTGGTTCGTTCGCGCCGAACGGCAGGGTCTACCGTGGAAGGCGTGAGTACGCCTTCTTCCGCAGATGCCGTGGCCACCGTGATCACCGGGGCGAGTTGGCCCCGGATCCTGACCTGGCGGTCCGCGGACGGGAACCTGTTGGAGTCCGTCCGGGTGCAGCTCAGTGGCGACCGGATCAAGGCCTATGGCCGGATCATCTCGGCGCCGACGGGCGACAGTCCTGCGTTCAACGCCTCCTACGACCTGGTCACCGACGACGAGGGCGTCACCAAGCGGCTGTCGGTGCACGCCCTGACGGCAGCCGGTGAGTCCCAGGTGACCATCGCCCGGGACGGCGAGAACCACTGGCTGGTGCAGGGCGCGCAGGGCTCCGAGCGCGGCTTCTTCTCCGGCGCCCTGAGCGTGGACGTGCTCAAGTCCGCGTTCTTCAACGCCCTGACGATCCGCCGGTTCGACCTGCAGAGCCATCCCGAGGACATCGACGTGCCGGTCGTGTACGTGGATCTGCCCAGCCTCGCGGTCAAGGAGACGGTCATCAACTACGACGGTGCCGCCGACGGCATCACGGTGATCTCGCCGATCAGCAGCTCCAAGGTCTCCGTCGACGCCGATGGTTTCGTCGTCGACTACCCGGGCCTGTCGACCCGCGTCGAGTAGGTCGCCGCGAGCGGCGTTCAGTCCAGAGAGGTGATCACGCCACCCGCGTGACCGGCCTCGCGCAGCGCCCGCTGCCACCCCGCCCCGTCGAGTACGGGAGCGATCGGGGTGCGGCGGGCGTTCTCGTACCGCTTGCGCGCCGCGTAGCCCCGCTCGGTGATCGTCCCGACCGTGCCGCGTTCGGCCAGTTCGGCGCGGGCCGCGGTCAGCTCGGCGATCGTGTCGTCGAGGGCGTCGAGCAGGGCCTCGGCGTTGGCCTCGCACATGGCGTTCACCAGCGACGGTGCGGTGCCCGCCACCCGCGTGACATCCCGGAAGCTGCTCGCCGCCAGCGAGTGGGCCAGCTGCTTGGCCGCGGGATCCAGTTCTGCGGTGATGGCCACGGCCTCGGCCACCACGTGCACCGAGTGCGAGATCCGTGCCACAGCGGCGTCGTGCTCCGCGGAGCCCGCGGGCACGATGACGGCGCCGCAGTCCAGGCCCACCGTCGCGGCCAGCCGCCAGGCGTGCGTGGGAGTGTCATCGTCGGCGGTGACGACCCAGGTGGCACCGTCGAAGAGGGTGGCGTCGGTGGCCTCCCAGCCGGAGAAGGCGGTCCCGGCCATCGGATGGCCGCCGGCGTACCGCCCCGTCAGGCCCGCTGCGGCGACCCGCCGCGCGACGTCCCCCTTGACGCTCACCGCGTCGGTGAGCCACGCGTTCGGGGCGTGCTCCGCGACGGCGGCCAGCACGCCGTCGAGCGCCGGGACGGGGACGGCGACCACGATCACGTGCCCGCCCTGATCGGCCCGACGCAGGGTCGCGACCAGGTCGGACGAGGCGTCGAAGCCGGCGGCGTCGGCGTCGTCGACCGCGGCGGCGGAGCGGTTCCAGCCGTACGCCGGGCGACCGGCGCGGCCCAGGGCCCGCAGGATCGAGCCGCCGATCAGGCCGAGGCCGAGGACGCACACGGGGACGGCGGAATGAGGAGCACGCTGCGCAGACACCCCGACAGCGTTCCACAGCCGCGTTCGGAAGCCGGATGGACGTGTCGCGGACGGGCGTTTGCGGATACGGTTTCACCCATGGCCGCACAGACCTCACCGGAGCGCTACGACGACACCGACGGCTACGCCGTGGCAGTGACCCGCGAGGAGACCACCTGGACCGTGCACCTCCTCGACCCCGGAGCCCTGGGCAGCATCGCCAAGGCCGAGCAGGAGATCAAGGCGCTGCGCGTCACCGGCGCGGTCTTCGGCCTGCTCAACGTCGACGACGAGTACTTCGTCGTCGTCCGGCCCGGTCCCTCGGGCACACGACTGCTGCTCTCCGACGCCACCGCCGCCGTCTTCGACGAGCTCGCCGAGCAGGCGCTCGAGCGGCTCAACATCGACGTGCCCGACATCGACCCCGAGGAGATCGAGGAGACCGACCCCTGGCCCGAGGGCGACCTGGCGATCCTCGGCGATCTGGGGCTGGGGGAGCAGGAGCTCGGCGTCCTGCTCGCGGATCCCGACCTGTACCCGGACGAGCAGCTCCAGGTGATCGCCGAGCGCCTCGGCTTCGACTCCCAGCTCGGCGCGGTCCTGGACTCGCTCGGCTAGTGGCGTTGCTGGACGCCGAACGCGCGGCCATGGGCTTCGCGCTCGAGGCCGCGGGTCTCTCGGGGCCCGACGACGTGCCGGTCGGCGCTGCGGTCCTCGCGCCCGACGGTGCCGTGCTCGCGCTCGCCGGGAATCGTCGGGAACAGCTGGGCGACCCGACGGCCCACGCGGAGATCCTCGCCCTCCGGGCCGCGGCGGCCCGGTTCGGGGACGGCTGGCGCCTCGGCGGCTGCACCCTCGCGGTGACCCTCGAACCGTGTGCGATGTGCGCGGGCGCGCTGGTCTCCGCCCGGATCGAGCACCTGATCTTCGGGGCCTTCGAACCCAAGACCGGCGCGGTGGGCTCGGTCTGGGACGTGGTGCGCGACCCGCGCGTCACTCACCGGGTGACGGTGCGCGGCGGGGTCCGCGAGGCGGAGTGCGCGGCGCTGCTGCACGACTTCTTTCAGCCGCACCGGTCCTGACCTGCCGATTTATCTCCCGGGGCGACTTCCGGTAAAGTACTCCGGCGGTGGCGTGTCCGAGCGGCCGAAGGTGCAACACTCGAAATGTTGTGTGCGGTAACCCCGTACCGGGGGTTCAAATCCCCCCGCCACCGCCGAGAGAGGCCCTCTCCGACCCCGGTCGGAGAGGGCCTCTCCGTTCTGGGGCGGCGTGCCGGCCGCGCGGCCCCGCGGGGTGCGCCGCAGCCACCACTCGCAGAAGCCGATCGCGATCAGCCAGCTCGGCCAGGCGACGATCGCCGGCCCCCACGAGTCCATGAAGGACTCCGGCACGCCCGCGGCGTCGAGGACGAGGAACGAGACCGGCCCCAGGATCCGGTTGATGATCACCGAGTACATCAGCGCCGCGCTGCGCAGCATCCAGCGTCGATGCGCGGACACGTCGCCGCCCACGATCGCGCGGACGCCGAGCGCCGTGAACAGCAGCATGAGCGAGCCCAGCGTGACGTTGGAGGCGGCATTCACCGGCCCGAAGGGTGTGACGGTGCCGATCGCGATGGCCGCGAGCCCGACGGGCAGCGCGCACGCGACGTAGATCCGGCCGGCGATCCAGTGGTAGCGCGCGAACCAGCGCCGGCCGAGCTGGACCAGCCCGGCGAGCATCGCGACGGACCCGAGCAGGATGTGCCCGACGAGGAGCCCGTAGTACCAGTTCGGCTGGTCGTCGAGCGGGACGCGGCTACCGCCCGTGAGGTAGGGCGGGAGGGAGTAGGCGAGGAAGACGAGCACCACCAGGGCGCCGACCAGCAGTTTCTTCATGCTCGGAACGCTAGGAGTCGTCCGCGCGTGGGCGGATCACTCGCACGGGTGGCGCTGCGTAGTCCGCTCGGGTGAGAGACCTCGCCGCACTCGCCGTTCCGCGGTCGGATCATGGCCGCCGCGCTCGCGGACGTCAGTGGGAGGTGAAGAAGCCGATCGCCCTGCCCCCGTTGTCGCAGCGCGCGAGCATGCCGGGGGTCGTCGGGAAGGTGCAGTTCCAGCCCTCGACGGTGACGGGCTGCCCTGTCGCGATCTTCGGCCCGAACGCGGTGGCCACGCGCATCGCCTCGGCGCAGTCGACCTTGGCGGTCCCGAGGGCGTGCACGTACAGGGCCCCGTCGGGGCCGCGGGTCTGCCCGCACATCTCGGCGCGGGTCTCGGCGGCGGCCGCGGTCGTGGTGGCCGACGGTGCGCCGGACGGCGCGGGGGCGGTGGATGAGTCGGAGGAGCTGCCGCAGCCGGCCAGGAAGAGGCCGCACGCTGTGGCGGCTGCGACGGCTGTGACAGGCGTTGCGATGCGCTGAAAGGCGGTCATACCGTGCACAGTACCTGCGTCTCGGTGATGAGCCTCACAAAACTGCCGGTCAGCGACTTTATTGCGGACGGAAACCATCGGTACACTCGACAGCGACTCGTAACACGCAGCCCTCGCGCCTCGACGACTCGGAGTACCTCCATGGCACTGTTTCTGTACCGGGTGGGTAGGTTCGCCTACCTCAACCGATTCAAGGTCATCGCCGTGTGGCTGTTGCTGCTCGTCGCCATGGGGCTCGGCGCCGGGGCACTGAGCAAGCCCACCGTCGATAAGTTCTCGCTGCCGGGCATGGCGTCGGAGAAGGCCACCGACATCATCCGGGACAAGATGAGCGGCTCCAGCGACGATCCGTTCACCTCCGCCTCCGCCACCATCGTCTTCCATGCGAAGACCGGCACGCTGTCGGACCCCGGGAACTCCGCCGGTATCGACAAGACGATCGCCGATCTCAAGGCCCTGACGGACGGCGACAACAAGCAGCTGGTCACCGATCCGGAGCTGCTGCACAACCCCACGGTCAAGCTGGACCCGTCGACGCTCAGTGAGGCTGAGAAGCAGAAGGCCGCGGCGATGGCGGAGCAGCAGAAGGACATCGCCTCCACGAAGACCGAACCGCAGAAGCAGGCCGACGCGGCGGTGCTCTCGACGGTCAGTCCTGACGGCAAGACCGCGAAGGTCACCGTGAACTTCCACGGCAAGGTCACGGACCTGCCCAAGGAGACGCCGCAGCACATCAAGGACGCGATGCAGGCGGGTCAGGACGCGTCCGGCGGGTCGCTGCAGGTCGAGGCCGACGGTTCCGCGACCAAGGGCATGGAGCCCATGGACGGCACGAGCGAGATGATCGGCATGCTGGTCGCCGCCGTGGTCCTCATCATCACCTTCGCCTCGCTCGTGGCGTGGGGCCTGCCGCTGCTGAACGCGATCATCGCGGTGCCCGTCGCACTGTGCGGCGTCATGATCGCCACGCACTTCGTCGAGCTCGGCTCCTTCCCGACGGTGCTGACGTCCATGATCGGCCTGGCCGTCACCATCGACTACGCGCTGTTCATCGTCTCGCGCTACCGGCACGAGCTCCGACGCCTCGGCGCCACCACACGGGAACAGCGGGCGGAGGCCGCGGGTATCGCGGTGGGCACGGCCGGATCCGCGGTGATCTTCGCGGGGCTGACGGTGATCATCGCGCTCGCCGCGCTCGCGTTCATCGGGATGGACTTCCTGGGCCAGATGGGCGTCGCCGCGGCGTGGGGCGTCGCTGTCGCCGTCGTCGTCGCGATCACGCTGCTGCCCGCCCTCCTGGGCCTGTTCGGCTCCAAGGTCTTCGCGGGCCGGGTCAAGGGCCTGCACCCGCAGGACACCGACCAGGGCGAGGGCAGGGTCGCGAACGGCCTGCGCTGGGCGCACGTCGTCAAGAAGGTCCCGGTCGTCACACTCATCGCGGGCGTCGCGGTGCTCGGCATTCTGGCGATCCCCATGAAGGACATGAAGACGGCCCTGCCGAGCTCGGGCATGAGCGAGAAGTCCACGTCGGAGCGCAAGGCCTACGACCTGATCACCGAGGGCTGGGGCAAGGGCGCCAACGGCACCCTGCTGGTCGCGCTCGACGGATCGAAGGCCGACCCGAAGCAGCGACTGCAGGCCTACGGGAAGATCGTCACCGCGCTCAACACCGATCCCGCGATGTCGAAGTACGTGGCGAACGCGCAGATCGCGCAACTCGGCCCCGACGCGCAGGCGGCCACGGTGATCGTGACGCCCAAATCGGGCCCGAACGACGACGACACGAAGGAGCTGGTCAAGCTCCTGCGCAACCTGCCCAACGGCCCGGACGGAACCGCGCAGAGGCTCGGCGTCGACGTCGGCGTGGCCGGCACGACAGCCATCCAGATGGACGTCTCGGACAAGCTCAGCGGCGCCATCGTCCCCTACCTCATCATCGTGGTGAGCCTCGCGTTCCTGCTGCTGCTCATCGCCTTCCGCTCGATCCTGGTGCCGCTCACGGCGGCGCTCGGCTTCCTGCTGTCGGTGGTCGCCACGTTCGGCGTGACCTCGGCGATCTTCACCGACGGTGCGCTCGGGTGGATCGACAACACGCAGCCGCTGGTGGCCTTCCTACCGATCTTCATGATCGGCATCGTCTTCGGGTTGGCGATGGACTACCAGGTTTTCCTGGTCTCCCGGATGCGGGAGGAGTTCACCCACACCGGCGATGCCACGCAATCCGTGGTGACGGGCGTGCAGTACGGCGCCCGCGTGGTGACCGCGGCGGCGATCATCATGATCTCGGTGTTCGCCTCGTTCATGCTCAACGACCAGGTGTTCATCAAGGAGATCGGCTTCGGCCTGGCCGCCGCCGTGCTGCTCGACGCGTTCGTCGTCCGGATGGTCGTCATCCCGTCGATCATGATGCTGCTCGGCAGGTGGGCGTGGTGGCTGCCCAAGTGGCTCGACAAGCTCCTGCCGAACGTCGACATCGAGGGCGAGGCGCTCGTCGCGATGCTCGGCCGTGGAGATGCGGGGGCCGACACCGTCGCCTTCCCCGCCCCGGCTACCGCCGAGATCCCGGTCCCCACTGAACAACTCGTCGCCGCAGGCCCCACCGACGTCCACGCCCGCGGCAAGGCCCGCGTGCAGCAGCTCAACGGGGTCGACAGCGTCGACACCAACGGCTTCAACGGGCACGCGAACGGCGTCGCTCGTCCCTCGGACGCGCCCACGGGCCCCGTTCCCCTGGTGCCGCTCGCGAAGGACGAGCCGGCCACCGTCGAACAGGCCACGCAGGCCGAGGCGCCCGAGCCCACTGCGCAGGACACGGGGGAGTACCCGGTGGCGCGGCCCGGTGTTCCGCGGCCCGAGCAGACGACCACGGGACCGATCGTCGGACGCCCGCGCGGCGACCGGACCTTCGACGAGATCGCCCAGCTGCGCGAGCAGAACAAGGTGATCGCGGCGGAGCTCAGTGCGCTGCGGTCGGACTACCGGTCCATGGCGAGCCGGACTCGCCTGCAGAGCGAACACATCAGTGACCCCACGCGTTTCGACATCGACGGGCGCCTCGAGGGGCCCGACGGTCCGCTGGGCCGTGCGGGTCGGTTGCTCACCCCGCACGGTGAGATCCTCACGCCCGCCTTCATTCCCGTGGGTACCAAGGCCACGGTGAAGACGGTGCTGCCGGAGGCGGTCTCGGAGTTGGGGGCGCAGGCGGTGCTCGCGAACGCCTACCACCTGTACCTGCAGCCCGGTCCGGACATCGTCGAGCAGGCCGGCGGGCTCGGGAAGTTCATGAACTGGGACGGCCCGACCTTCACCGATTCCGGTGGCTTCCAGGTGATGTCGCTGGGTTCCGGGTTCAAGAAGGTCATCGACATGAACGGCGGGGAGGAGCTCCAGGGCGACGACGCCATCGCGGAGGGCAAGGACCGCCTCTCGCGCGTCGATGACGACGGTGTCACCTTCCGCAGCCACATCGACGGCACCGAGCACCGGTTCACCCCGGAGGTGTCGATGCAGATCCAGCATCAGCTGGGCGCCGACATCATCTTCGCCTTCGACGAGCTCACCACCCTGCACAATTCCCGTGCATACCAGGTGGAGTCACTGGAGCGGACCCGCCTGTGGGCCCGCCGCTGCCTGTCCGAGCACAACTGGCTCACGGCGCAGCGGCACGACGCGATCTCCCTGTGGGGCGTCGTACAGGGTGCGCAGTACGAGGACCTCCGGCGCAAGGCGGCGAAGGACCTGCGCGCCCTGAGCGACGAGGACCGACTGTCCGGCGGTCTCGGCTTCGGCGGTTACGGCATCGGCGGCGCCTTGGAGAAGGCGAACCTGTCGACGATCGTGCGCTGGGTGAACCAGGAGCTGGAGGAGGACAAGCCGAAGCACCTGCTGGGCATCTCCGAGCCGGACGACATCTTCGCCGCGGTCGAGCAGGGCATCGACACCTTCGACTGCGTGTCCCCGTCGCGGGTGGCGCGCAACGGCGCGATCTACTCGCTGGACGGCCGCTACAACGTCACCAATTCGCGGTTCAAGACGGACTTCCGTCCGCTGGACCCGGAGACCGAGAACTTCACGTCGCAGTACACCCGCGCGTACATCCATCACCTGTTCAAGGCGAAGGAGGGCCTCGCGGCCACGCTCGCGACGATCCACAACGAGCAGTTCATCGTCTCGCTGGTCGCGAAGATCCGGCAGTCGATGCTCGACGGGACGTACTGGGAGTTCAAGGAGGAGTTCCTGGGTCGCTACTACCGCGGCACCCAGCACCACCTCGCCAAGTCCGACTAGGCCGGAACGCTTCGGTCACGAACCCCAGGGATCCGGGGGCGTGACCGAAGTCTTCGGCTCAGAGGGGGAGGGTCCACGGCGCCCGGGGCAGCTGCGCGGGGTCGAAGCCGTCCAGCATCTCCTGCGGGGTGCCCCCGCGCAGCCCCAGGCTCGCGGCGATCTCCGGCAGGACCACGGCGGGCCCGCCGCGCCGAGAGAGGGTGACGGCACCGTCGCGCTTGGCGAGCCGGACGCCGGTGGGGCCCAGCACGAGTGGCACGTGCGCGTAGGTCGGCGGCGCGCCGCCGAGCAGGGTGGTGAGGTACGCCTGGCGCGGCGCGGAGGAGAGCAGATCGTCGCCGCGGACCACCTGATCGACGCCCTGGGCGGCGTCGTCGACGACCACCGCCAGATTGTAGGCGTAGGTGCCGTCGCCTCGGCGGAGCACGAAATCGTCGACCGCGCCGGTGTATTCGCCGCGCAGCACGTCCGTCACGGTGAACTCGTCGACCGTGGAGCGCAGTCGCAACGCCGCCGGACGATCCCGCCGCCGGACCACCCGCTCGGCCTCGGTGAGATCGCGGCACGTCCCCGGATAGGCCCCCTCGGGGGCGTGCGGCGCCGACGGCGCCGACAGGATCTCCCTGCGCGTGCAGTAGCACTCGTACACATCGAGCTCCGCGATCGCGGCGGCGTACAGGTCGCTGCGTTCCGACTGCCGGACCACGGCGCCGTCCCAGTCCAGCCCGATGGCCGCGAGGTCCGCCAGCTGCCCTGCCTCGGCTGCCCGGGAGCTGCGCCCGGTGTCCAGATCCTCGACGCGGAGCAGGAATTCGTGCCCGGTCGACCGGGCGAAGAGCCACGCGAGCAGCGCCGTCCGCAGGTTCCCGATGTGCAGGTCGCCCGAGGGGCTGGGGGCGTACCGTCCCGCTGTCATCACTCGAGTCTACGAACGCTGCGCACGCGGCCGAGGGTGTCGGCCCAGCCCGCGACGTGGTCCACGAGCTCCGGCGGCCGCACGACGGTGACCTCGGCGCCCAGGACCGCGATCGCCATCGCGGCCCAGTCCAGGGAGTCGGCGTCCATCCGGACGACGGTGGTGGCACCGTCGGGCTCGATCCGGGCGTACCGGCCGATGGCGGCCCGGACCCGATCCTCCGGGGCGTCGACGTGGAACTCGATCGCGTATCCCGGCGTCCGCTGGCCGACCGCCCGGCGGACGTACGCCGCGGCGTCGGCGGCGGGCAGTTCGCGGGGCCGGAACCGGACGCCGGTGCGTGACGGTGCGTCCATCCGGTCCAGCCGGAAGCTGCGCCAGTCGTGACGATGCAGGTCGTATGCCACGAGGTACCAGCGCCGCCCCAGTGGCACCAGCCGCAGGGGCTCGGCCAGGCGCTGCGTCGCGGCACCGTCGGCGGCGGTGTAGTCGAACTCGATGCGCTCCTCAGCCCGGCAGGCCTCGGCGAGGCCGGTGAGGATCCGCGGGTCGACGGAGGGGCCGCCCGGCAGGCCCGCGGGCTGGGTGACGGCGCCCAGGGCCTCGACCCGCTTACGCAGTCGCGGCGGCATCACCGCCGCGACCTTCCCGAGCGCGCGCACCGAGGTCTCGGCGATGCCGGCGATCCCGCCTTGCGCCGCGGTCTGCAGGCCCACGGCGATCGCCACGGCCTCCTCGTCGTCGAGGACCAGCGGCGGCAGGGCGGCACCGGCGGCCAGCTGGTAGCCGCCGTCCACGCCGCGGGTGGCGTTGACGGGATAGCCGAGATCGCGCAGCCGCTCGATGTCGCGCCGCAGGGTGCGGACGGAGACCTCCAGCCGGTCGGCCAGTTCGCCGCCCGGCCAGTACCGGTGCGTCTGCAGGAGGGACAGCAGTCGCAGGGTGCGGGAGCTCGTGTTCGCCATGTCTTCCAGTGTGTTTTCCATTACGGACAGAAACTGACACTAATACCTCATAGCCTTCTAGACATGACCGAGACACAGAACATCTCCGCAGAGCGCACCGACATCCTCGACCTCCTCGCGGGTCGCAGGCACTTCCTCCGGTTCACCGCGCAGAACCTCACAGACGAGCAGGCGACCACCCGTAGCACCGTCAGCGAGCTGACGATCGGTGGGCTGATCAAGCACGTCACCGCGGTCGAGAAGGGGTGGCAACAGTTCGCGAAGGGCGAGGGCCACGTGATGGCAGACATCGACTGGGAGAACCCCGCCGACGGGCAGATCGAGGCGTTCCAGAACGGCTTCCGGCTGGTCGACGGTGAGACCCTCGAGTGGGCTCTCGCCGAATACGAGCGGACGGGCGCCATCACCGACGAGATGGTGCGCACCGCGGATCTGGACGCGTCCTACGAGCTGCCCGAGGCGCCGTGGCAGCCGCCGGGCGTCTTCTGGTCGGTGCGCCGCGTCTTCCTGCACATCGCGGCGGAGACGGCGCAGCACACCGGCCACGCCGACATCATCCGCGAGGCGATCGACGGCCAGAAGAGCATGGGATAGCGGGATTTCCCCACGGCGGGGTCACGTGTCGGTGGCCCCGCCTACGATCGGACGCGTGGACCTCCCCGTGAACCCGCCGCTGGACCCGATGCTCGCCAAGGCCGCGAAGGCCGTGCCGGGCGAGGGCTACTCGCACGAGCCGAAATGGGACGGCTTCCGCGCCCTGATCTTCCGCGACGGTGACGAGGTGTTCATCGGCTCGCGCAGCGGCAAGGATCTCGGGCGGTACTTCCCGGAGGTGGTGGCCGCCGCGCGTGCGGAGCTGCCGGAGCGGTGCGTGCTCGACGGCGAGATCGCCGTCGCGGCGCATCGCGAGGGCCGCAAGCGGCTCGACTGGGAGTCGCTCTCGCAACGGATCCATCCCGCGGAGTCGCGGATCACCAAGCTCTCCGAGGAGACGCCGGCGATCTTCATCGGCTTCGATGCGCTCGCGATGGCGGACGTCGACCTCATGGGTAAGCCCTTCACCGCGCGGCGCGAGGTCCTCGAGTCCGCCTACGCCGGCACCGGCACCTGCAAGATCAGCCGCGTCACCACCGACGCCGCCGTGGCCGCCGACTGGTTCGAACGGTTCGAGGGCGCCGGCCTCGACGGGGTGATCTCCAAGCGGATCGACGGGCACTACCTGCCCGGCAAGCGCGAGATGATCAAGGTCAAGCACGCCCGCACCGCCGAGGCGGTGGTCATCGGCTACCGGATGCACAAGTCGCAGCCGAACGCCGTCGGGTCCGTCCTACTCGGGCTGTACCGGGACGACGAGATGCTCTCGATCGGCGGGATCGGCGCGTTCACCGCGGCCAAGCGCGAGGAGTACCTGCAATTGCTCGAGCCGATGCGCACCGCGGAGTCGGCGCAGGGCGAGCCGAACCGCTGGTCCTCCGCGGAGAAGACGGGGGAGTGGGTGCCGGTGCGTCCCGAGCTCGTCGTCGAGTTCGACTACGACCAGATGGAGGGCATGCGCCTGCGGCATACCGCGAAGTTCAAGCGCTGGCGCCCCGACCGCGAACCGTCGAGCTGTGGGTACGAGCAGCTCGACGTCCCGGTCAACTACGACCTCGACGACGTCCTGCAGGAAGGGAAGTAGATGGCCAAGACGCCGGCGGCGGAGGTCGTCGTCCCGGGGCCCGACGGTGACCGCACCGTCCGGGTCTCGAGCCCGGACCGGATCATCTACCCCGCCACCGACCTCACCCCCGAGGTCTCCAAACTCCAGGTGGCGCAGTACTTCGCGGCGGTCGGCGAGCCGCTGCTCGCCGCCATCGGGGACCGCCCCACCGCGCTGGAGCGGTGGCCGGGCGGCGTCCATCCCGGAGGCAGGCTGGCCGTCGGGCCCAAGGACAACGACGCCGACGGTTTCTATCAGAAGCGGATGATGCGCGGCGCGCCCGACTACGCGAGGACGGTGCGCATCGCGTTCCCGTCCGGCCGCCCCGCAGACGAGCTGTGCCCCTCCGAGATCGCCATCCCGGTGTGGTGCGCGCAGATGGGCACCATCACCTTCCATCCGTGGCCGGTACGCAGCGCCGACGTCGACCATCCCGACGAGTTGCGGATCGACCTGGACCCGCAGCCCGGCACGGACTTCCGGGACGCGGTGCGCGTCGCCGGCATCGCGCGCGAACTCGCCGGCGACCTCGGCCTGCGCGCCTACTGCAAGACGTCGGGCAATCGCGGCGTGCACGTCTTCATCCGCATCGCGCCGCGCTGGGACTTCGTGGACGTACGGCACGCCGCGATCGCCTTCGGCCGCGAGCTGGAGAAGCGCGACAGCGGAGTGACGACGGCATGGTGGAAGGAGGAGCGGGGGGCAAGGATCTTCGTGGACTACAACCAGAACAGCCGCGACCGCACCATCGCCTCCGCCTGGTCGCTGCGGGCCGTGCTGGGCGCCACCGTCTCCACCCCGCTCACCTGGGAGGCACTCGCCGAGCTGCGGGATCCCCACGAGCTCAACCTGTTCACCGTGCCCGAGCGCCTCGCCGACGGGAACCCGTGGGCCGACATGGACGAGGTCGCGCACGACCTCACGCCGCTGTTGGAGCTGTGGGAGCAGCACCCCGTTGAACTGAACTACCCGCCCGACTACCCCAAGATGCCCGGCGAGCCGCCCCGTGTGCAGCCCAGCAAGAAGGTCGCCGAGCACTGGGACGCCGAGGGCAACCGACTTTGAATTCGCTGAGTCAGAATCTCACGAGATCACCGGGTTCCGTTTGCCGGCTGGTAGCTCGTGAGACGGCTTCTTCGACGATAGTCAGCTCGTACAGCAGGTGATCCTTCACCGGGATGCTGGCGATCTGAATCGCGTAGATGCGAGCCGCTAGATCTTTCGTACCTAAAGATACATGTTCGGTCGGCACAAGTTCGCCAAGCGCATCGACGAGCTGACGAGTGTAGTCCGGAGTACCAGCCAGGTCGCGAGGCATTCCTCGGAGAATCGACTTAATGTGTTGCATCTCGAATTCCGCAACTCGGCTGAACTCGATTTGCGAGAGAACGCTTGCAGCTCTGGTGGTACTCGGATCCGAAATCGGTACCGTCTGAGTGTGAATGATACTGGGCGTCACGCGCGCGTCCAGTTGGCGGAGCAGCTGTATCTGCTCGTCGCACAGAGTCTTCAGCGAGTCGATGCCAGTAATGACCGCGCGTACCAGGCGGTGAAATCCGTCGGTTCCAGTGAACCGTCCGGGTTCGATAGGTGTACCCCAGGGGCTGACGCGTACGGGCTCGGTCTTGATATTCCACGTGAGATCTCCGAACATCGTCTGCCACGAAGATGGGAAGAATTCAGCATACACCTCGGCTGCCCGGGCGACGATAGAAGTGTCGGTAAGAACGGTTCGAAGGTCGTCTACAGTCGGTTCGAGATCAATCATCGGCGCCAAACGGGTGGACAGGTATTGCTCGAGCGGAACTGTGAATTCAGCCTGCTTTGAATGATCGAATGCGGACCACTTGTCGCGGTAAACATATTTGAACAGTTCGCAACGGCCGTCTTCGAAGAACCACGGTCCGGCGATCGTTTCGTACAGGTCTATTGCTGATCGATAAAACAGGGAAGCGCGGTTGATCTGGGTCTCGTCATTGCGGTATATTTTCTGCGGCAATCTGTGGGGAACTTGAGCAGTCATGAGGCTGGCGACCTTCTGTCGGCTCCACCACAAACCGAACGATGCCGGCCGAGCGGTGGCGTTCATGAGGACTGAGGGGTCGGGTGTGAATGTGGCTCCCGGTGAGAAAACTGCGACAGTGGACAACGCCGAGTAGCGCTGTCCGATTGCTGCCAGGGATGCCTCGCCTCCGGTGCAGGACCCGTCGAAGACGCTCAGTTCAGAGCCTGAAGCAGCGATGCGCTCGAATATCCTCCTGAGCTCGCCGTAGTCGACCCACGCTTCTGTGCCCAAGCCCTTCGGGTCATCTGTGGCGGGTAGCCCGACTAGGATCGAATGTGTGTCGCACGCTTCAGTGCCGGTGTCGGAGTAGGCGCGGGCTGAGGCCCCATGGGTTGCTAGATACACGAATACGCGGTCGGATGGGCGACACGTCAATGCGACGCGGCGGAGCGCCGTGAGGCCGAAGTCCTCTGACTGCGTCACGATCGTCTTGTATCCCCGGGTCCGCAAGACAGCGGCGGTGTTGTCCACTGCCGAATGCCAATGCTGATGCCACATGATAATCGCGGTCGCAGTCTGCGGGGTCGCGATAAAGTCAGCATCGCTCGTCGATGTGGTCCACGCGCCCAGTGCGTTCCCATTCGGATGCGTGGCACGAGACTCGAAGTTCATGCCGGCCCGGGCTAGGACTCCGACGCCCCATGGGCTCGAGACGAAGATCTCATCGTGGCCATCCCCGTCAAGGTCGGCGATCGCGAATCGGTTGTCCCGCGTGTTAAGAAGCCACTGGCCCAGCCGAGTGCCATTCGATACGACGACGGATGTGCGCAAGGTGCCGCTGTCAATCCCCGCGATCGCGATGCCCGATTTTCCGGTGATGAGAAGGTCGGAACGGCCGTATCCGTAGAAGTCGGCTGCCAGGCTGAGTTGATTGTCATGGCAGTCGAGAGCCCAGCCGCCGAGGTTGGCGCCGTCGTCCACGACTGCGATCGCCTTGAGGGTGGAGCCGTCGACACCCAGTATCGCCAGTCCTCGCTGATTGTTCACCAGAATTCGCGCAACGCCGCGTCCGTCGAAGTACGCCACACACTCGATCCTGTCCTGTGTGGTGTCGAGGCGCCAGCCACCGAGATCGATACCGTTAGGAATCGCGGTGACGGTAGTGAGAGCTCCGCCGATCCAGCCGAGTACGGCGAGCCCCCAAGGGCTCGTGACGAGGACCTGTGCGCGTCCGGCCCCAGTGAAGTCGGCGATTGCTACAAAATTGTTATCCGCGGTGTTGAGCAACCACTGTCCGAATCGGGTTCCGTTGGGGGCCAGCATTAGTGTTGTCAGGCGACCGTTGAAACTCAGCAGCCCAAGCCCCCAGTCGCTGGTAACGAGGAGTTCCTCGCGGCCATCACCGTTGATATCCCCGGATCCCTGTATCGTGTCGGTTGCCGTGTTTACCACCCAGCCGCCGACGCGTGAACCGTTCTGGGCCATCGCGATGCTCGTCATCTGGCGTCCGCGCGCCTTCAGTACCCCCAATCCCCACGGGCTGGACAGGAGAACCTCTCCGATTCCGTCCCCGTCAAGATCGGCACGCGCTCGGACTACACATTCGGTGCTGCCCAGTAGCCAATCGCCAATGCGGGAGCCGTTGCGGGCGAAGTACGGCGCATCGAGGTTGCGTCCGTCGAATCCGATCACGCCCCAGCCCGATTGTGTCGTGATGATGATGTCATCGCGGTCGGCTGATACGGTTCTGAGAGTGGTCATTTCGCTGCTTCCGATGGTTGGGGGTGGCGGGGATGCGCGCAATCTGTCACAGCTCGACCTCGTCGGCGAACACGAGGCGCTGTTCCCACCGGGGGTCCCCACCGGGCTGGTCCGGATCACCGGGGAAGCGCTCCCATTCCTCCACCGTCACCCGGCATCCTGATCCACCGGAGGGCGTTCGGATGCCGGTCCCCGCGGGTGGGGTCAGTTTCGCTGACCACTGCCTGACCGGGCCTCCGGAGGTAGCCAGATCGGCCAGTTCGGCATGGGCGATCGACCGCCAACCGAGGTCGCCGGGGAGATCCGGAACGCGTTCCTGCAGAGTGGCGACGAGGACCCGCTCGGAGCCGCCGAGGCGAGTCGCGGAGGGACCGGCGACGGCCACTCGGACGGCCCCGTCATCCACCTGCGTGACGTGGAGGGTGCGCTCGGGTGGGATCGGGGAGAAGTCGCAGACCGTCGGCGCGGAGAGCTCGCAGCCGGCGATACTGTCCGGCTGGTACCGAGCCACGGCCAACCGGAGGAACGGCCACGCCGCGTCCCGTGGATGAAGCGCGACGTCGACGAACCAGAGCCGGCGATCGGCGTTGTACCGGGGTGCGTAGCCGAGTGCGGTGACGCGGTAGGTCGAGTCGGGGCCGGCCGGAGCGTCCAGATGCGGCCCGATCCGGCACGGCTCGGACGGATCGCGTCGATCATCCAGGCCGGCCGTGGTCAGGAAGTCCGTCATGGTCAACCCGTGCAGGTCACCGTCGAACGCGGACTCGGTCTCCCAGATCGGATCGGCCGCCCAGCGGGAGTGCGGTCCGGTACCGCCGTTTCCGGGGCTGGGGGACAGCAGAACAGCGAGGAGCTCACCGTCGCCTGAGCCGAACCACGGCCGGTGCAGGTAGATCCGCACTCCCGCGCGACGATCCCGCCGGAGCGCGAGTGGCTGACCAACTTGGTACGGTCTGTCCGTCGACCAGCGGAACAGCGGGACCACCGAATGAACTTGTGGTGCTGGTGGCCGCGAGGACGAGGGAACCGATACCCGGATAGACGCGCTCATCACATGGGTCTCGGGCTGGGGGTCGGCCGGATCCTCGGGCAGGAAGTACTCCCGGAATCGGCTCGAGGCGATGAATCGGTAGTCGATGTCGCGATGCTTGGTATCGCCGAAGTCGTGGCGCGTTCCGTGCAGGCGGACGGTGGCGTCCTCGGGCCAGGCGACGTCCCCGTCGGGCAGGTCGTCGCGCGACCACAGCAGTGCCAGTCGTTCCGTCTCCTCGACGGCGGTCCTGAACGCATCGACGGTGCTGGACGTGCGCACGGGCCCGGCGCTTGCGAGATCGTCCGACACATCGGTCCAGCTGCCGCGAAGGCAGAGGTCTCCGGTGCTGCCTCCGTGAACCACGATGCTTCCGTAGATGTTCGCGTAGGTCGAGGCATCGGTGCGGCCGGCTTCCAGGCTCAGGATTGTCGGTGCTACGACGGGCCGATTCACGGCGTGGACCAGGCGCACCTCCTCCGCGGGCGTGAGCGACCAGAGGTAGCCGTCGTGGGCAGCGGTGAGCATGCCGGACAGGTCGCGGAGGGACTCGGGCTGCGCGCGCCAGCTGCCGAGTAGATCGGGTGCTCCCTCGCGCAGGGAAGATGAGACGCGGACCCGCAGTGTCGCGCCCGCGGGAATGACGAATCGGGCCTCGCCGTTCGCTGCGGATGCAGTCGGCCGGTCGGGGAAGGCTGTACCTGTGAGCGTGATCTGCGCCGAGGACGCCTCCGGCCAGACCGCGGCGTCGGACGGATAGTCCAGGCTGAAACCTTCGATGCCGAACGGCGGTTCGAGCGCAGGGGACAGTTGCGCGTCCGGGAATTGGAACGCGGTTCCGCGAACGAGCGGATCGGGCAGGTAGGGAACTCGCATCGGCGTCCCCGGATGCCGCACGTACTGCTTGGCCGGCATCGGTTCACCCTGGGGCAGCGGAAGTTCGACCCGGTCCTGCTCGTCCGCACCCGGCTCGAGTTCGACGACGAGGGTGCCCTTCGGCAACTCGTCGAAGACGCCCGGGTCGGAGATTCGTGCGATCCGAGGGTCCGTGATCGATCCGCTCTCCCTCAGTGCCGCGCCGAGCGCGAGGCGGATCCCTGCGGACCTGTCACCGGCGGTGCGCTCGCCTCGGACCATCGCATCGAACGCACCGTGGTGCTCGGCTTGCACCTGCGATACCTTGGGCGGCACCACGAGCCGCTGGTTGACCTCGCCCGTCGTCGTCACGGTGATCGCCAAGGTCTCGGGGTCCTGCTCCACCGAGGACCTGATCACCATCACCCGCTGGGACTCGGCCGAGGAGTACCGGCTCCTGGGCACGAGGGTCGGGGGCTGCACCGGATCCCACCTCAGGTACGGGCGCGGCACGGTGACGGTGCGCCTTCCGTCCCGGAAGGCGTAGTCGTTGTCCTGCCCGCCGTAGAGACGGGCGAATTGCGTTGCCAGCACGTGCGAGAGGACCCGTGGGTCCGTCTCGGCGAGCGCGCCGAAGTCGTCCGCGTACGCCTGTCGGAGAACGTCCCGCGCAGCGGAGGTGAGCTTGCTCCCGGGCGTGGTGCTCGGCGTCATGACATCACGGATGACGCCGAGTCGTGCGGCGAACCGGGCCGCGATGGCGGCGTGGACCGGTTCGGGGAGCGCCGGGACGGGAGGTCCGAGGGGCGGGGAGGTGATGGCGTCCTGCGCGTGCTGCAGCAGCCCGGAACCGACCGCTCCCAGGCGCTCTCCGAGACTCGACAGCGAGCTCCACGCCGCGATCTGCTCGGCCGCGAACGAACCCGGACCGACCGATTCGAGGAGTCCTCGCCAGTGGGCTTCGGCTGCATCCTGGTCGGTGTCGACCGGGGGCTCGGGGCGTACGTTGCCCGCGAGGTCCACCATCCACGCCCGGAACGCGTAGGAATGACCGTATCGCAACGCGGGAAGCGTGCCCGGAACCGAACGGTGCCGGAAGGTCAGGGGGTTGGTCGGGCGGTCCGCTGCCGTCGGGTCCGGCAGCACCTGCTCGCGCATCGCCGGGTGGCCGTGCTCATCTAGCTGAGGCGTACCGTCCGGCCGGAGCAGGGGGACGTTGTCGATACGCCGGCCCGGCCGTGGCACGGACAGATTCCAGCCCTCCCATCCGAAGACGGCCTCGTGCGCGTGCACGGTGTCCTCCGGCTTCTTGTCGGGGGTCATTCCCTGTTCGACGGGGCCGCCCTGGAGGAAACCATGACCGGCACCGAGATCGCGCTCGGTCCCGTCGGTGAGCAGAGTCACCGTGGTGGTGCGGGCATGCAATGATCGCCAGATTCCGTCCGCGGTGTCCATCGCCTCCACGCGGATACCGCGAGCGACGTCCTCACTGAACAGTTCCGCACCCAGACCCACCGTGTCGCGCAACTCCTTCTGACGAGGAAGGCTGTTGCGCACCGTATCGGCCCTCCCGGTACGCACGACGGTGAACCCGCTGGAACGCAACGCCGGTGATGCCGCGTCGACCTGCTCGCCGTTGTACTCGGCGAACGTCAGTCGTGGAAGCAGCCGGACGTACTGATCGGTCTTCAGAGCGGTACCGTCGGCATCGGCGTCCAACACCGAGAAGTGCGACGAATCCCCCACTGCCAATGCGCCATCGGTCCAGTCGACGTCGGAGGGCACCGTCACGAGGGCACCGTCGAGGGTGGAGCGGCAGACGGTGCGCGGCGCCGCGCCGGTCACGTCGCCGACGGTGATCTCGGCGGAGATCCAGTCGGCGGTGCGCAGCGATCCCGGTTCGAGCACTGCGAGATCGATCACCAACCCGAGCCGGCGGAGCAGATCGGGATGATCGCCGAGCGCTCCGATCCGTTCGTGGAACTCCGGGTCCCGTGCAGGCAGTGGAGGCAGCGGAGCAGCCGGTACGGGCGTCGCCGTATACGGCGTTTTCGTGTCCGGGCGGTCGTAATGGCGGCGCGCCTCGTGGAGGCGCTCGAGCATCACCCCGACAGCACCGCGTTCGTCCAGGTGCGCCTCCCGGATCGGGCGCCGGCGCAGGTCACCGTCTGGCATGTCACCCAGCCCGATGCGTCTGTCGTACTCCGCGGTCAATCCCTCGTCGTCCACGGTCAGCCGGATGGGGCTCCCGGTCGCGTCCTTCTCGGTGGGGAGGAACCCCTGACGATGACCGCGCCGGGGCCTGCGGAGCTCGGCCAACAGGGCCGGTCCGAGCGGGTGCTGCAACGGGGCTGGCGGGCGCTCGATCGACGACGCGGCGGTCAGCAGCCCCACCATGGCACCGAGGTCGTGGACTGCTGCGGCATCGAAGGTGCCCCACGGACTGTCGTACAGGTCGGGCACGTCATTGAACCGGACCGGTGTGTCGGATGGGAACAACGCCGCCCAGAGACCGGGTTCGAGGATGTCGCCTCGCGCCTCGAAGAGCGGGCGCGCAGGCACGGCAGTGCCGTTGCACAGCAGGTTCACCCGGAGGCTGTCGGCGACTACCGCGGTCCACTCAGCGAACGTGGGGAAGTCCCCGAGGTGGTCGGCACCGTCGAGCTTCGGGCTGATGAACACCGAGACGTGGAACCGGTCGTCATCTCGGGTGGAATGAGGCAGGGCGATCGCGATGAAGTTCTCGGCCATCAGTTCACAACCCTTCCACCGCGAATGCGTTCCAATACTCGTCCCAGGCCGGTGCGGAGCGATCGGCTTCGAGGACCTGTTCGGCGAGCGTCGGGTCCCCGTTGGAACCGGCGAACTGTCGACGACACTCGATGCTCACGCTCTGCGAGAAGAAGGCGACCGATACCTGCACGGTGATCCGTGCGTAGCCGACGAGTTTGCCGGTGTGGAAGTCGTAGGACAGTTCCAGGTAGAGCTCGATGGACGCCGAGATCAGGCCCAAAACACTGACCTCGCCGCGCATCCGGAAGTACGCGGCGAGCTGCCCGCCGTCACCCTCGAGCCGCAGGTAGACGCCGATCGATGCCGAGATCGATCCCGACGCGACTCCGAAATCGACCGCCAATGCGGCGGTGGCCTCGAGGCCGGCCTCGAGCAACGTCAGTCGGTCCGGCGCGAGCCGTACGACGAACCATCCGCCGCCCCCGAGGCACAGCACCGTCAGTGCAAACGGTCGCTCGCGGGTGCAGAAGTTGAAGCCGACGCTGAGCGACTTGCCCAGGAACGGGATCTGCACGTCGGCGCCGAGCGAGACATTGCTGAGATTGAACACGCCGATCGCGAGATTGGGGATGGCCTGCGTGAACCCGGCTCGGGCGCCGCTCGTGTCGACGTCCACGAACGGTGGATCGCTGAAGCCGTCCAGCGGGATCAGTCGCCGCAGTCGGTCGACGAATCCCAGAATGCCGAGGAAGGCGATTTCGCCCATCTTCACGTCGATCTCGGGCTTGCCGGACGTGCTCGCGACGAAGGAGATGTTCTTCACCTTCACCCGCATCAGCGGGAAGAACTTTTCGTCTTCGGCTCCGATCAGGTGCAGGGTGACGTTCCGCAACTCCGCCGACGATCGCATGGTGACGGTGCCGTTCCCGGTCACCTCGCCCGTCACCGAGAGCGTGAAGCCACCTTTCTCGAGCTCGAGAATGGTTGCGCCGGTGGGCAGTTTCCAGGTGGTCTTCAACGTCGGGCGGAACTCGTACCGGAAGCTCGGGTGTGCGCCGATCGCGTTGATCACTGTGGCGATGTCGGTTGCTGCCGCGAGGGCACCGTCGAGGGCCCTGAGCGCGCTGCGGCCCTGGGGTGGGACCTCGGGCTCGGAGAGCAGGGTGGCAAGGGCGTTGCGGGCATCGGTGACCGCAGTGGTGAGCTCGGGGATCTTCGGATCGGCCCCGGCGCCGACGGCCTGGGAGAGGAGCCCGGTGAGCGATTCCAGCTGCGCGCGTAGAGCGTTGGCCTCGGCAAGAACCTTGCCGGGCGCATCGGCCGCGAGCTGCTCCGCGAGAGCGGTTCCCCGGTCGATCTGTTGCACGAGCGCCGCGACCGCCGTGAGCTGCTCGGTGACCATGGCGGGGAGCGGGGAGCGGGGTGCGATCAGCGCAGCCAGGTCGACCAACCCGAACAGCCGCGGCAGTGCCCCGGCGAAGAACGCTGCCGGATCCTGCAAGCTCCCGTCGAGCGCGTCCTTCGGGGTGCCGATGGCGCCCTTCGCGCAGGAGAGGAACCGGGCGGGCAGGTTCGGCGTGACGAATCCACCGGCCCGGTCACTGCCGGCGGCGGGGGTGCCGAACGAGATGACCTCCGGCTTGCCCGCGGTCTTCGCATCGACCACCGCCCAGACATCGTCGGATACCGCGGCCGATGGCCACGGGGCGTCGCGCTGGTCGCCGGCGTCCGGACCGGGGACTCGATACCGAACCGTGAGCGGCGGGGTGGCAGCCAACCGCGCCGCGGCTTCGACGGTGATGTCCGCGGACTCCAGCCGGGGGACGCTGTCGCCCTGTGCGGCGGTTCCGGTGAACCGCAAGGCCTGCGTGGGGTTGACCGAGCCGGTGTCGCGTGTGAACCCGACGCGTTGTCCGTGGGCGGCGATGTTGCGCCAGGACGGGTCGGCGCCGTTGTACGCCTGCCCGATTCGACCATCAGCGGGCGCAACCGATTCCGCCACCCAGAGCAACGGTGCGTGCAGCACCTGTTCGCGTCCCACCCGATCGGTGGTGCGCAGATCGAACATCACCGGGGTGGTCTCGGCGAGCCGTGGCCAGAAGACCTCCTCGTCGGAGGGTTTGAGGATCGGCGGCGAGGTGGCCGGTCCTAGGTCGACTCTGCTGAACGGCCAGGCCGGAGTGTCGGGGTAGTCGCGGCTGCGCTCGCTGACCACGATGTACATCCGCTGGTACAGCGACGCGGTCGGCCCGGCGTCGACTCCCTGTCCTGGGCCCGACACCTGGCGTTCGGTGACCTTCACCAGTGCGGCGGCGTGTCCGAGCGGGTACAGGTAGCCGGGGTAGACCACCCGGACGTACTGGTCGCGACCCTGCGGGGCGATGTGGTCCCAGGCGAGGATCGAGCTCAGGCCGCCCTTGGCGCGCAGGTGCGATGCCGAGTACTCCTTCGTGTACCACGCGCCGTGCAGGTCGAGCCACGCACCGAGCGCCGAGAGCCACAGTCGATCCGCAGCCACGGGTCGCACCGAGCGCGGCTCGTCGATCCCCGGCCAGTGTTCGGATGTCTGCCGAACGAGGCAGTTCCGATCCCTCGGTGTGAGGGAACCCGTGGCCTGGAACGGATCGTCCTTGCTCGGAGTCATCGGCGGGTCGGTCTCGATCCAGTTCGGGTAGAGGTCGCGGTCGCGCGTCCAGACGGCCCGGACGATGCGGTCGCTGCGTGGGGACTCGGACACTGCGCCGTCGACGCGCGTCGCCAATCGGCTGTGCCACAGCTCGACGGCGCCACCACCGGCCCCGTCGTCCACCGTGCCGTCGGCGTGGGTCCAGACGCCGTCCTGGGACGGCGCGATCACCAGACGATACGGTGCCTCGATGGCGGTCTCGTCCCACCGCGGGGGAAGGGACACCGCGCCCGGGTGCTTCCACCATTCGTCGCGGATCGGCGGAATCGGGATCGGCAGACGTGGTCCGCCGGGAAGGTGCACGACGCGTTTCAATCCGAGCAGATCCCGCAGCCCGGCGGTGAGCGAATGGCCCGACTCCACGCGGACGGTGCCGCCGACGTTGCGGATCAGATCCATGTTGCGTGCGAACACTTCCGCCGCCTCTGCCCGGGTGGCGGGGGCGGGAAGGGCGCGACGGTCCGCGGCGGTCGCCGCGGCGATGACCAGTCCGGCCCCGGTGTACCGGCCGATCAGGTCCGGTCCTACCCAGAGGAGCGACGGGCGGGTGTCGAATGAGGCGGAGACCGCGCCCGCCACACCGGATGGTCGAGCGGCCTGGGGAAGAATCGGCTCGAGAGTGCGGATCGCGGCGAGAATCCCGGTGCGCGTGAACTCGATCCGGTCGTCGGGTCCGATCCGGAAGGTGAGGCGGCTCGCCCTCGCCGGCTGATAGGCGACCGGGGTCACCGGACGAGACAACGCTGCCAATGGCGGCGTGATCGGGTGCTTGCGGTCGAGGAAGCCGTCCACCACCTCGTACGTCGCCGGCCCATTGCGATCGGTGACGAAGTGCGCCGCCTCCTGTCCGTGCTGGTAGGAGAACCCAACGATCATGCGGGCCGCTGTTTCGTCAACGGCGCGAATGACGGGCGTTCCGGCTTCGACCGACAACTCGACCTCGAAGAACTCGACCGCCAGCGCAAGCAGATCCGCGCCGCGCACCACGTCGATGGAGATCGATCGATCGGACCTGCGTCCGGACGGCCAGTTCAGTCCGCGTGAGCGGCGAAGTCCGCCGGGATAGATGTGCGGATATCCGTCGGGCATGATTCGGCCTCCTGACGCGTAGGAGCTTCTCCGACCGAGCCTTCTCGCCCGGAGGCCTTGGTGCACGAGTAGTCGACTACTCGAATTTTCGCGGTGGGATTTCGCGTAGTCGACTACTCGCGACGTCCTCGACCGGACGGGCTTGGCTGGAGCCGAACGTCCAGTCGAGGAGGAACCATGTCCCGCAGAATCCGGAGGGCCGCAGTCGCCGGCGTGGCCGTGGCAAGTAGTTCGGTGCTGATCTTCGCGCCACCCGCCGGGGCCGGCCCCACTGTGGCCCCCGCCCTCACCCCGAACTCGGTGGTCCGGCATATGCCGCCTCCCGTCAACCAGGCGATGCTGGCGGTGATCGCACAGGTCGACGATGCGCTCAGGCAGGCGAACCTGATAACCGGCACGACGATCGCGGTGCCGCGGGGATCCGCAGGGCTCGCGTCGGTCACGGGGACCGTCAGGTCCACCGCCCCGACGCTCGCGGACTCGGTCTTAGGCGGTGTGTCGGCACGCTCGGCGAGCCTCGTCGTTCCCGACCACGCCTCGGTGCTACCGAGCCCGATGGCCCTGCCTGCGGTCACGCAGTTCGCCTCCCTCCTTCAGCACGTGCCCGGATACGACCTGATGGTGGGCGCTGTGTCACAGGCGGGACGCGTCATCGGCCGAGTCATCGTCGTCCTCGTTGATGCGGTGGCTCCGATCAACCCGTTCGCGTCAATCGTTCGGGTCTTCATCTCTGACGGAGCTCCGGGAACAGCGGTGCACCCGGATGGCGGCAACGCGGGCCTTCTTCTCGGAGACGGTGGCGCGGGTTGGAACAGCACGGTCGCGGGGGCGAACGGTGGCAACGGCGGGACGGGCGGGCTGTTCTTCGGCGCCGGCGGCGCGGGTGGCGCGGGGGCTCCGGGAGTCCGGGGCACGGATGCCGTCAACCCCACCGCCTCCGGAGCCCGAGCTCCGTCGGGGCTCAACGGGCAGCCGGCCTCCGGGACCACATCGGGCACCGTCACCGGGGAGGACGCAGCTGCAGCGGGCCAACCGGGAGGGCCCGGCGTAGCCGGTGGGAATGGGGGCGAGGGCGGAGCCGCACACAACTACGGCACCGGTTCTGCGGCGGGTGGCGCGGGGCGGCCCGGCGGCGCGGGCGGTGCCGGCGCAGCGGGCGGATCCGGCGGTCCCGGCGGGTGGGCGACCATCGTCGGAGGCGGTATCGCCCGCGGTGGAACAGGCGGGGCCGGAGGCGCGGGAGGCACCGGAGCGGCCGGAGGAGCAGGCGGATCCGGCGGAACCGTCGATCCGGGAGCCGTGGGCGGCACCGCCACCGGTGGAACGGGCGGTCGCGGCGGTCGCGGCGGTGACGGACTCCCGGGCGGCGCGGGATCGGCGGGCTCGTCCGGCGGTACGGGTGGAGCTGGCGGATGGCTCGGCGGAATCGGTGGCGCCGGAGGTGCGGGCGGCAGCGGTGGCGCCGGCGGATCGGGCTCGTCCGGCGGCGACGGCGGAGCTGGAGGCGCGGCGGGCGGGCACAACTCCCCCGACCACGGGTGGACGCACCTGGGAACGCCGGGTGCCGGTGGTGCGGGAGGCATCGGCGGCGCGGGCGGGGCGGGCGCCAGTGGCGGTGCCGGCGGCGCGGGCGGCACCGGAGGAGCCGTCTTCGGCGGACCCGGCGCGGATGGATCACCCGGCGCAGCAGGTGCGCCGGGCAGTGCCGGCGCCGATGGTGCCCCCGGTTCGACCGGCGCATCGCACCAGTGAGTGAACAGTCCTCGGGATACCAGCGAACATAAGGAATCATCATGTCCAGTACGACCAGACGAACGGTGCTCTTTTCAGCCGCGGTGACCGGGCTCGCGGTCATCGGTACGGTGCCCGCGCCGTATGCGGCTCGTTCCGTACCACCCTTGCCGTCCCACGTTCAGGCACGAGCTAGCTCCGCCGTGCTAGCGGTACGGGTTCGGGCTGCCGTTACTCGGGTCGACGGCGAACTCCAGGTGATCCCGCTTCCGCACGGGTGGACCGTGGATGTCCGACGGTCGCCGCTCGGGGCGCCACGTCTGTCTTCTGCGCCGCACTTCCGCTCCCCAGCGACGACCGTTTCATTGGCGGGCAGCACCGGTCCCGATCGGCCGTCGGGTGTTGGGTCGGGCGCTGATCCGTCAACCGAGCCACCCTCGTCCGCGACCTTACTGGTGTCGACGCAGATCGCGACGAGTCCGGCGGCACTCTCGAATTCGGGACCCGATCTCGCTTCGATGCTGCCGGGTTCGCTGGTCGGGATCATCGTCACCGGCGGATCAGTTCCCGGACGAGCGGTGGAGAATGTGGCGAGCGCGATCGCCCCGTTCAATCCCCTCGCGGGTGCTGTCCACGCGCTCATCGGCGACGGCGCAGACGGCACCGCCGCACATCCCGATGGCTACGACGGCGGCCTGCTGTACGGGAAGGGCGGCAACGGTTGGAACAGCACCGTCGCCGGCGTTGCCGGAGGTAAGGGTGGCAATGGCGGCCTTTTCGGCGGAAACGGCGGGAACGGCGGTAGCGGGGCGAACGGCACCGGAACATTCGCGGGTACGGACGGCGGAAGCGGTGGCGCGGCAGGCCTGATCGCCGTCTTCGCTTACGGCGGTCGCGGTGGCGACGGCGGGAGCGGGGCCGCGGGCGCCCCGGGCGGCCAGGGCAGCAGCGGATCGCCAGGCAGTGGTGGAACAGACGGTGGTGTCGGCGGCGTCGGTCGGACCGGTCCGCGGGGAGCACCGGGGCAGCCCGGCGATCCCGGCTCCACGGGTGGTGGCGGTGCCCCGGGTGATCCCGGGCTCGCCGGCGGCGACGGCCTGTGGGGTCGAGCCGACGGTGACGATGCGCTGTTCTATCAGTGGCAGAACGGCGGCGCGGGAGGAATCGGCGGAACCGGGCTGACCGGTGGACGTGGCGGAGTCGGTGGGGCAGGCGGTACTGGAGGCACAGGCGGTTCGGGTACCGCCGGGGCGACAGGTGGGACCGGCGGCCAGGGCGGGGCGGGACAGTCGGGCACCGCCGCCGGCTCCGGTGGAGCGGGCGGACGTGCAGGTCTGTTCGCGCTGTTCGGCGGGGGTGGTCAGGGCGGCAACGGTGGTTCCGGCGGCACCGGAGGACAGGGCGGTCGCGGTGGCACCGGTGGCACCGGCGGCACCGGCGGCGATGCCGGTGATGGCGGCCAGGGCGGCACGGGCGGTCCGGGCGGTGATGGCGGGGTCGGCGGAGTGGGCGGCCAGGGCGGCACGGGCGGTCTCGGTGGAAACGGCGGTGCCGGCGGATTCGGTGCATCGACCCCGAGTGGCGGCGATGGTGGCGCCGGTGCGCCCGGGGGTACCGGCGGAAGCGGTGGGCCCGGCGGTATCGGTGGAACCGGTGGCTACTCCGGTCCTGGCGGTCCTGGTGGTAACGGCGGCAATCCGGGTGCTCCGGGCGGCGGCGGCGCTGGTGGCGCGGGCGGGATCGGCGGCGCGGGCGGTGCCGGGGGCGCAGGTGGTCGGCCCGGCACCGGTGGGTCGGGCGGGTTGTTCGGCTCCGCGGGCACGGGCGGGACCCCCGGCATCGTCGGGCAGCCCGGGCAGGTGGGTCAGCAGGGTGACCAAGGCGGCAGCGGTGCCGCCGGGCAGCCCGGTCAGCCCGGCCGAGCGGGCGATCAGGGAACGGGGAACATGCCCGGGATCGATGGACGTGATGGCTCGCCGGGGAACCCCGGAACCCCGGGAACGGGCGGAGAGCCCGGCGGTAGCGGCGGCGCGTTCTCCGGCGGGTACGGAGGACTCGGCGGTACCGGGGGCGGTGGCGGCGCCGGAGGTAGCGGAGGCGTGGGAGGTGCCGGTGGAGTCTCGCCATAGGAGGTTCACAGGTGCGAGATACCGAAGTTGCTGTGACCGGTAGTTGTTCTGCCGTAACGAAATTACATCGTTCGGACTACGCGCAGCAGTGCCGTCGCGGCGCTACAATCTCGCAATGGTCGATGGCCGCGGTGGTGCCGGTGCGGGGCCGCGGGGGATGCCGATCACCACGTTCACGGTGGTCGGCATCCCCGGCGTCGAGATCCCGCTGTCGTCCTTCGGTGGCGAGATCGACGTCCCCGCGGCCGCCGCGCCGTCGGAGCTGATCGGTGCGGCGATCGCGCAGGTCAGCGCCGCGCGGCCGGCGCGGATCGTGGTCCTCGATGCCGAGCATCTGGACCCGCTATCGACGATCGTCGTTCGGCGGCTACGACAGGACGGGCACCGCATCGTCGAACGTTCGACTCCGCGGACAGGGCCCCGGCGGGCGCCCGCGGTTGACGCTGATCTCGTTGTGGCGGCGGAGATCCTCGCGGTGGCTGGCACCCTGCCGGCTGTCCTCCGGCCACAGCTCATAGACGAGGAGCACCTGCGTCGGCTCCGCGCCGCGCAGATACTCGGACCGGGGGACCCACTACGACTGGCGGACCCCCACGTCGCGCAGCGGCTCCTTGAAGGCATGGGGATCGCCGCGCGGCGATTGCGCGCCGGCCAGGTGGTGCGGGCCGCCCAGGCCGCGGCCGGACTTTGCGGACCGGCCGATACACGGCACGTGATCTGGATGGCCGATCTGATGACCCGCGCCGACGCGGGATGCATCGACGTGGACGTCCTCACTGCCGGTGCCGCCGCGGCGGCGACGATGGGCGAACCACATCTCGGGCGGCGCCTCGCGGAGTTCGCCGCGGATCATGGGGGTGGTCTGCCTGCGCGGCTCCAACTCGCCGCCGCGGCTGCCTGGACCGGCGACGGTGCCGCGGTCGAGTCCGCACTCGCCGGGCTGGACGTGCCGGGGGCGCCGCCGGAACTGCGCTCCTTCTGTGCGTTCGTCGGAGCGGGCTCGCTCGCCTGGAACGACGGCCGCATCGACGCCGCTCGCACGCTGCTGCAGCAGCGCCGCGACGAGTTGGGTGAGCACCCCGATGCGGCTCTGCTGGACGCCACGATCGCGCTACTGCGGTACTTCGAAGGCGATCTGGATGGCGCTCTCGCCCTGGCTGATCCACTGCTCGACAACCCGTCACCGGTGGCGGTGGTGTGGGCCGCGAGTGCCGCGGCCGCGGCCCGTGCGGCCCACGGCGAAAGCCGGGCAGCCGAGGCCGCAATCAGTGTGGGACTGGCCGCCGCCCGACGTTGCGACTCCGGCGTGCAGAGGTTCATGCTCGCCGTGGCAGCGGCCGATGCCGCGATTGCCGACGGTGACCCAGGACGGGCGCTGCGCCGCGGGGATGATTTCGACCGGCTCGCCGCTGGCGCACCACATGCGTCGGCCGTCGTCGCCGTGGCGCGCGGGCGAGCACTGCTGGCCGCAGGTCGGCCGGAGGCTGCCCGCGCAGCCTTCGAGGAAGCCCTGATCGCCATGGAAGGCATGCCGCGCGGCTGGCAGAGCGTCGCTGGGGCCGGGCTGGCGCAGGCACTGGGAGAGCTGGGGCGGCATGTTGAATCGGCTTCGGCCCTGGGCCGTGCCGAGGCGCAGCAACTGGACGGGATGCAGGTGTACCGCACCGATCTGGGACTTGCTCGGGCCTGGTCGTTCGCGGCCCGCGGCGACGTCGAGCGGGCTGTCGACGCCGCGCGCGCGGCGCTCGAAGACGCTCTCGCACAGGGGCATCGCGAGGCGGAGCTGCGATCGCGCCTAACACTGGCTCGCCTCGGCGATCGCGGCACCGCACCGTCGTCGACCGTGCACCCGCCGGGGGGTCCGGTCGGTGCCGGGCTGGTGGCCGGCTTCGCCCGGGCGCTTCGCTCGCGAGCGCCCGGGGCGCTGCTCGAGGCGGGCCGGCGGCTGCACGCCGCGGGCATGGCGTCCGCGGCGGCCGATGCGCAGGCCTGGGCTGCGGTCGAATACACGCGGGCCGGTGACGGGCCTGCCGCCACCGCCGCCCTCGCCTCGGTGTGCTCGGATTCAGACCTCCGGACACCAGCGCGCTGGGCCGCCCAGATGCGTTGCGCCGGGCTCAGTGCGAAGGAACGGCACGTGGCACGCGAGCTCGCGCGCGGAGGTGAAACCCGCGAGCTCGCGACCAGGCTCGGTGTATCGATTCGCACGGTAGAGGGACACGTGTACCACCTGCTGGCCAAATTGGGGGTGAGCAACCGCACCGAGCTGGTGGACGCACTGCCGTGGCGGGAGACGGAGACATGAGCGTGGACGCGGTACTCGACCAGGTCGTGGCGGGTGAGGGAGCCTGTGCGGTGCGGATCGACGGTGCCGTCGGCGCGCGCGCCGTGCTCTCCGACCTCGCGAAGCGCGCGCGGATAGCCGGTCGTTCGGTCTTCCGGGTCGAAGGGAGCGCGGCCCTCCAGGATCTACCGTTCGGGGCGTTAGGAGGGATGGTCCTGCTGTCCGGCGGCGATCCCCCGGCCCTGATGGCACAGGCCTGCCGGCAGATCGCCGCACTTGGCGAGCCCGTGGTCGTGATCGACCATGTGCACCTCCTCGATCCGCTCAGTGCGATCTCGCTGCACCAGTCGGTGCTCCGCGGTGCGGTGCGCGTCGTCGCCCTCGCGTCGCGCTCGCAGGAGGTGAGCGAAGGCGCCGTGCGGGCGTTCATCGACGCTCTCCCGGTGGTCACCTGGAAAGGGGGAGGTGGCGGCGAACGCCCGCCGACCGTTCGCTCACTGCGTCCGTTGCATCGACGCCTTCTTCAAGCACTCGCGCTCGCAGGCGATCTTTCACTCGACGATGCAGAACGCCTGTTCGGGTCCGAGGCGACGGCGGCGGTCGAATCCGCGGGTCTGGTTCGAGTGCAGGCGGTCCGTTTCAGCGCGCGCGTCACTCTGGCGGAGCGTGCTGTCGCAGATGAGGCGCTGGCCGAGCTCGGCGCGGCGGACCGGGATCGACTGTGCGGGGATCTCGTGCGTGCGCTACGCACTCGGACCGACTCCGACCCGCGTCGCCTGATCCAGAGCGCTCTGGTGATGCGGCGGGGTTCGGTCGCCGACTACGACCCGGGGCTGCTGGTCCAGGCCGCGCAGGCGGCGCACACTGTCGGAAATCTCGGGCTGGCCAGGGAATTGGCGCGCCTGGCCGTTGACGCGGGAGCCGGTGCCGAGGGTGTCCTGGTGCTCGCCGAGGCGCTGACGTGGAGCGGCGCGGCGGACGACGCCGAAGCCCGGTTGGCGGACCTCGCAGCGCAGGACCTCGAGGACGCGATCGCGGTGCGGGTCGCCGCCGCCCGCGCGGCGAACCTGCACTGCAATCTTTGCGCCGGCGATCGGGCGCTTGCTGTGGTCACCGCAGCTCGTGAGCGGTTCGCTCAGTCCCCGCATCGGGATCTCTTGGACGCCTTGATGATCCAGTTCGCGTTCTTCGCCGGCGACCTGGCGACGGTGCTTCGTGACGGACTGCCGATGGTGGAGATGGTCGACATCGATTCCCCGGCGATGGTCTGGCTCACCAGCGCCACTGCCAATGCATTGTCGGCTGCAGGGCGGTTCGAGGAGGCTGAGCGACATGCGCGCCTGGGCTTCGCGGCTTCGGAGCGCAGCGCCTCGGGGACGCAACGGTTCACTCTCGGCCTCGCCCTGACCGATTCGGCGCTGGCGCGGGGACGGGTCGACGAGGCCCTGCGGATCTGCGACGACCTGTACGCGCGCGCCGCGGGCGAGCCGCAGGCCACGGGCATTGTGGACGCGCTCGCCGGTCGGGTCGCGATCGCAGCCGGTGACATCGACGGTGCCGTCGCTGCGATGCGCCGTGCGGCGCAGGCCGCGCGCAGCGGTGCCACCCCCGTGTGGCAGGCCGTCGTGGCGGCCTGGCTCGCGGACACCGCGTCGACCGCCGGGCAGCGCGAGGAGGCAGTCGCGGCCTGCGAGTTCGCCATTGCGACGATGCCCCCGTACGTCCACTTCTTCGACGTGGAGCTACACGTCGCGCGCGCGGGCATCGCTGGCGACGACCGCGAGGCGGTGCGCCACCTCGAGCGTGCCGTCGCGGGGGCGCACGCGCGGGGTGACCTGGTTGGGGAGTTGCGGATGCGGATCCGACTGGTATGGCTGGGTGCCCGGGATCAGGTGGCGGTCACGGCGGCGTTGGCGACGCGGCTCGACACTCCGCTCGTCGCGTCGGTACACGACTACGCGGTCGCGATGGCGGAGCGGGACGCACGTGCATTGCGGGCGGAGAGCGAGTTGTTCGCGGACCGGGGGTGGGGCATGGGAGTGCGGGACGCGCGCGTGGCCGCGGAGGCGGAGGCGGCCCCGTCGTACGAGGGCCTGAGCGCGCGGGAGCGCGAGGTGATCAAGCTCGTCGTGGCGGGCCGCACCAATCGGGAGGTCGCCGAGGTGCTCGGCGTCGCCCTGCGCACCGTCGAGGGGCACCTGTACCGGATCTACCCGAAGGCGGGCGTCGCCAACCGCAGGGAGTTGGTCGCTCGCTTCGGGTAGCGTCCGGTTCATCCGCATCTGGTAAGCACAGGACATGCGTTCACGTCGCCACCTCGCCGCCGCCCTCGTCGCTGTCCTTGCGGGCGGCACACTCGTCGCCTGCTCGCCCGGTAAGGCAGAGGACGCGGCCAAGCTCGATCTGAAGACCGGTGCGAACGCGCCGCTCACGATCAGCGCCGGGCAGCTCGCGCGTCTGGCGCAGGGCGGCGCCGTCGTCGCCGTCAAGCCGACGGCCGACGGCACCGTCGAGGCGGCGAAGGGGGGCGCCCTGGTGTTCAAGCCCAAGGCCGGTTTCACCGGATCGGTCCAGCTCAAGGCGGTCGTCTCGCCCGCGGTCGCGCTGTACTCGTCGGACATCCCGCCGCTCGCCACCGTCGGCGGAGTATCCGTGGACGGCAGCGGCTACGGCTCGGCGTGGACGCCCGTCCCCGGCGCGCCGGGCGAGTTCTACGGCCTCACCGACCGCGGCCCCAACGTCGACGGTCCCGGGAAGGACGAGAAGGTGTCGGTGACGCCGGACTTCACGCCGCAGATCGGCCGGTTCGCGCTCGAGGACGGTGTCGTGAAGCTGACCAGCGTCATCACGCTCAAGGGTCGCGACGGCAAGCCGCTCAACGGTAGGAACGACACCGCCGCACCGACCGGGGAGAAGATGCTCGACCTCGACGGCCGGGAGATCCCGCCGACCGACCACGGCATCGATCCCGAGGGGCTCGTCGCGCTGCCCGACGGATCCTTCTGGGTGTCCGACGAATACGGGCCCTTCCTCATCCATTTCGATGCCAACGGCCAGGAACTCGATCGCCTCGTGCCGGGCAAGGGGCTGCCGGAGGTGCTGAAGTCCCGCACGCCCAACCAGGGCATGGAGGGACTCACCGTGACGCCCGACGGTTCGCGCCTGGTCGGGATCATGCAGTCGGCGCTGAACGTCCCGGGCCTGAACGGCAACGCGAAGGAGGTGCCGGCCGTGCGGATCGTCGTCGTCGACCTCAAGACCAAGGCCGTCCAGCAGTTCGTCTACCTCCTGGACAACCCGAAGGACACCAAGAAGGCGGTCTCCGAGATCACTGCGATCTCCAACACGGAGTTCCTCGTCGATGAGCGCGACGGCAAGCCCGCCCCTCGGGCGAGCAAGACCGTCTACCGCATCAGCCTCGACGGTGCCACCCCGCTCGGTGAGCAGAACCCCGAGACGATCGTGGGCGTGAGCACGACGCCCGAGGCGGAGGCGGCGCTCAAGGGCGCCGGGATCACCCCGGTCCGCAAGACGACGGCCCTCGACCTCAGCGGCCTGGTCGACAAGCTCAACCCCGCCGGGACCTTCTTCGGCCACGACAAGGTGGAGGGCCTCGCGACCACCGACGGCGGGAAGACCCTGTTCATCGCCAACGACAGCGACTTCGGACTCGCTGGGATCGCGGGCCCGAAGACGCCCTTCCAGCTCACGGCGAAGATCCTGGCCAACGGGCTGCAGGACAGCCTCGAAATACTCAAGGTCGACACGACGAAGCTGAACGAGCCCGTCGTCGAGCGGACGATCACGGTCACCGTCGGGTAGGGGTCAGGGCGCGACCCGCCCGGCGTACTCCCGGACCTCGGCCGACGGATCGTCCGTCAGGAGCCGGGCGTGGGCGCTGCGGAACGCGGTGCGGTCGGCGGGCGTGAGGCGCGCGTGGGACAGCACGAACATCGCGTGCCACCGGATGACGGGCCAGGGGGATGCGAGCGCAGCGAATGCCGCCGGCGCGTCGCCCGGGCCGAGCTCGCGGTAGCTCGTGCCGGGCGCGAGGCGCTCCGCGACGGGGCGGTGCAGGTCGGGCCTGCGCTGGAGCAGGTCGGCCGTGCGACCCGAACCGCTGCGTCAGGTGGATGACTGGCTGGTGCCCTTCCGACACTTCTGGGCGCCGCGTCTCGCGGCCCTCGGTACCGAGATCGCGCGCGGTAAGAAGGCCCGCCGATCGACTAGGGACAAGGACGAGAAATGACCTACGACATCGACGATCTCGCCACGGCCCAGCCGGCGGCGGTCACCCGTCGCGCCGAGGTGCGCGACAGCGGCGAGGGGCAGGTCTTCGTCTCCGCCTCGCTCAGCCAGACCTACCCCACCGACGTCGCCGACCTCTGGGACGCCGTCACCAGCGCCGAGCGCCTACCGCGCTGGTTCGCGCCGGTCCACGGCGAGCTCGTACTCGGCGGCCGCTTCCAGGTGGAGGGTAACGCCGCCGGTACCGTGCTCGAATGCGATGCGCCGCACCGGTACCTGATCTCCTGGGAGATCATGGGCGGCAGTTCGCAGGTGGAGGTCGCCGTCGAGGCCGACGGTGACGGTGCCCGTCTCACGCTGACCCACTCGGGGGAGAACGCCCGGGACTTCTACGAGCAGTTCGGACCCGGCGCCACCGGCGTCGGCTGGGATCTGGGGTTCCTGGGCCTGAACGCACTGATCACGACCGGCCAGGACCGCCCGGAGGATGCCGAAGCGTTCTTCGCGATGCCGGCCGCGAAGTCCTTCATCATCGAGTCGGCGACGTCGTGGGCGGCGGCGACCGAGTCCGCCGGGGTGCCCGCCGAATTCGCTCGCGCGCAGGGCGAGCGGACCGCCGCGTTCTTCTCGGGCGAGTAGCGGTCAGGCCGCCGCGGCCGGCACCACGGGTGCGTCGTCGGAGTCCTTCTCCGGCGCGGACATCGCAGGGTCGGACGGCGCAGGCTCAGACGGAGCGGTCGCGCTCGGCGTCGATCCCGTCGGTGTCTCCGCCGTTGCCGCGCCGCTTCCGGGCGCGGCCGCGTCCGTGACGACCGGTGTGGCCGGCTCGGACGGCGCTTCTCCGGTCGGCGTCCCAGCTCCGGCAGCCGGCTCGGTCGAGCCTGCGGGCTCCGTCGGGATCGCGGACTCGGCGGCGGAAGTCTCAGCCTGCGATGTCGTGTTCGGCAGCGGGGCGGCGCTTCTGGCGAGCTGCAGCAGCGTCGACCGATCGCCCGCCGGGGGAGCCTCGGTGCCACTGGTCGGGGCGTCAGCGGTCGTCGTTGCGGTCGCGGTGGGTGTCGGCGCCAGGTAGCGCGACGCGTCGCCCGTGCCCGTGGCGGCCTGGCCCACGCCCTGGACCGCAGCACCGAGTAGGTCGCCGCCGAGCCGCAGCGGATCGATCGGGGGAAGCAGCCCGAACGGCGTCGCCTTCCCATAATCGGAACGGTCGTAACCGGTCTCGATGATCACGCGCGCCAGCGGGGAGACGAGGTCGACGAACGGCCGGACGACGGCGGTCGTCCCGGTCGCGGCGCCGAGATCGAGCAACGGCAGCATGATCGGCAGGATCTTCGCCGGCAGCGTGATGTACCTGGTGTCACCGCTGGTCTGGCAGTAGGTGGCCGCAGTGCAGTCCTTCGTCGCCGCGTCGACGGCCGCGCGTACCTCGTCGGGCGTGTATCCGATGGGCGTGGCCGACTGATCGTCGGATCCCTTGGGCGCGAGCATCGTGCCGTGCACGTACCAGAATCCTGCGAGCGCGTTCGCCGTCGCGAGCAAGTTGACGGGGTAGCGCGGGAAGTCGGCCACGCCGTCGTACTGGAACGCGACATCTGTGGTGTTGATCGTGCCGGGCTTCGCGGTGTTCGTCGGCGTTCCGGGGCCGAAGGTCACATCGAGGATCGGGATGTGGCCGAGGAAGGACGGACGCGTGAACAGCCCTCCGTTGGGGCGGCTCGCGTTGCCGATGAGGACGAACGAGACATTGTCGGGGACGCCGCCGGGTTGTCCCGCCAGCTGCTTCTTGACCGCGCTGACGACGGTGCCGCCCTGGGAGTAGCCGAAGATCACGATCGGATCGGTCTTGTCCGCCGCGCCGTACGCGGTGTTCAGGCTCGTCACGCCGCTCGCGACGGAATCGTCCCACTTCGCGCCCTGCAAGCCGCCCCACCCGGAGAGTGGGATGGGCCAGAACTCGGCGATGTACGGCACCGGGGTTGCCTCACAGCCGCCCGGGACGGCGCACGCACCGGTCGGCGCGACGTAATAGCCGATCGCGTGCTCCTGGTAGCCCGCCACCTTCGACGGGTCCTTGGTGCCTGTTCCCGGCACCACGAGGACGGTCGTCGCCGCCCAGGCGACCGCCGAGGTGAGGGTGAGGGCGATCGCACCGAGGAGTGTGACCAGGACGTATCCGAGCTTGCGGGCGGTTTCGCGCATGACGGTGCGGCCTCTCGTGTTCAGGTTGCGCTCAGTTTTGCACGACTGTGCTCGCCGTGCTTGCGAACTCAACCAGCCGGTGCCCGCTACCCGGCGGCGGCGAGCACCCGCTCGGCGCGGTCCGGGAGCAGGTGGCCCGCTTCGGCGAGCAGCGCGACCGCGTCCTCGCCGAACACGGCCCGTGCGTGTTCGGCGGCGCGCGGACCGTCGAGCATCCTGTCGCGACCGCCGAAAGCGGCGGACACGCGCGCGGTGATCCCGGCGAGCGCGTGGTCCCCGAACGCGGGCAGGCCGTCGGTGCGCGGCCGGAAGGTGCGGAACACGAGTCCGCGGAACGCACCGAGGTCGTGCCCCAGGCCGGGTCCCGTGGGCGGCGTCCAGCCCGTGAAGTACTGCATCGCGGCCCGGCGGCCGGGCTCACCGAGCTGGCTCAGGAGGCCCGCCACCAGGAGTGGGGCGATCCGGCGCGGCCCGAGACCGCCTGGCGACAGGAGCGCGAGGGACCGCACGCGGGCCGGGTGCTCGGCGGCGTAGTCCAGCGCGACCCATCCGCCGAGCGACTCCCCGATCACCGTCGCGTCGGCTGCGGCAAGCGCATCGCTCACGCCGGCGAGCCATGCGGCGTGCGCCCCCGGCTCCAGCGGCAGTCGCGGTACGACGGTGCCGCCCGGCTCGCCCGGCAGGTCGATCGCGTGCACCCGGTGCGTCCGCGCGAGCTGCGGGATCTCGTTCGCCCAGTTCAGCGACGTGCCACCGGAGCCGTGCAGGAGCAGGACGGGAGGGGCGCCGTCGGGCCCGGCACTGAGCACGTGCGTCCCGTCGACGACGGTGCGCTCCACGTCCGGCAGGTATGCCGACAGCAGCCGCGCGTACTCCTCGCGGACCTCGCGTGCGCCCTCGTCGCTGCGGAATCGGTCGTCGGTCATGCCTGCCTCCTCGTTTCGCGCTCAGTCTGGCAGGCGGGCGCCGAACACCGTCGCCGCGATACCGGCGCGTGGTCTACTGGCGACGTGTTCGAGATCGAGTCGGATCCGTCGATCGTGGAGCTCGACCGGTACGTGCCGGAGGCCCCGTCGACGGTGTGGCGCGCGCTCACCGAGTCGGCGTCCGTCGAGCAGTGGCTGGTGCGATCGGTCGGGCTGCGACCGGAGGTCGGCACGACCTTCATCCTCGAGATCCCGTCGGATCCGCCCGGTGAGGTCTCGTGCGAGGTGATCGACGCGGTGCCCGCCGTGCGGTTCGTGCACAGCTACACGGACCTGCGGGCGCCGCGCCCGGCGCGCTGGATCGTCGACTGGAGGCTGGTGCCCGAAGGGCGCGGGACCCGGATCGTCTTCACGATGTCGGGCTTCGACGTCGAGGACCGGCAGCAGAAGTTCGCCCGCAATGCCGCGGAGCGCGGCTACCGCAACACGCTGATCCCCAAGCTCGCTGCCGCGGTGGCGGCGATCACCGACTGACCGAGGCTCGCGATCCGAAGCGGGCCGGTGTCAGCCGAGGCCCTCGACAACGCGGAAGTCGCGCTCGACGGCGTCGTCCAGCGCGGCGAGCGCTTCTTGGTACGCCGCGCTCTCGCGGGTGGCGACGGCCTGCTCGAAGCTGTCGAACTCGATCAGGATCGTCCGCTCGGCGACGCCGTGCTCGTACGGGGTGACGCGACCGTCGAGGGAGAGGAGCCGCCCGCCGCCGGCCTGGACGGCCACCCGCGCCAGTTCGTTGTAGGCGGCCAACTTCTCGGTGTCCTTGATGACGCGGTAGACGCTGACCCAATAGCCCTTGGCCACGGTGTCTCCTTGCTCGGAGTGACTGTTCGTAGAAACGAACCGTCGGAGCGAGCCGTTTATGCCCGGCGAATGATTCAGGGGCGGTTCCCGATGCAGCACAGCATCGATAGCCGATCGCACGGAGATGCGCTAGCGATAGTTGCAAATACTGAATACTTCGCCGTCTCGCGTCAGGGTCAGGTACGCGCGTTTTCCGTTGCAGGTCCCGATGTTGCTGGCCACGAGTACGGGGTGCCGAGTTGGCTCGCCGGCTTGTATGTCGCCGGCTGTTCGGCACTGCGTCCCGGTTCCGGTTGCGATTGCCGAACCCCACCCCTTCCAGGTGATGTCTGTGATCGATGCGCTGCAGTGTCCGCTGAAGTCGACTGATCGCGGCGCGACCTGCCCGAATCCTTCCGAGTAATTATTGCCGGGGCTGCCCAACACAATAGCGTCGCGATACGTCTCATTGTTGCCCGGACTTGCGTTGTCAGAACTCGCGGCCGACGCAGCTGCACTTGTATCGAAAGTGGATCGAGTAACCGTCACCGGTGCCGGGTGTGTGTCATCGCCATGGGTGCAGCCCGCCGAAAGAGATGAGATTACGACGAGCGGTGTTGCTAGGCGAAAGATGATCGCACGCAAGCGCCTGCTGTTCTTGGTGGGATGCAGTTTCACGATGTGAACCTCGATCGAGTGGATGACGCCTGCGGCTTCATTGCCGGCCTCGGGGTGACTTAAAACTGATGGTTCGTCTCGGCGGCGATCATGAACCCGTGCCCGGAGGCAAGGTGCGTGCGGGTCACGCCGGACGTTCGGACGGTGCATCTAAAGCCGTCCGCGGTCAGATTCACGCCGTATCCAAGTACTGGTTCGGGAGAGCGGAACCCGGTGCCGTAGACGACGCCGCCAGCGCACAAGAATGACGTGGCACCGGTATTGTCGACGCGCATCCCGTGCCCCCATCCTGGTCCTGCTCCGCAACTGGCGGGGCGAGGTGGGATAGGCGTTGTCGAACCCTGGCAGCCAGCGCTGGTGCTTCCCGGGGTTCTTAGATCGATACCGCAGGTGAACTTTCCAGAAGGTGTGCTGAAGAAATAGCCGTCGCCGCGGAATCGATACGTCGCCGGATTGGCTTCGACGTTCGCCGAACTCGGATCGGTCGGGGTGCCGGCGAGGGATGGCGACGTTGTGATGACGCCAGTCGGCACCGCTGGCGTCATGATGACCGTTGAAGTGACAGTCGTCGTGTCGGTACTGGAACCGCATCCCGCGATGAGGGTGGGGACCACGGCTAACGCTGCAGCCACGCGGGATGGATGTAGATGCATGCGCTGAACGTATGCCCCGTCCCAGCGATGCGGTCCCAAGATTGCGCGGAGTTCATCCGAACGGATGACATGGCACTTTCGAACCGTCTCTCTGGAGGCGGTGCGGCGGCATCTGGGTGCGGACGCACTACCGGCGGTCACGCCGCGCGGCCTTCGCCACACGCAGGCGACATTGACGCACTCGTTGACGAGATTCGGCCCGTGCCAGCGTTCATGCTGGTCACGGGCCGATCCGTGGCGGAGGATAGGGGATTTGAACCCCTGAGGGCTATTAACCCAACCCGCGTTCCAGGCGAGCGCCATAGGCCACTAGGCGAATCCTCCGTGGACCACTGTAGACGAAGGCCCCCGTCGACCCAAACCAGCCCGGACCCGTATAGTGGTCCACGGACTCCGCGCGGCGTCCATCCTGTGAACTCCCCCAGGGCGGGAACGCAGCAAGGGTCAACGGGCTCTGGCGGGTGCGCGGAGTCCCCTTTTCTGTCCGGGCCCGATTTCCGCCGGAGGCGCACCCGATGTCCACCTACGTGTCCCTGAGTCAGTCCGAGCTCGCCGATGTCCACGCGAAGCTGACGGAGCTGTTCGAGACGCTGAAGGCCCAGGGGTTGAAGCTGGATCTCACCCGTGGCAAGCCCGCGCCCGACCAACTCGACCTGTCGAACGCGCTGCTGGCGCTGCCCGGCGAAGGCGACTACCGCGCCGCGGACGGCACCGACACCCGGAACTACGGCGGCCTCGCGGGCCTGCCCGAGCTGCGCGCGATCTTCGGGGAGCTGCTCGGCATCCCGGTATCGAACCTCTACGCGCAGAACAACTCCAGCCTCGAGATCATGCATCGCTTGATCACCCTGGCGTGGATCCACGGCACCGTCGACGGTGAACGGCCTTGGGGCGCAGAGGAGTCGGTCAAGTTCCTCTGCCCTGCCCCCGGCTACGACCGGCACTTCGCGATCACGCACGAGTTCGGCATCGAGATGATCGTGGTTCCGCTGAACCCGGACGGCCCCGACATGGCCGTGGTCAAGGATCTGGTGGCGAACGACCCCTCGATCAAGGGGATCTGGACCGTGCCGAAGTACGCCAATCCCACGGGCTCGGTGTACTCCGAGGAGATCACCCGCGAGCTGGTCTCGATGCCGACCGCCGCGCCGGACTTCCGCATCTTCTGGGACAACGCCTACGCCGTGCACCCCCTGGTGGGCGACGCACCGTCGGACCCGGACGTCCTGGGCCTGGCCGCCGAGGCCGGCCACGCGAACCGACCGTACGTGCTGGCCAGTACCTCGAAGATCACCTTCGCAGGAGCCGGCGTGAGCTTCCTCGGCGCCTCCGCCGAGAATCTGGCGTGGTACGGGAAGTACACCGGTCTGACCTCGATCGGGCCCGACAAGGTGAACCAGCTGCGGCACGCCCGGTTCTTCGGCGACGCCGAGGGCGTGCGGGCCCACATGCGCAAGCATCGCGACCTCATCGCGCCGAAGTTCGCGCGGGTCCTCGAGATCCTCGAGGCCCGGCTCGGCGCGGCCAAGGTCGCGTCCTGGAGCGAGCCCACGGGCGGCTACTTCATCAGCCTCGACGTGCTCGACGGGACAGCGGCGCGGACCGTCGCCCTTGCGAAGGAGGCGGGTATCGCCCTGACGGCCGCCGGCGCGACCTTCCCGCACGGGGAGGATCCGCACGACCGGAACATCCGGCTCGCGCCGACCTTCCCGTCGATCGACGAGCTTGAGACCGCAATGGACGGCGTGGCGACCTGTGTACTCTTGGCTTCTGCTGAAAAGCTGATGTCGCAGCCCGAATAGGGCGGCGAAGAGCAGGAGGATCGCGCCGGTGGCGGACGAGAACAGCCGGCGGTTCCCCCGGCAGTGGTGGATGCTGGCCCTCTTCGCGGTGTCCGCGGGGGCCGCCGTGTGGCAGCAGTTCGTGCGGATCCCGTTCTCCACGCCGATGTACGGGCTGTTCCACAACCAGATCGACGCGGAGGTCTACCGCAAGGGCGGCCAGATCGTGTCCCACGGCGGCGAGGGACTCTACGACGGTGCCCTGCTCAACGACATCCTGCCCTTCACCTACACGCCCTTCGCCGGCGTGCTGTTCGTTCCGCTGAGCTGGATGTCCACGGACGTGATGCGCTGGGTCTGGACAGTGGCAGTGCTGCTCGCACTGCTGGCGTGCATCATGATCGCGTTCCGGTTGCTCGGCTTCGCCCGGGACTGGCGCCTGTGGTTCGCCGGTGTCTGCCTGACGCTCGTGGCGACGGTGCTCGAGCCCGTCCGCACGACGATCTGGTTCGGTCAGATCAACGTCTTCCTCATGCTGCTCCTGCTGTGGGATCTGGGGCGGCCCACGGGGGCGCGGTTCAAGGGCTTCAGCATCGGCATCGCCGCCGGTATCAAGCTCACGCCGCTGTTCTTCCTCGCCTACCTCGTCGTGACCGGGCAGTGGCGGGAGGCGCGCAACGCCCTGGGCGCGCTCGTCGGCACCGTCGTGATCGGGTTCCTGGTGATCCCGCGCGAGTCGTGGAGGTACTGGTCCGGCACGTTCCTCGACGCCACCCGCGTCGGTGAGCCGAACCAGGTGGGCAACCAGTCCATCAACGGCCTCATCGCCTTCCTCACCCGGGCCGAGAAGCCCTCGACGGTGATCTGGCTCGCGGTCGCCGTGCCCGCCGCGCTCGCGGGGCTGGCGATCGCGGCGTGGGCGCACCGCCGCGGCGAGACGCTGCTCGCGATCACCGTCGTCGGGCTCACCGCCTGCGCCATATCGCCCTTCTCCTGGGGGCATCACTGGGTGTGGATCGTGCCGTTGCTGGTCCTGCTGCTCGGTCGTGCGCTGCAGGCGGACGCGTGGGCGGACCGTGCGTTCCCGTTGCTCGCGGCCGCCGGGCTCGTCGCGGCCACCTTCATCTGGGTGACCTACTTCCCGCATCTGCAGCCCACCGGCGTCGACGACGTCCACGACACGTACGCCATCGGCATCTTCCTGCGGCCGATGGAGAATCCGCTGCTCAAGGCCCTCGCCGGCGGCGTCTACGTGTGGATCTTCGCCGCGACCCTGCTCGGCGCGACCTGGCATCTGCGGCGGGCGGACCGGGCCGATCGTGCAGCCTGACCGCGTCGCCGAGGACCGCCGGCTGCTCGCATACCTCGGCACCGCGATGATCGCGGGGGGCCAGCCCGTGCACGAGGTGGAGTACGACCTGAAGGGCGTCGCCACGGCCCTCGGTTACCCGCTCGCCCAGGTCGGGGCCACCCCGACGGGGCTCACGCTGGGACTCGAGCCGGGCTCCCCGGCCACGTTCGAGTCCGTCGCCGGCCCGCTGCGGCTGGATCAGTCAGCGGTCGTGTCGGAGGTCCGCCGGGGCCTGAACGCCCGGCGGCTCACCGTCGACGAGGCGTTCGCACGGCTGGGGAACCTGCGGTCGCTACCGCACCGCTATCCGCGCTGGTTGCAGGACCTGTCGTGGTCGGTGATCGCGGTCGGGATCGCCATGCTGCTGCAGCCGGGCTGGCCGAACATCGCCGCCGCCGCGATCGGGGGCGGCGCGGTGATGCTGCTCGTCCGGCTCGCCGGCCGGGTGCGGCTCGCCGCCACGCTGCTCCCGACGATCGCCGCGTTCGTGGTGGGTACGGGCGTGTTCGCCGCCGCGCAGGCGGGCTGGCTCGACGGTCCGCTGCGCACCCTCCTCGCGCCGCTGGCCGTCCTCCTTCCGGGCGCGCTGGTCGTGACCGGCATGTCGGAGCTGGCCGCCGGCGCGATGGTGGCGGGCAGTGCCCGGCTCACCTTCGGCACGGTGCAGTTGCTGCTCTTCTCCCTCGGCATCCTCAGCGCGACGACGGTGCTCGGCGTCGCACCCGAGTTGCTGGCCAACGTGCGGGTGAACCAGTTGGGCGCGTGGGGGCCGCCGGTCGGGCTCGCGGTGATCTGCGTCGGGCTGTGTCTCAACGAGGGAGCGTCCATGCGCCTGCTGCCGGCGATCGCGGTGGTCGTCGCGGCGGCGTTCGGGGCGCAGCTCGCGGGGCAGGCCGCGTCGGGTGCGGTGCTGGGCGGCTTCCTCGGCGCGATCGCGGGCAGCCTGGGTGCCTCACTGGCCGCGTATCTGCGGCCGCAGCTGCCGCGGCTCGTGGTCTTCCTGCCCGCGTTCTGGGTGCTGGTGCCCGGCAGCCTCGGGCTGCTATCGGTCACCTCGGTGGGCATCGACCCGCAGCAAGGCGTGCGGACCGTCGTCGACGTCGGCGCGGTCATCTGCGCTTTGGCGTTGGGCCTGCTGTTCGGATCCGCGATGGCGCAGGCCGCCGCCGGACCGCTCGCGCGGCTTCGCGCGCGTCGGTAACGGGTTGTTCATCTGCACACCGAGAGATGTTCAAATGCGCATGTTCCCATGCTGGAATGACGAAACTCGGTAGTGGCAAAGCCCCGGTGGCTCTCGCGGTGAGCGCCGTGGCAGTGCTCGGCATGGTCGCGGCGTGCGGCGGCGACAACGGCGGTCCCGGCGTCTCGGGCGAGACCGCGGCGAAGGTCGAGATCAACCGCGCGGCGGCCGGTGACATCACCGCGCACGGCGGTGCCAAGCGTCTCGCCGGCGACCAGACGCAGGCGATCGCCGACTCGATCCAGCGATCGAAGGCGAAGAACGTGATCCTCGTGATCGGCGACGGCACCGCGAACCAGGAGCTCACGCTGGCGCGGAACTACCAGTGGGGCGCCGGCGGCAAGATCCCCGGCATCGACGAGCTGCCGCTCTCCGGCGACTACACCACGTACGCGCTGGACAAGACCACCAAGAAGCCCGACTACACCACCGACTCCGCCGCCTCCGGCTCCGCGTGGGCCACCGGTACCAAGACCTACAACGGCGCCGTCGGGGTCGACGTCAACGGCAAGCCGCAGCGCTCGATCCTCGAGATCGCGCGGGCCAACGGCCGCCGGACCGGCAACGTCACCACCACCGAGCTGCAGGACGCCACCCCCGCCGTGCAGGTCGCGCACGTGGCCCAGCGCAAGTGCTACGGCCCCGTCGAGACCAAGGAGAAGTGCACCTCCGACGCGCTGGAGAACGGCGGCCTCGGGTCCATCACCGAGCAGCTGCTGGCCGCCCGTGCGGACGTGACCCTCGGCGGCGGCTGGAAGACCTTCTCGCAGACCGCGACCGCGGGCGAGTACCGGGACAAGACCCTCGAGGCCCAGGCCAAGGAGCGCGGCTACCAGATCGTCCGTTCCGGCGACGAGCTCGACGCGATCAAGACGGCGGATCAGGACAAGCCGCTGCTCGGCGTATTCGCCGACGGCAACCTGCCGCGCCTGTGGGACAAGGCGACCGCCACCAAGGACGGCGGCAAGGAGGCGCCGGTCACCTGCGCCCCCAACCCGGCGTTCGGTGCCACCCCCAAGCTCGCGTCGATGACGAAGAAGGCCATCGACCTGCTCAAGGGCGACAAGGGCTTCTTCCTGCAGGTCGAGTCCGGTTCGGTGGACAAGGCCAATCACGACGCCGACCCGTGCGGGCAGATCGGCGAGACCGTGCAGCTGTCCGAGGCCGTGTCCGCGGCGCTCGAGTTCGCCAAGCAGGACAAGGACACCCTGGTCATCGTCACCGGCGATCACGCGCACACCAGCCAGATCATCGAGGCGGGCACCGTCACCCCCGGCCTGACCCGCACGCTGAACACCAAGGACGGTGGCGTCCTGACCGTCAATTACGGAACCTCGCTCGACCCCGGCGAGGAGCAGCACACCGGTGGCCAGGTCCGCATCGCCGCGTACGGCCCCGGCGCCGCGAACGTCGTGGGCGTGACGGATCAGACCGACCCGTTCTTCTACATCACCGACGTCCTCGGCCTGGACCGCGACAAGAAGTAGAGAGCGCCCCGGGCGGGGCGGCATGTGCACCGACGAACCGTCGGCCGTGCATGTCACCCCGTCCCGGTAGCCTGACACCGTGGCTCTCTACCGGAAGTACCGTCCAGCGACGTTCGCCGAGGTCGTGGGCCAGGAGCATGTCACCGAGCCGCTGAGTACAGCGCTCGATTCCGGGCGCATCAACCACGCCTATCTGTTCTCCGGCCCGCGCGGTTGCGGCAAGACCTCGTCGGCCCGCATCCTGGCGCGCTCGCTCAACTGCGAGCAGGGCCCCACGAGCACGCCGTGCGGGGTCTGCAACTCGTGCGTCGCGCTCGCCCCCGGTGGCCCCGGCAATCTCGACGTGACCGAAATGGACGCCGCCTCCCACGGCGGTGTCGACGACGCCCGCGAGCTCCGCGACCGTGCCTTCTACGCCCCGGCCGAGTCCCGCTACCGCGTCTTCATCGTGGACGAGGCGCACATGGTCACGCCGCAGGGCTTCAACGCTCTGCTGAAGATCGTGGAGGAGCCGCCGGAGCACCTCATCTTCATCTTCGCCACCACGGAACCGGAGAAGGTGCTCACCACCATCCGGTCCCGCACCCACCACTACCCGTTCCGGCTGCTTGCGCCCAACGTGATGCGGCCGCTGCTGGAGAAGATCACGGGCGCCGAGCACGTCGCGGTCGAGCCGCAGGTCTATCCGCTGGTCATTCGCGCCGGCGGTGGCTCCCCGCGTGACTCGCTGTCGATCATGGACCAGTTGCTCGCCGGCGCGGGTGCCGAGGGCGTCACCTATCAGCGGGCACTCGGCCTGCTCGGCGTCACCGACACCGCGCTCATCGACGCCGCGGTCGACGCTCTCGCCACCTCCGACGGTGCCGCGCTGTTCGGCGCCGTGGAGCGGGTGATGGAGGCCGGGCACGATCCCCGTCGGTTCGCCACGGACCTGCTCGAACGCCTCCGCGACCTGATCCTGCTGCACACCGTTCCCGACGCGGCTGACCGCGGGCTCATCGACGTGCCGGTGGACGTGCTCGAGACCATGCGCGGCGAGGCCGCGAAGTTGGGTCTGGCCACGCTCACCCGCTGCGCCGAGGTCACGCACGCCTCGCTCGCCGAAATGCGCGGCGCGACGTCGCCTCGGCTGTTGCTCGAGGTCATGTGCGCGCGCATGCTGCTCCCCGCCGCCGACGACTCGCAGGCCGCCCTCCTGCAGCGCATCGAAGCGCTCGAACGCCGCCCCGCCGGAGCGCCGCTCGCCGCCGGGTCCGCGCCCTCCGGTCCGGTGCCCGACGGTGCCGCTCCGGCCCAGGCGTCCGCCCCCGCTCCCCAGTCCGACGGTGCCTCCCGCTTCGTTCGGCCCAGCCAGCGGCAGGCCGAGGCGCCGCCCGCGGCGGCGCCGGAAGCAGCGCCTGTCGCGCCGGAGCCTGCTCCGCAGGAGAGCGCTGCGCCCGGACCCGTGCCGTTGGCCGAGTCCGAGCCGGTGCTGCACCGGCCCGCCCCGGAGCCCGAGCGGGCTCCGGAGCCGAATCCCGAGCCCGTCGCTGCGCCGGAGCCGGAAGTGCCGCCGCGTGCGGCGCCGGCCGCGCAGTCGGTCCGGCCCGCGCCGGAGCCGGTCACTCCGCCGGAGCCGGAGTACGAGCCCGAGCGCGCGCCGGCGCCCCCGGTGGCACCCGCTGCGGCGCACGGACCGTCGGGCCCGTCGATCGACGAGGTCCGCACGGCCTGGCCCAAGGTGCTCCGGGCGGTGAGCAGCCGCAGCAAGGTCACGGCCACGCTGATGACGAACATGCAGGTGCTCGGCCTGGCGGGGGATGTCCTACATCTCGCGCTGCCGATCCCGGCGTTGCTCGGCCGGTTCAGCGATCAGCAGCACGTGGGTAACCTGCGCGAGGCGGTGCGCGAGGTCTTCGGCACTCAGTGGAACGTCGAGGTCGGCGACGGCAGCGGTGCCCGTCCGCAGCAGGGCTCGCCGGCCGCGCAGCCGCAGCAGCGCCCTGCCGCGGAACCACAACGCAAGGCCCCGCCCACCTTCGAACGACGCAGCCGCGCGGGTGATCAGCGGCCCGATCCCCGGCCCGCCGGCCGGGAGAATCGCGCACCGTCGCACCATGACGACATCCCGCTTCCACCTGAGCCGGACCCCGAGCCGGCGCCGGTCGAGGAGGTCTCCGAGGAGGAGATGATCGAGGCCGCGCACCGCGAGGACGCCGTGTCGGGCGGCGCCACCGCCCCCCGCCGCGACCCCGAGGAGATCGCCCTCGAACTGCTCCGCAACGAACTCGGCGCCCGCCCGATCTGATCGGGGCGAGCGCCGGGTTTCGGAGAGCGCGACTACGCGTCCCACCAGGGGCGCAAGGGCAGGTCGCCGGCACCGCCCTTCTCGTCCAGCTTCACAGCCAGGACCTGGTGCAGCTGGACCACGTTGCGCTCGAAGCCCAGTCGCGATCCCGCCATGTACAGGCCCCACACGCGGGCGGTGCCGATGCCCACCTCGGCCACCGCCTCGTCCCAGTTGGCGACCAGGTTCTTGCACCACTGCGCGAGGGTCAGCGCGTAGTGCTCACGCAGGTTCTCCTCGTGCCGGACCTCCATGCCGCCGATGTCCTGGATCGCGGCGATCACCTTGCCGGAGCCCGTGAGCTCCCCGTCGGGGAAGACGTACCGGTCGATGAACTGGCCGCCCTTGCCCGACAGCTTGTTGTCGTGCCGTGTGATCGTGTGGTTCAGCAGCAGCCCACCCGTCTTCAGCTTGTCGCGCAGCGAGGTGAAGTACGACGGGTAGTTGTGCACGCCGATGTGCTCGGTCAGGCCGATCGAGCTGATCGCATCGAAGTCGCCCTCGGGGACGTCGCGGTAGTCGCTGAAGCGCACCTCCGCGAACTCGCCCAGGCCCTCCGCCTCGATCGCGGCCTGTGCCCACTCCGCCTGCTCCTTGGAGAGCGTCGCGCCGATGGCGTGCACGCCACGGCGGGCCGCGTAGCGCACCATGCCGCCCCAGCCGCAGCCCACGTCCAGCAGCCGGTCGCCGGGCTTGAGCCGCAGCTTCTCGAAGACCAGGCGGTACTTGTTCTCCTGTGCCTCCTCCAGCGTGGCGTTCGCGTTCGGGTAGCAGGCACAGGTGTAGGTCATCGACGGGCCGAGGACCAATTCGTAGAACCGGTTGGACACGTCGTAGTGATGCTGGATCGCGTCCGCATCCCGGGCCTTGCTGTGGCGCAGTCCTTCCGCGATGCGGCGCCACCGGGGGATCGCCTCCTGCGGCGGCGGCGCGACCGGGATCATCCGCTCGGCGCCCACCGATCGCGCGATCTGTGCGATGAGCTTCGGTCCGGGCTTGGCGAACGTGAGGTCGTCCGAGAGCGCCTTGAGCGCCTCGTACGGGTCTCCGGGAGGAGCGCCGGTCAGCTCGAGATCGCCGGCGATGTAGGCGCGGGCGAGGCCCATGTCCCCGGGAGCCGTTGCGAGATAGGTGGTCCCGCGCGGGGTGAGCAGGTCCAGTCCGTACGGTGCGTCGTCCGGGCCGGCCGACGAGCCGTCGTAGGCCTTCACCCGGATGGCGAGCTTGCCGCCCGCGACCTTCTCGATGATCTCCGCGAGGCTCAGCTTCGGGAGATGCTCCGTGGAGCGCGTCAAATCACTGCCTCCTGACTGTCTTGTCGTACAGGCCCAGGAGGCGATCCTCCGGGTCGTACTGGGACTTGTACTTCTCCAAGTGGATTCCGCCGTAGAGCTCGTCGAACTCGGCGCGCTCGTAGAAGGCTTCGGAGTACAGGGACTTGTGCCCTCCCAGCTCCGAGACCTTCTCCTCGATCAGGCGGTTCGCCCGGCCCTCGATCTGGCCGGGTTGCTTCGGGACCGCGGACCAGAAACCGACGTTGACGTAGGTCTCCCCGGGTTCCAGCGGGTAGAGCGGCCACGGCCGGTCGGGATCGGCGCCGGGCGGTAGCGGATCACGTAACCGCAATGGGCACAACCAGATCGGCTCGATCGGGATCTCGGCGAGGAACCACTCGAGGAACTCGGTGATCTCGTCGATGTGCACCTCGATGTCCTGCACCACCCGCTCGCCGGGCGGCTCGCCCTTGCGTGCCGAAAGCCGGTCGCCGATGTCCCACCTGCGGTCCAATGCCACGAGCTTCCAGTAGAAGCTGCTGCGCAGCAGGTGTTTCGGCCAGAACCGCCGGACGGTGGGGTTCTGCGCCCCGAAGGCGCGCGAGCACCAGAACCAGTCGGTGTCCCATCGCCACAGGTAGTCGTGGGTCGTCAGCCGGTCGCGGGTCACGCCGTCGGCGTGCTGGATCGACCGGTAGTAGATCTCCCGGCCCGTGTAATCGCTGAGCGGCCCGTCCTCGTCGGTCCTACGGCCCAGGACGAGGTAGGACTCGTCGGCGGAGAACACCACGCCGTCGAGGTAGTCGACCGGTTCGCCGTCGTACTCGCGTTCGTCGACGATGTCCCTCATCGTGTCCTGCAGGTCGTCGAGCGTGTGGAACCGCACGTGGCGCAGCTCCACGTACCGCCCCACCGGCTCCAGCTCAACGGTGAGCCGGGTCGAATAGCCCAGCGTGCCGTACGAATTGGGGAAGCCGAAGTAGAGGTCCGCGTGCGGTCCGTCCGGTGTGGCGGTGACGATCTCGCCGGTGCCCGTGAGGATGTCCATCGAGCGGACCGCTTCGTGCGGCAGGCCCGCGCGGAACGAACTCGATTCGATGCCCATGCCGGTCACCGCGCCGCCGAGGGTGATCGTCTTGAGCTGCGGCACGACGGTGGGAGCGAGCCCGAAGGGCAGCGTCGCCGCGACCAGGTCCTCGTAGGTGCACATTCCGCCGACGTCGGCCGTGCGCGCCTCCGGGTCGATCGAGATCACCTCGCTCAGGCCCGAAACGTCCAGGCCGGGTGCGTCCGTCGCGGCGCGGGCGCGGAACAGGTTCGAGGTCTTCTTGGCCAGGCGCACCCGGGCGCCGGCAGGAATCGCCCGATAGCTGGCGAGCAGGCGCTCGAGGCCCTCCCGGTAGGCGGACTCGCCACCGATCGGGACGGTGGTCGGGGTGCGGACCGGCGCGGTACTGCGATCGCTCACGTTTACCGACGCTATACCTCTCGGCCGCGACGCGCGCGGGTCGCTACCGATTGGTTAGGCTGGCATCGAACAGGTCGGCGGTGCCGACATCCATGCCGGCAGCCCCGCCGCCGGCCCCGTCACTAAGAGGATCGAAGTACGTTGGCCCAGGTAACCGCCACCAAGTCCACCACCATCGCTGCCGCGCCCGAGACCGTACTCGCCGCGATCGCCGACTACACCCGGCGGGCCGAGATCCTGCCCCCGAACTACCGCGACTTCCGCGTGGTCGAGGGCGGGCAGGGCGACGGCACCGTCGCCGAGTGGGTCCTGCAGGCGACGGAGAAGCGCTCGCGGAACGTGCGGGCCTCCGTCACCGCCTCCGCCGATTCCGTCACCGAGACCGACGCGAACAGCTCGATGGTCACCGTCTACCGCGTGACCGGCGCCGGCGACGGGTCCACCGTCACGATCACCACCACCTGGCAGGGCGCGGGCGGCATCGGCGGCTTCTTCGAGAAGACCTTCGCGCCCAAGGGGCTCGGCCGCATCTACGACGAACTGCTGACCAACCTCAAGGTGCAGGTCGAGTCCAACGGCTAGGCGCCCCCGGCGGCATCGCGGCGCCCCGGTCGCGCCGCTGCCCTTGCGCGACGGGGTCGACCCGACGCGTCTTGTGATCGCCGAGGAGGAGGACGGGCGCACGCTCGGAGAGGTCCTGGAGGCCCGGTTCCCGGGCACCTCGGAGTACGTCGCCGGGGAGAGCGCCCGCGGGTGCGTTCGCGGGTCCGACGGTGCGCCGCTCGCCCCGTCGACGACGCTGGCCGCCCGGCAGGCGGTCTGGATGTATCGGGAACTGCCCGACGAGATCGACGTCCCCTTCCCCATGCCGATCCTCTACCAGGACGAGCGCATCGTCGTGGTGGACAAGCCGCATTTCCTCGCCACCATGCCGCGCGGTGCCCGGGTTGTGCAGAGCGCCCTGGTCCGGCTGCGCCGTGAGCTCGGCGAGCCGCAGCTCTCGCCCGCCCATCGCTTGGACCGCCTGACGGCCGGGGTCCTGCTGTTCACACGGGACCCCGCGGTCCGGGGTCGTTACCAGCAACTCTTCGCGACCGGTGCCGCGCACAAGGAGTACGCCGCTCTCGCACCCGTGCGGGCGGACGTGGCCCTGCCGGCCGTGGTCGAATCCCGGATAGAGAAGACGCCCGGAATCATGCGTGCGTACGAGGTCGAGGGCCCCGTCAACGCTCGCTCCCGCGTGGCCCTGGAGTCGGTTGCGCCCGACGGAGCCGGCGGCACTGTCGGGCGGTACCGCCTGCGGCCGGAGACCGGCAAGACCCACCAACTACGACTGCACATGACGCGCCTCGGAATCCCGATCCTGGGCGACCCGCTCTACCCCGAGCAGCGCGAGACAGTCGACGGTGACTTCTCCGACCCACTCCGCCTACTGGCTCGAAGCCTGCGCTTCATCGATCCCGTCGACGGTGCCGAGCGGGAGTTCGTGAGCGCGCGGGACCTGGCCGCACCCAGCACTCGATCCAGTGGTTGACCAGCCGATTTGTGTTTCGCGCTCGACTTTTGTAACTTATTTCGAGTCAGCAGCGCCACGGCGCCGCCCGGCAGGCCCACTGAGACCTGATCTTCAGGTCAGTCGAAGCGCCGCCGGATGTCGGAAACCGGGAAGATCCGCAAGGATCGTCGCGCTGACACGAGAGGATGTCTGCGAAGGTCTCCAATCCACGGACTACGTCCCGCACGGGACGTGGTGGTGCGGGCCGCGTTTGGCGTGTTCTTTGAGAACTCAACAGTGTGTCGATGAAATTGTCAGTGCCAAAATTTTTTGGCACGCATGGACAATCAAATTTTTGGTTGTTTGTGTTGTGGCTTTTCTCGTTTATTTCTTTGCGAGATGTATTTCTGGAATCATTGATTTTTGTCAGTGGTTTCGTTTTGTTCAGGATTTCCTGGATTATGCTGAAACCTTGTGTTTCTAGTGTTTTTTATGGAGAGTTTGATCCTGGCTCAGGACGAACGCTGGCGGCGTGCTTAACACATGCAAGTCGAACGGTAAGGCCCTTCGGGG